>JARXAQ010000062.1 GCA_029865825.1 Rhizobium sp.
GACAAAACGTCGAGGATCGTCTGCTTGCGGTCGAGATTGTAGGCACCAGCCACCGTCAGCTGCTCGCCGACCGTCGAGGTCAGCCGCGCGTAATGATCGGCGGCGTTCAGATTGCCGGCACGGGCAAAGCTGCGCGCTGTCTCGGCCAAATGATCGCCGAGATGTTCGATGAAGAAGCCGAAGGGCACCTCGCTGTCCTTGCCCGACAACGCCTCCGCGATCTTGAACATCATCCGCCGCTGTGCCGGGCCCTGTGATGCGAGCATCTGCTCGAAGGCCTCGAGAATATCGGCTCCGCCATAATTCACCAGTTTCAACGCCCGCGCCACGCTTCCCTTGGCAAGCGTCAGCACCGCTTCACGCTTCTCCGCCGGGATCGCGAGGCCCAGTTGCCCGAGCGCCTGATCCATCGCCTGACTGTCGAGTTCGTGCAATCGAAGCGGCAGGCAGCGCGACCGGATGGTTGGCAACAGCTTGCCGGGCGCATGGGACAAAACGAGGAACATCGCCCGCTTCGGCGGCTCCTCCAGTATTTTCAGGATCGCATTTGCCGCATTGCGGTTCAGATCGTCGGCCGGATCGATGATCACGATCCGCCAGTTGCCGGTACCCGACGTCTGACTGAAGAAATGCCCGGCCTTGCGCACCTCGTCGACGGTGATTGCCTGCTTCACCCGTCCGGTCTTGTCGTCCACCGGTCGCGACAGATGCAGAAGATTGTGGCTGGCACCCGACGCGATCTGCCGGCTGATCGGGTGTTCGGGGTCGGGATCCTCGATTGCATCGGGAGCTGCCAGCGGATCGGGATGGCGCAAGATATGGTTGGCGAAGCGGAAGGCGAGCGTCGCTTTTCCGATCCCCTCAGGCCCCTCGACCAGCACCGCATGATGCCCCTTGCCGGATTTGTAGCTGCGCGCCAGAAACTCTTCTGCTTCTTTATGGCCGAACAGCCGCGTATTCAGTGCTGGCGCAATCGCGCCGTCCAGCAGCCCTGCCCGCTCGTCACTCATCGGCCGGCCGCCAGCTCGGGCCGTTGGCCGCTGCGCTGCACCAGAACAAGCGTCACATCCGCCAGGATGTCCCGGGCGATCCGGTCGACGTCGAGGCTGGCATCGATCACCCGGCAACGCTCCGGCTCGCGTGCCGCGATGTCGAGAAAGCCCTGGCGGCGTTTTTCATGCACGTCCGTGCGTTCCTTTTCGAAGCGGTCGGGCTGCGCCGGCGCGGCAGCAGCCCCGGCACGGCGCCGCGCGCGGGCAAGACCCACGGTCGCCGGCAGGTCGAGGATCAGCGTCAAGTCCGGCATGGTGCCGGCAACGGAGACCCGTTCCAATGCGGCCATCAGCGTCGGTTCGAGATTGCCGGTCACGCCCTGGTAAACCCGCGAGGAATCGACGAAGCGGTCACAGAGCACAATCTGGCCCCGAGCCAGCGCCGGACGCACGAAACAGGCAAGATGATCCGCCCGGGCGGCGGCAAACAGAAGCGCTTCCATACGAATGCCGAAGGGTTCGGCCGCCCCGGTCAGCAGCACATGGCGGAGCGCCTCTGCCCCCGGAGAGCCGCCCGGCTCGCGCGTCACCACCACGTCATGGCCGCGGTCGCGCAAGGCTTCGGCCAGCAGGCGGATCTGGGTCGACTTGCCGGCCCCCTCGCCTCCTTCGAAACTCACGAACAATCCGGGACCGGTCGCCAATGCCTTGCCTTCTTCCCGCACCGTTAAGGCGCGTATCGCAATCTGCCCTTAAGGCACTCCCAGTGCCTCTACCGCAAGACGGGCCGAAACGAAACCTTCAAGCGCATGACCAGCCCGTTTTTTGCGCTTTTAGAGCCAGAAGAACAGGAGTTCGATCACGGCGTCCACCGCCCGCTGACGCAAAGTTCCGACGTCGACGGACACGGCGCTTTGCAGCGGAACCGACAGCAGCGGCCTGTCGCCTGCGAGCAGGTTGAGAACGGCGATTTCGGCTCCAGATGCGACCGGCGGGCGAAGCGGCCAGCGATACACGATGCGCGCCTGCAGTCGCTCGGGATTATCGACCGGCACATAAACTTCAACCGGCACTCGAGAGACGAGTGGCACGGTCGATTGCGCCCCTCCATAAACACTCGCCTCGCCGATCACCTCGCCCTGGTCGAAAAGCCGGCGCATCTCGAAGCCGTCGAATCCCCAGTTGAACAACCGCGTCGCCTCGGCGGTACGCTCCTTGTCAGTGACAAGCCCGCCGAGCCCTAAGAATAACCGTCGCCCGTTGCGCTCCATCGAGGCGACGATGGCAAAACCGCTGCCATCGGCAAAACCAGTCCCCAGCCCATCGGCGCCGATGCCCAGCAGCGGGTTGCGATTGCGCTGCAGGATTTTGTTCCATTCGAATTCCGGAAGGGAAAACATCTTGTAGAGCTCTGGATACACCCGCTGCAGATGCTGTGCGAGTGTCACGAGATCGACGAGCGTCGAGCGGTTGTCCGGATGCGGCAGGCCGGTTGCGTTGCCGAAATGGCTGTCCTTCAGCCCCAGTTCCGCCGCGCGCGCATTCATCCGCTCAACGAAGTTTGCCTCCGAGCCGCTCATACCCTCGGCCACGATCAGGCAGCCGTCGTTTGCCGTCTGCACGGCGATCCCCTTGATGAGATCGGCAACCGGCACCTGGCTTTTCAACGCCGCAAACATCGTCGAGGTCCGCGACGGCGCGCCACCCGTCCGCCAGGCATATTCCGAGACCGGATAGAGGGTGTCGGGCCGGATATCGCCCTTGCTCAGCGCCTGGAAGACGATTTCGAGCGTCATCAGCTTGGCAAGCGACGCCGGCGCAAAGCTCTGTCGCTCGTTCTTCGCCAGAAGAACCGTCCCGGTCGACGCCTCGATCAGATAGGCCTGAACCGCTTTCGTCTCCATCACAGCGGGCTTCACCGCTTCCTGGGCACGCGCCGGCAGCCAGGCTTGTGACACCAGGCACACCATGATCAGCGGTAGGATGAGGGAGAAGCGAGGACGCATGGTCACATTTCGGCTACGGCTGAGGCGGTCGGAACGCGTTTCAGCTCCGATCGCCGCAGTCAAAGCCCCCTGGAGAGCGTGATCCCGCCTTTGGCGACCGAAGAGAGAATCGAGCTCTCGGTGAGGCTACCATTGCGCACGAGAATGGCATCGAAGGCAAGCGCGCCGGCCGCTGCCTGGACTTCGGCATAGGCGGCCGCATAGCCCGATCCGTCATAGCCTGGAACGTGATGCGGCCGAAGACCCGGCACAGGACCGATCTCCGGAAGCGCTGCAAACGCGTCCGCGCTCCCCTGCCCCATGACCGCAGTCCCCGAAGGCTGCGTCATCAACATCTGCGCATCGAGCGTGTTTGGAACGGCCCCGCCGCTCGGCGTCGAGCCGGCCAGCGCCGTCTGGTAGACCGGTACAGGCTGCGGCCTGTATTGCGGAATGGCCGCGTCGTTGGATGCGACCATAACGCCCGATGCGATTTCGCCCTGCGGATCGACGACCGGACCGCGTTCGCCCTTCTTCACATAGGACGCCATCAGATAGGGCATGTCATGTCCATCCATCCGCGCCGGCCCGATATATTGCACGCGCACCTTGCCGGTGCCGCTATGGGCCATGTCCAGCATGTCGGCGGTCTTGTTCGACAGATCGATCAACCGCCCGGCATGGAAAGGTCCACGATCGTTGATCCGCACCACCACCGAGCTGCCATTGGTGAGATTGGTGACGCGGGCATAGCTCGGCAGAGGCAGGGTCGGATGGGCCGCTGAGAGATGCTGCTTGTCGTAGAGTTCGCCATTGGCCGTCATCCGGCCATGAAACGCATCGCCGTACCACGAAGCAACACCGACGGCGTCGTAGCGCGGGTTTTCCTTGGGCACGAAGGTTTTGCCCTTCACGACATAGGGTTTGCCAACCATGTAGCGCCCGCCACCCTTCGGCACGGGACCGCTTGCCACCAGCCGCGGGCTCGCCTTCACGCCATAAACCGACTCGGCAAAATACTCCTTCGAGCGCTTCGGCTTTTCCGCCGTCTCCTTGGTGGTCGAACAGGAGGCGGTAAAGGCACATATCAGCGCCACGCCCAGCCATTTTCCACCCATGGCCAACCGGCCGCCTGTGCTCGAATGCATATGTCCCACTTCTGATCAGCCTGGCTGCGTGACATCCCCTGCCACACCGGGAAACCCTCCCGCCCGTACGCCTGCCCGGCTAAAAGGCTGTGGAAAAGTGGCCAAAATGGGAAATGCGGCGGTGAGGCGCCAAACCAAATACAATCATGGTCAACGCATGGTTAACGTGAGATCCGGGCCCATGCACTGCGCCTCGCTCACGTTTACTCTTGAGCACGACAAACACCCTTGCCAAATTCGAAGCCTTTGCGCATAACGCCGTCCACGGGGAAGAGTGTCCGAGTGGTTTAAGGAACCGGTCTTGAAAACCGGCGTGCGGGAGACCGTACCGTGGGTTCGAATCCCACCTCTTCCGCCAAACTTCTTTTTAGTTTCTGAATTTGTTCAGTTTTATAGAGAGTGAAAAGTCCAGCCCGCCATTTGGCCCGCCACGTCGAATTGACGCGCCGGCAGCAGGGAAACCTTTCGGATAACGGGCAGACGCAGCATTGCCAAATGTGATGACATTCAATTACACCGGACTGGAATTGAATTAGAACCTTTGCGCAAGACGTGCTCGGTCCTGGAACGGGACTTTCATGTCTGAATGCAAGCAAACTGATCTTTTCTCTGCAACTCCCCCTGCCACTGACGTTTCTGCCTCTGTGGCCAACTCTGAGGGTGTGCTGACGCAGGCTCAGGCACCTTCGGCTTTGCCACACGATTCAACACCGACCGCAAAATCTTTCGGAAAGGCAGCCCGTGCGTTGAAACCCGGCGTCATGGGCGGAGGTGAAGACGAGCGCTTCCTGTCGATTCAAGATATTGCGTCGCGCTTCGCGGTGAGCGTCACCACATCTTGCGACACGCAAAGGAAAATCCGACATTCCCGAAGTCGCTGATGATCCTCACTGGGTCAATGCGATGGCGCTTACCTGCCCTCTGCAGCACAAGCTTATTGCAACATTTAACCGTCTGGCTCTCTATGGTAACCCAGCACGAAGGCGACGATTTTGTCGGATGACATCTCGCATGGCTTGAGCGTGTTTCCGGAGCTTTCCAGCCGATAGAGATTGAAGCTGACGATATCGGTTCCTGTCAGATCCTCAGCGTAAAGCCAGATGCGTTTGTGATCCGGCGATCGCCTGACGGTCACACCCCAGCGACGGCCGTCAAACACACCTTGTGAATAGCCGTCGGCAAAGTGCTCTAGAGCGCGCTCGAACGCGTCATGTGGTGAGCCGTTTTTCATCGATGGCAGGATAGAGTGCAGTCTGGCTGTCGACAAGCGACGGACCTCGTCACTGGAAATTCCTTGCCTTGATCTTCAGACTGTCGATATGCAGGTCTCGGATAAATATGTCGCGCGGTGCTGGCGGAGGCGCACTGTCCCTCGCATCGCCTCCTCCGACCGAGCCATGGGCAAACTCGTCACCACGACCCGTTGTCTGCTTGAACTCCATATCCCTGTCAGCAAGGCGGGAAAGGTCTGAAGACAGGTCGAAGAGTTGCTGTGCCACGAGATGCACGACATCGCCTTCCCGCTGGATGCGCCCGTTGATGGCCATCAAGGATGCTCCAAGCGCGATACGCCGCCGTTTCTCGAAGAGCTTGGGCCAGACGACAATATTTGCAGGTCCGGTCTCATCCTCGATGGTGATGAACATCACGCCTTTTGCGGAGCCCGGCTTTTGTCGAACGAGCACCAGGCCCGCTGTCATGACCCAGCGACCATCTCGAGCCGTCATCGCCTCTTCGCAAGGAACTATGCGGCGCTTGGCCAGGTCCGTTCGCAAAAAGGCGATCGGATGGTCCCGAAGGGTGAGGCCCGTATGGCCATAATCTTCAACGACGTTATGACCCTCGGTCATCTGCCTGAGCTCAACATCGGGTTCGACCTGCTCGGCAATCGTTCTCATCTCGCGCTCCGCTGCTGCCGCAAAGAGCGGCAAGGGCTCGTCGCGCAAAGCCTTGATGGCCCAGAGCGCATCGCGTCGCTCAAGCCTCATGGACGGATGAAACGCATCGGCCTCGGCGAGTTCGACCAGCGAGGCTGCTGGTACGCCCGATCGCCGCCATATGCCGTCAATACTCGCGAATGTCCCATTCATCCGGGCCGCAACGATCCGGGCCGCATCCGCAACCGACGAAGATCACCCTGTCGGGATCAAGCCCTGCTTGAGCAAGTGCGGGGAAAAACAGATCCGGCCGTGTCAAACACCAGACGATCTTACCCTTGGTGCGTGCTGCAATCCCTGCGACGAACAGGGCAGTCGCAGCACCGTCGACGGTTCCGGCACCACCGCCAGCGAATTCGTGCAATGCGCCGCGAGCAAGTCCGCCACCTGGCAGCACCTGGTCGATCTCGGCGACGCCGAATGGCAGACATGCGGATTGCCTCGCCCTCCCTCCCTCAAGACAGGCTATGCGATCACGCAGATCCGCTATGACGTGCTCGCGCGCAGCCGCCATCGTTCACGCAAATCCTCTCGGTCCGTGTTGAGAAAATGAACGGTATCATGCCGTTTTCTCTGATTAAGTTCACGTTCTGTTCTGACGACGGCCGAGAGTCAAGCTCTCTAAAATAGGAAAATCCTCCTTCATTTTAGCAGAGAAAGAGATTCACGAGCCGAATCAGCGCGGTACACTTCGCGGCGAAGTCGGTACCGCCGATAAAAATTTCTGACTGAAAACGGCACAGACTGCCAATCGCGTCACCGCTTTCAGGGGTGAAGGCACATCGGTTCGAACGCCCAATGCTTCGGACGCGAAAGGACGTCTTGCAGGCTGAACGACAGCAACGGACTGCGGGGCGTTCATTATTTGTTCTGGAGTCCCGTCGGCTGTGCTGCTAACCTCTCGGCAGGCGACTAGGTTCGATCGAATGCAACAGGCCAAGCAGTCGGCTTCTTCACCACACGCTAGGACGGACGGGCACTTTTCAGGGATGACGGTATGACGGCAGCCTATCTGGACAAACTGAACGAGCAGCAGCGGAGTGCTGTCGAACACGGTGTTGGCCTGCCAGATGGAAAGACGGCCGGACCACTGCTGATCATCGCGGGTGCCGGCTCTGGCAAGACCAACACACTGGCACACCGGGTGGCACATCTGATCGTCAATGGGGCGGATCCCAGGCGTATTCTTCTGATGACATTTTCGCGGCGTGCCGCATCCGAAATGTCGCGCCGTGTCGAGCGGATCTGCAAACAGGTCCTCGGTGCAAATTCCGGCATCTTGACTGACGCACTATCCTGGTCCGGTACCTTCCATGGGATCGGCGCAAGGCTCTTGTGGATCTACGCCGAGCAAATCGGGCTCAACGTGGATTTCACCATCCATGATCGCGAAGACAGTGCCGACCTGATGAACATTGTTCGTCACGAACTCGGATTTTCCAAGACGGAAAGCCGCTTCCCGACCAAGGGCACGTGTCTCTCGATCTATTCGCGGGCGGTGAATTCGCAGACGCCGCTCAATGAGATCCTGCGTCTGCATTATCCATGGGTGGCGACCTGGGAAGAGCAGCTCAAGCAATTGTTTGCGGCCTACGTCGAGGCCAAGCAGGCACAGAACGTTCTCGATTACGATGATCTCCTGCTCTACTGGGCACAGATGGTCAGCGATCCGGATCTGGCCGACGATATCGGCAATCGCTTCGACCATGTCATGGTCGACGAATATCAGGACACCAACAGCCTACAGGCCTCAGTTCTGATGGCGCTCAAACCCGGCGGCCGGGGGCTGACCGTGGTTGGCGACGATGCGCAGTCGATCTACTCGTTTCGGGCAGCGACAATTCGCAATATCCTCGATTTCCCGGCCTTCTTCAGCCCGCCCGCCGACATCATCACGCTCGATCGCAACTATCGCTCGACCCAGCCGATCCTGGCTGCAGCAAACGGAGTCATCGGACTGGCGCGCGAGCGTTATACCAAGAACCTGTGGACCGATCGGCAATCGCTGGAGCGACCAAAACTCGTCACCGTCAAGGATGAGACGGAGCAGGCGAACTTCATTGTCGACCAGGTGCTTGCCAATCGCGAGATCGGGATGACGCTCAAGAGCCAAGCCGTTCTGTTTCGCACGTCAAGCCACAGCGGTCCGCTAGAAGTCGAGCTTACCCGCCGCAACATTCCCTTCGTAAAGTTCGGTGGCCTGAAATTCCTCGACAGCGCCCATGTGAAGGACATGCTGGCCGTGCTGCGCTTCGCTCAGAACCCGCGAGACCGTGTGGCCGGCTTCCGGCTGCTGCAGATGCTGCCGGGTATCGGGCCGAAAACGGCCGGGAACATCCTGGAAACCATAGCAGCCGACCCCGAGCCGCTGCTGGCGCTGGCAGAAATCCCAGCCCCGCCAAAAACCGGAGAAGATTGGACCTCCTTCGTTCGGTTGCTGACGAACATGCGCAAGACGGACGCGGATTGGCCTGGAGATATC
>JARXAQ010000343.1 GCA_029865825.1 Rhizobium sp.
GAAAAGGCTGCCAAGCAGCACGACCAGGGTCGGATTGAACAGCCCGTCAAAGACTGAGGCATCTACCCAACCCAGCCGGCGTGTGGTTCCAAGCGCCCCAGATGCGAGACCGCTGCCATCATGATCCGCAAGCGCTCGATCACCCTGCATGGCCACCGAACAAGCTTTTCGGTCGAAGACGATTTCCTCGAAGAACTACGCCAGATTGCGGCCGACCGTGAGATCAGCTTTGCCGCGCTGATCGCCGAAGTCGATGAGCATCGCCCCTCCAGCACCAATCTCTCGTCCGCCTTGCGCCTCTACGTCTTGAACCATCTCAAACGCGTTGGAAGCATGGGCCAAACAGCCCAAGCCAGGTTGCCGGAATAAAGCTGCAGACTGGCCTCACTGGACGCCAGGCAGGCCCTCGAAGTTCATGCCTGGCAGAGGCTGGCGGACGACCTTCTCCTGCTGCGGCACAGGAAGAAGGGGTGCCGCCGGCACACTGTCGGTCGTCGGCCCCGACGGTTCAACGACTGAGCCTTCGACCGGTGCCCCCAGTTCGGCAGGTTGCTGCTGCTCGCGCAATCGCTCTGCCTCGGCACGGGCGCGCGCTTCCGCTTCGAGCCGTACCCGAACCTCGGCATTCGATCGGGCAAGTGCAGCTTCACGGCGAAGACGCTGCTTCTCCAACACGCTGGACTGCAAAGCCTCTACCCGTCGCCGTTCCCGCTCGAAGGCGCGCAACGAGAGGAAATTCGTCAACTCGGTCACGTCGAGCACCCTGTTCGGCGACAGCGCTTCACCCTGGAGCGCAAAACGCAGATTGGGCTCGGCCCCCTCCATCGCCAGATCGCCTGCTGCAAGCGCAACCCCGATCTCTCCCTCGACCATACCCGCGGCGAGATCGAGCCGCACGCCACCGTCGAGACGCGCAGCCGCAGTTTCCGCAACCGCATTCTGAACCCTGATGGTCCGGTCTGACAGCGCAAAGGGAAGCCTCAGCCTTTCGATCGTTGTCTCGCCGCCCGAAATCAGCCCATCCGTGATCGCCCGCACCTTCTCCTGGTCCAGTTCGGTCCCGAGCGCGTCGGCCTGGACGATGAGACGGGGAAGGATCGAAAGGTCGAGGTCCCGGATCGCAAGACCAGACACGGCCACCTCACCCGATCCGCTGGCGCCGCCGATCAACGCGGCTGCCGTCGCCCCGCCCCCCTCCCCGACAAAGGTCAGATCGAAGGTCCCAGACACGGTCTCGGCCGGATCGAGGCCACGGTCGATGCGCAAGGCGTTCAGGCTACGCTGCAGATCGGCTCCAGCAAGGTCGAGGCGCGATTGCAGAAACCCGTTGCCGTCCGTATTGGCGAGCGACAACCGGCCCGTCATCGTCCCGCCCAGCCAGGAGCCGCTTACTTTGTCGAGCGTCAGTTCCCCGGCCCGGGCCGTGAGTTTTGCCGCGACATCCGTCATTGCCTCCCCGATTCCCGGCCAGACCTGTTTGGCTTTGAGGTCGAGATCGAGATCGGCCGTCACCGTACCTTTGGCGAGAGGCGCCGTGGAAAGATCCCCCGAGGCCGGATCCCGTACAGGGCCGAGCATGATCTCCGCCAGCCATTCGAGATCGAGACTGTCCGCAGACAATGCTGCTTTGGCGGAGGGCACCGCTCCCCGCAGATCCACCGTGCCGTGTCCGCTTACCGCCTGCCCGGCAACCGTCGAGGTGAGATCCTCGATGGTCATCTGCCCCTCGGAGAGCTGCAGCGTCGCCTGCGCCTTGGTCGGCACACCGGAGGTACTGGCAGGCAGGCTGACGCCGAGCGCCATCAGATACGGACCGACATCCTCGCTTTCGAGCGAAAGGTCCCACGCACCATCGAGAAGGTGCGGGCGGTCGACGGTGGTCAACTGACCCGTCGCCGCGAACATGGTGCGTGCGCCGTCGAAACGAATCTTTGCCTCGGCCGTCCGGGCATCGGCTCCCGTCAAAACGAGGCCGAGACGACCACCTTCCCCGATCGGCCACGGCAGCGGCTGAAGGCCCGCCTGCCCCATCAGGATCTGTGCATCGTCATTTTCAAGCGTCATATCGACGATGCGTCCCGCACCGCTTGCGAGCGCAGCATAATCCGGCGCTGTGACCGCGAACGTCGTCCGACTGCCGTTGCTTCGGCCAGCGCCGGTGACACGCAAGCCGTCGCTTGCGCCGATCGCAACATCGGCCGCCACATCCGTATCGGCGTAAAACTCGGCACTTTCCACCAGCCGCGCGAGGACCGGCCGGCCGGGAAACTTCTCATTCAGCAGTGCAAGAAAAGCGGACGGGTCCTTCGAGCGGAGGGTGACGCGCCCCTCCCCGTCGAACACACCCGCAGACAAGCCCACCGCCCCGGTGATTCCGAGAGACGCGCCGGCAACATCGCCCAGGTTCATCCGGTCGATCGTCAGTCGGTCGCCTTCATAACTCACGATGCCGTCGACATCCCGGATGTCGATCCCGTCGGCCGTCAACCTGTCCAGCTTCAGTCGGGCCGCGACCCGCTCGGCCAGGAGATGACGCTCGGCGTCCTCTCCGATCACCAGCGCGGCGATGGCCCGCGCTGCATCGAGGTCCAACCCGGCGCCGGACAGATCGACCGAAAGGCTGGGAGCCACACCGGGCCGCGCTTCGCGTTCCAGCCTGCCTTTCAGCGGTTCGTCGCCGACAGCGACCTCCAGCTTCTCGAACCGCTGCAATTCGGGCGTCAGATTGACGGTCGCGGAAAAGCCAGCGGATCGCAATTGCCGGATCGCCGGATCGACCTTGCCTGCAATCCAGGTCGCGAGACCCGAGGGCTGCGTCGACGCGACGAGAAGAGTGCCGTCGAAGGAAGGCGTCCCCGCCAGCATCAGCCGGCCGCTCGCCTCCACCTGCGTACGTCCTGGCAAAACAGCCACGGCACGGTCGATCGTCCAGCCGGCACCAGCAGGCCGGACATCAAGCTGGATATCTCGGAAGACGGTATCCCCTGCCAGGATTGCCGGCAGCTTCAACGTCGCGCGCCCCGGAACGTTGGGGACGGGGATCTCCGCCGCCGTCTGTAACAGCAAGGCCAGCCGCTGCTGCAGCGAAGTGGCCCCGTTGCGCGAGGTCTTGGCACGACTGCCGTCAGCCGCAAGGCGATTGACATCGACCTGCTGTCCCTCGGCCGTCAGCAGGAATTCCGGCTTTGCGCCAGTGTCGAGCTTCGCTTCCCCGGTGATGACGTAGGGATCAGCAACATGACCCAGTTCCAGCCTGTAGGAGGGAATGACGACGCTCTCATTGGTCAGTTCGAAGGCGCCGCGTAGCCGCGGGCCCGGCACTGGCGCATTCTCCAACGCCACTTCGGGCTCAGCGGCCTTCCAGGCCGACAGGAACTGACCCTTGTAGATCGGCCGACCATTTTCGAGCGCCAGTTCCCCTTCGAGCGAAACGTCGAAGGGTCGTGCATCGGGTTCGATCCTGAGCCGGATCGGCAACGTCTCATTGGTGCTTTCCGAACTGGTAAGCGCGAAACCGCCAACCTCGCCATCCAGAGACGCCCGTCCGGAGATGGACCAGGGGCCAGCGAGGGTGCGCGCCGAAAGGTCCGCGTCGAGATCGGCAAGCACGCGATTGCGGCCCGACTGCTCGTCGATGAACTCGATATGGCCATCGGTGACCGATACCTTTTCCAGTATTACGGTGCGCGCCGGAATGGTCGGACGGCTGCCGCGCAGCCAGTCGAGCGTGCCGTCGGCGAGAAGCCTTATGCGAGCCTTGGGTTGCTCGATGCGCATGTCGAAGATCCGCGCCTCGCCCGACAGGAAGGGCGCCAGTTCGGCATCGAGCGAGAACCGGGCGACCTGCACCAGCGGCGAGCCATCCACATCCGTACCGACGGTCACGTCTTCCATCGTGACAGATGGGAAAGGCAGGATGCGGGCGCTGACGGCCCCATGCACAACCACCTTCTTGCCGAGCAACTGGCTCGCCTGATCCTCGAAATCCTGCCGAAAATTGGTCCAGTCGACAAAGAGGGGGGCGAGCAGCGCGGAAAACAGCGCCACCACCAGAAGTCCGCCCAGCGTTACCAGTATGCGTCCGAGCACCAATGCCACTCCCTTGATTTCGGCCGCAGGGTAACCCAATTCGCCGCCGGGGCAAGCCGTAAGGTCTTGTAGTCAGACGCGAAAAATCTTGCCCGGATTGAAAAGATCCTGCGGATCGAGGCTCGCCTTGATCGCCTGCATGATCGGCAAGGCGGAGGCCAGTTCCTGCGCCAGATAGCTGATCTTGCCCTGACCAATTCCATGTTCGCCGGTGCAAGTCCCGTCCATCGCGAGTGCGCGTCCGTTCAGCCGCTCCAGAAATGCCTCCGCCTCGGCAACCCCTTGTGGGTCCTTGTCGTTGAACAGCAGCAGCACGTGAAAATTTCCGTCGCCGGCATGCCCGACGATCGGCGCGAGGAAACCGTGCTCACGGATGTCGGCCTGCGTCTCCGCCACGCATTCGGCCAGCCTCGAGATCGGCACGCAGACATCCGTGGACAGGGCAGCAAGCTCGGGCGCGAGCGCCCGGCTGGCCCAATAGGCATTGTGGCGCGCCTTCCAGAGCTGCGCCCGTTCCTCGGCATTGACCGTGTACTGAAACGGATCGGCCCCGAACTCGGCGGCAATCTCGGCGAATTGCTGCGATTGCAGGGCGACGGTTTCGTCGGTCCCGTGGAATTCGACAAAAAGTGTCGGCCGTTCGGGATAGGAGAGCTTCGAATAGGCGTTGCAGGCGCGAATCTGCATCTCATCGAGCAATTCGATGCGCGCGACCGGAATGCCCATCTGGATGGTCATGATCACGGCATTGCAGGCGTCTTCGACAGTCGGGAAGGCACAGACACCGCCCCCGATCTTGGCCGGGATACCTTGCAGGCGAAGGGTAATCGAGGTGATCAGACCGAGCGTGCCTTCCGAACCGACAAACAGGCGCGTGAGGTCGTAGCCCGCCGACGACTTCCGCGCCCGGTGCGCCGTGCGGATCTCCGCGCCATTGGCGGTGACGACGGTGAGCGCCAGCACATTGTCCTTCATCGTTCCGTAGCGCACGGCATTGGTGCCGGACGCCCGCGTCGCCGCCATGCCGCCGAGCGAGGCATTGGCGCCGGGATCGATCGGAAAGAACAGGCCCGTGTCGCGTAGGTAGGTATTCAGGTCCTCGCGGGTCACGCCCGGCTCGACGGTACAGTCCAGGTCTTCGGCATTGACCTGCAGGACCTTGTTCATCCGGCTGAAATCGACGGAGATGCCGCCGGAGGGAGCGTTGACCTGCCCCTCCAGCGACGAGCCTGTTCCGAAGGCGACGATCGGCACCTGGTGTTCAGCACAGATACGCACCACCTCCTGGACATCGGCCGTTTGTTCGACGAAAACCACGCCGTCAGGCAATTGCGACGGCAAATAGGTCGTCGTGTGACTATGCTGCGCGCGGAAGGACTGTCCCGTCTGGAAACGGTCGCCGAATCGCTGCTTGAGGATCGGCAGCGCAGCCGCAATCCCCGGTTCGTTGCGCTGACCGTCGATCACATCCTTGCGGGCCATGGATATTGT
>JARXAQ010000064.1 GCA_029865825.1 Rhizobium sp.
CCGACATCAAGGCCGCCAAATGCCCGACCTCCAAGGCGCGAAAGCCTGGCCGCAACACCACCAGCACCCCGAGGAACCCGATCAGCACCGCCGCCCAGCGTTTAACCCCCACCTGCTCCTTGAGAAAGATCACCGACATGATCGTCGCGAAACTCGGCAGGAGGAAGATCAGGCAGAAGGCTTCCGCCATCGACAGATGGGTAAAGGCGATGATGCTGCCGACCGTGCCAACGGCGGAGCAGACGAAGCGCAACCCCCAGAGCGGACAATTCGTGCTGCGCACGAGGTCGGTGTAGCGATCGCCGCGTTTCAACAGGAAGGGAATGGCGACCACGCCGAACAGGCTACCGATGAACCCCGCCTCGAAGGGCGGCACGCGCCCCTCGACGAGTTTCACGGCGGCGTCGCTGAAGGAATAGGCGGCAAAGCAAATGAAGGCGAGCAGGATGCCTTTGAAGGTCGTTTCGGAAGACAAGATGCTGATCCCGGGGAGGAGGTTACCGCACCGGGATAGTTGTGTTCGGGCAAAGCGTCAATTCAGATTGCGCAGCGCTTCGGCCTTGGCCTTGGCGATTTCGCGCAAGGCATTGGCCAACTCCGCCGGTGGCTGGGCGCCGCTCACGGCATATTGCTGATCGAAGATGAAGAAGGGCACGCCGTTGACGCCCATCTGCTTGGCCGAATCGACCTCTGCCAGAACATGATCGACGTCGGCATCGCCCACCAAGAGGGCATCGATCACCGGGCGCGACAGGCCTGCGGCCTCCGCAATGTCGAGCAGCACGGCCTTGTCGCCGATATTCCTGGCTTCTTCGAAATTCGCCTTGAACAGCAGGTCGACAACACGGCCCTGTGTCTCGCGGTTTTCCTGACCGGCCCAGTGGATCAACCGGTGCGCGTCGAGCGTGTTAGGGCCGACCTTGATGGCATCGAAATCAAAGGCGATGCCCACCTCGGCACCGAGTGCGCGCAATTGCGCATGGCCGCGGTCCATGTTCTCCTTACCGCCGAGCTTCTTGGCGAGCTCCACCTGATGGTCGACCCCTTCAGGCGGGTAGTCGGGGTTGAGCTGGTAGGGGCGCCAGTTGATGTCGACACTCACCTCGTCCTGCACTTCGGCCAGCGCCAGTTCCAGCCGCGCCTTGCCGAGATAACACCAGGGGCAGACGACGTCGGAAACGAGGTCGATGGTGATGCGGTCCATGAGTGTATCCTTCCTGGTGCGAGGCTCGTGTGTGATCCGTCACTTAAATCAAAATGGGCCGGGAACAAGCCCCGGCCCATGAAACGCATCGTCGCTGCGCTATTTACTGCACTCGCGCGTCGAACCAGGTCGGACGCTGATAGCCATAGAGCGGTACGGCCTCAGGCCTACCGATATGTTTCCACCGCGCCACCCATTGTTCGCCGAGGTGATAGAGCGGCACGACGTAATGGCCGGCGACCAGCAGACGGTCATAGGCGCGCACGGCCGCCTGGAAATCTGCAGGTTCGCGCGCCTGCAACAGAGCCTCGATCATCCGGTCGATGTCGGGATCGGCAACACCGGCATAGTTGAAGCTGCCCTGAGCATCCCTCGATTCGGAGCCCCAGCGGTTGACCTGCTCGGCGCCCGGCGAGAGCGATGAGGTATAGGACTTGATGATGACGTCATAGTCGAAGCTGTTGGACCGGGCCTGATACTGCGCGTCGTCCACGGTGCGAATGCCCATGTCGATGCCGATCAGCTTCAGCGTCCGCTGGAAGGCGAGGGCCATTTTTTCCTGGCCCTCATTCTGGGTCATCACCTCGAAGGCAAGCGGCTTGCCGCTGGCATCGAGCATCTTGCCGCCCTGGATCTTGTAGCCGGCTTCGGCAAACAGCTTGACCGCCTTGGAGAGCGCCTTGCGGTCACCGCCCGAGCCATCGGTCGCTGACTGGCTGTAGGTGCCGGCCAGTATCTCTGGCGAGAGCTTGTCCTTGGCAGAGCCGAGCAGCGCGAGTTCCCGCTCGTCGGAGGCATTGCCGTAAGCGCCGAGCGCCGAATTCTGCCAATAGCTCTGCGTCCGGGTGAAGGCGCCATTGTAGAGTGTCTTGTTCAGCCATTCGAAGTCGAAAGCCGTGCTGATCGCTTCGCGCACCTTCACCTCGGCAAAGATCGACCGGCGCGTGTTGAAGACGAAGCCGAGCATGCCGGCCGGCAGGCCGGGCTTGAAGCTCTCCTTGACCACGTCACCCTTTGCGACGGCCGGGAAGTCGTAAGCCCGCTGCCAGTGATTGGCATCGCCCTCCGGATAGATGTCGATGTCGCCCTTCTTGAAGGCCTCGAACATCGTCGCTTCCTGGAGGAAATAAGTGACGGTGATTTCATCGTAGTTGTCGAAGCCGATCCTGTCAGGAATATACATGCCCCAGTAATTGGGATCACGCTCCCACGTGACCTTCTCGCCCGGCTTTAACTCCTTGACCTTGTAGGGTCCCGAACCGACCGGGATCCCCAGTCCCGCCTGGTCGAAGGTCGCCGCATCCACGGCATGTTTGGGCAGGATCGGGGTCGCAGACGCAAAAATCAGCGGCGTTTCGCGATTGGCCTTCTCGTTGAAGGTGAATTTGACCCCGTGCTCGCCGACCTTTTCCATCTTGGCGACAGAGGCGAGCCGCGAGTTGAACGGCGGTCGCCCCTTGTCGCGCAGGAGTTCGAAGGTGAAGATCACGTCGTCGGGCGTGACGGGTTTGCCGTCGTTCCAGCGTGCGTTCGGATTGAGGTTGAACTGAACGTAGGTACGGTCCGCATCCCAGTCGACGCTCTCGGCGAGAAGGCCGTAGAGCGTGAAAGGCTCGTCCGCCGAGCGTGTCATCAGCGATTCGTAGAGAAGATTGCCGAACTCCGGATCCCAGACGCCGCGGGCCGTGGTGCGCATACCCTTCAGCACGAAGGGGTTCATCGCATCGAAGGTGCCGACGACCCCGTAGTTCACCTTGCCACCCTTCTTCAGATCCGGCTGCACATAAGGAAAATGCACCGCGTCCGTCCCCAGTGCGGGCGCACCATGCATCGCAATCCCCGGCACGGGTTCGGCCTGGGCGAGGGAGGCGAGCGGCAGGAAAAGCAGGCTGAGCAACAGTCGACGCAAGATGGCGATCCTCCTGGACATGGAATCTCAAAGGTCCTCAACGCTATCACAGTCACCACAAAACCAACACATCCCGATGCGATTTAGACGGCACGCGAATCGTGACACATCAAAGAAAAGCTGGATATTCCGGCCGCCGCGATGTAACACGATGACCGGATCGTCAGGCCATGCATTTGCCTCATTTGAACGACAGGTGAGCGGCGAGCAGGGTCGGCGAATGACGCGGCACAAAGTCCGCGCGACAGGGGTTTTCAGGAGACGGAATACGAATGATGTTCACACTCAACAACGCCACGCGGACGGCTGTGTCTGCACTCGCACTGGTCTTCACAGCCGCCGCCATGCCGGCCGTCGCCCAGGACGCGGCAGCACCGGCTGCCAAGTGGTTCAAGACCTGCTCGAAGCAGGAAGAATCGGACATTTGCGTCGTCCAGAACCAGCTGGTGGCTGCTAATGGTCAGCTGATCACCGCCGTTGGCCTCATCACGGTCGAAGGCAAGGTCAACCGCAAGCTGCTGCAGGTGACAGTGCCGTCGGCACGTCTCATCCCGCCGGGCGTCCTGATGCAGATCGACGACGCCAAGGGCACCAAGCTCGACTACGCCGTCTGCCTGCCAGACCGCTGCACCGCCGAAATCCCGCTGACGGACGCCATCATCGCGAGCCTGAAGAAGGGCGGCAATGTCGTGTTCACCTCGATCAACTTCCGTCGCGCGCCGAACCCGATCAAGATCCCGCTCGAAGGCTTCACCGGTGCTTTCGATGGCGAGGCGATGTCGCAGTCGCAGGCTGAAGAGCGCCAGCGCATGCTGCAGGAAGCCATGCAGAAGAAGCAGGAAGAGCGCAACAAGGCGATCACCGACGCGCAGAATGCTGCCAAGCAGGGCAACTGATCAAAATCTGATCAGCCTTATCTGATCACAAAAAAACGCCCGCGTCGGACCGATGCGGGCGTTTTTCGTTGGGAGGTGGCCCGTTGCCCTTAATGGGCGTAGGTCATTCGGGGCTTGTAGCCCCCGGTCTGCTGCGGTTCGAAGATCTGTTGGATCTGCGGATTGCGCAGTGGTTCCTGGCTCTCGTCGGTCTCGAGGTTCTGCTCGGAGACATAGGCCACATACTCCGTTTCCGCGTTTTCCGCGAGAAGATGGTAGAAGGGTTGATCCTTAGCGGGCCGAACTTCGGCCGGGATCGCATTCCACCATTCTTCGGAATTGGCAAATTCCGGATCCACATCGAAGACTACGCCGCGGAACGGAAAGAACTTGTGCCGAACGACGTCTCCGATACCAAATTTAGCGCTTCTCTGTTTCATGGCTTTATTTCCTTTCCCTGACATATTTGGGAAGAAGGCCTTCCGAAATCAAGACATGCAGCTTTTGTGCCGCTTGCTCACGCTGATCTGCGCTTCGGTGCCGTCGCAAGCGCAAGCCCGGCCGTAACCGCCACGATGCCGACGGCATGGTAACGTTCGAAGGTTTCACCCAGGAACAGCACGGCCATCAGGATGGACATCGGCGGCATCAGGTAAAGCGTCATGCCGGCGATCCCCGGCCCGAAGACCTGCACGGAATGCTGGAAGCAATAGAAGGCTGCGAGTGAGGCGAACAAGATGATCCCGCCCAGCATTGCAAAATCCTTCGGCGTATCGGGCAACAACCCTCCGGCAAGGATTTCGATCACGCCCGCCGGGATTAAGACGATGGCACCGGCAAAAGCAAGAAGGCCGAACAGCGGCAGAGGCGGCATCGCGCGAATGCCTGGCCGCCTGAGCAGGATCGAATAGACGGCAAACGCGATGGCTGCCGCCAGGATCGCGAGATCGCCGAGATTGAAGCGCAGATGCAAGATCGCCGCGAGATCGCCCTTCAGCACAATGGCCGCCACGCCGGCAAAGGCGATCAACATGCCGAGCAGCTCCCGCAGGCTTATGCGCCGGCCGACAAACATCCATTCGAACAGGATGATGAACAGTGAAGACGTCGTGTAGATCAGCGTCGCGTTCGACGCTGTCGTCAGCGTCAGCGCCCAGTAGACGCCGCCGCCACAGATCCCCATGCCCAGAATTCCGAGCAGCAACCACAGCAGCGTGTGCCGCCGAACGAACGCGAAGCACACCTCGCGATGATGCCAGACGATGGGCGACATGATCAGCGCGGACCCGACCCAGCGGATCATCGCCGTGGTGAACGGTCCCATCTCGCCGGTGATCCCGCGCCCGAAGATCAGGTTGGACGAAAAGAACACCGGGGTGAGCAGGAAAAGCGCCCAGTCAAGAAGCCGGGGCGCGGGCGTGTCGGCAGGTCTTTGAGGGGAGGGCATTCTGCAGCGCAACTCTCGGGGGCAAGCGCGGCACCCAATGCGTCGCGAAGCTGTCTGATGTTACTGCTCGGCATCAGGCGGCGAAAGCGGTCTTTCGGCCAAACGGTACGCTCCAAACGAGAAACGCCGGCGGTTGAACCGCCGGCGTTCTTGTAGCTCAGACCATCACTGATCAGATGGAGTAATACATGTCGTACTCGACCGGATGCGGGGTCATTTCGTAGCGCATGACCTCGGCCATCTTCAATTCGATGAACGAATCGATCTGGTCGTCGTCGAAGACGCCGCCGGCGGTCAGGAACTTGCGATCCTTGTCGAGGCTCTCGAGCGCTTCGCGCAGCGAGCCGCAAACCGTCGGGATCTTCTTCAGCTCCTTCGGCGGCAGGTCGTAGAGATCCTTGTCCATGGCCTTGCCCGGATGAATCTTGTTCTTGATGCCGTCGAGGCCGGCCATCAGCATCGCGGCAAAGCCGAGATAAGGGTTGGCCGTCGGGTCGGGGAAGCGGATTTCAACGCGCTTGGCCTTCGGGTTCGAGCCGAACGGAATGCGGCATGAGGCCGAGCGGTTTCGGGCGGAATAGGCGAGCAGCACCGGTGCTTCATAACCAGGGACCAGACGCTTGTAGGAGTTGGTCGACGGGTTGGTGAAGGCGTTGATCGCCTTGGCGTGCTTGATGATGCCGCCGATGTAGTAGAGGCAGCTTTCCGACAGGCCGGCATATTCGTCGCCAGCGAACGACGGCTTGCCGTCCTTCCAGATCGACATGTGCACATGCATGCCCGAGCCGTTGTCGCCGAAGATCGGCTTCGGCATGAAGGTGGCCGTCTTGCCGTAGGCGTTGGCGACCTGGTGCACGACATACTTGTAAATCTGCATCTTGTCGGCGTTGCGCACCAGCGTGTCGAACTTGATGCCGAGCTCGTGCTGGGCAGCCGCCACTTCGTGGTGGTGCTTTTCGACGACGACGCCCATTTCCGAGAGAACGGTCAGCATTTCGGAGCGCATGTCCTGGCAGCTGTCGATCGGCGGCACAGGGAAGTAGCCGCCCTTGACGCGCGGACGATGTCCGAGGTTGCCGGTCTCATAGTCGGTGTCGTCGTTCGACGGCAGTTCGGTCGAATCGAGCTTGAAGCCGGTGTTATACGGATCGGCCTTGTACTTGACGTCGTCGAAGATGAAGAATTCGGCTTCCGGGCCGACGAAGATCGTGTCGCCGATGCCAGAGGCCTTCAGGTAGGCTTCCGCCTTCTTGGCGGTGCCGCGCGGGTCGCGGTTATAGGCTTCGCCCGAGACCGGGTCGAGAATGTCGCAGAGAATGACCATGGTCGACTGGGCGAAGAACGGGTCCATATGGACCGTCGCCGGATCGGGCATGAGCACCATGTCGGACTCGTTGATGGCCTTCCAGCCACCGATCGAAGAACCGTCGAACATCACGCCATCGGCGAACATGTCTTCGTCGACGCAGACCACGTCCATCGTGACATGCTGCAGCTTGCCCTTCGGATCGGTGAAGCGCAGGTCGACGAACTTGACGTCGTTGTCTTTGATCTGTTTCAGAATATCGTTTGCGGTCGTCATATTATTTTCTTCCTCGCAAGAGCTGACGATATAAACCCAACCTCCCTAGATGTCGGGTCTGATTAGATGGCGTCGATGCCGGTCTCGCCGGTCCGGATACGGACAACTTCCTCGACATTGGAGACGAAGATCTTACCGTCGCCGATACGGCCGGTCTGGGCCGCATTGCGGATGGCGTCGATCACCGCTTCCACGTTTTCGTCGGCCAGCACCACTTCGACCTTCACCTTTGGCAGGAAGTCCACCACATATTCCGCGCCGCGATAGAGCTCAGTATGGCCCTTCTGGCGACCGAAACCCTTGGCTTCCGTCACGGTGATACCCTGCAAACCGACTTCCTGAAGGGCTTCCTTCACTTCGTCGAGCTTGAAAGGCTTTATGATCGCTTCGATCTTTTTCATGAGAAAATTTCTCTCCGCTTCCCTCAATGAGCAGGATGATCCCCGCTCGCCGGATTGAATGCATGGAACGTGCCAGTCTTCAGCGAATTTTCCGCAAAAACCTCCGCTTCCTCCATCCAGCGGCCCAAATCTCTGCCAAAACGGAGCGAAAAGCCAGCCCGCCATGACTGAAATGTGGATTTTCGCCGATCTTTTTTCAGAATGCGGCTTTGGCTTAAGTGTTTGCCGGTCATCCGCAATTTCCGCAATGGAAGGTTATTTGAT
>JARXAQ010000052.1 GCA_029865825.1 Rhizobium sp.
CGATGCCCAGACACGAAAAATGGCCAGCCCGGTGACGGGCTGGCCTTCGTTGTTTCAATCAAACACTACGATTACGGCGTTGTGGCCGGCGGTGTAGCAGGCGTCGTCGACGGAGCAGGCGTTGCCGGATCAGCGGCGGGCGGCGGCGTGACCGGGTCAGCGGCCGGCGGGGTCGTCGTGGCCGGTGGCGTTGCCGGAGCCGTATCGGCCGGCGGGGTCGTGGTGGCTGGCGGCGTTGCCGGCTCGGTGGTCGTCGTGGTCGGTGCCGTCGTGGTATCGGCGGCGTCATTGCCGCCGAAGACGAAGAAGGCGCCGGCTGCGATCACGACGATCAACAGGATGGCGATGCCCCAGCTGGCGCCGCTCATGCCCGCATTCTGGGTCACGTTGGGCGTGGTATTCGGGCGGTTGTCGAGGCGGGGATCAGGACGTTGGTCCATGGTATCAGCTCCTTAGGATGTTCGGCGGCGCGCATGCGGTGCATGCGTCACGCGCCGGATTGGTCGGAAAAATCGGAGCGGTGGGTTACTGCACCACGCCCACGACCACGTAAGTTTCGGGGTCAACGATCACGCGCTGGTTGTTGACCACCGCATAGGCATAGGTCGGCTGGTCCGGAATGGGGGTGAGTACGACCTGCTGCGGCAGCGGCTGGCCGACAGCGACCTGCTGTTCGATGATCACAGGCTGCGCCGCCATCGGCTGCTGCTGAACATAGGTGACAACCCGCGGCGGCGGCGGGGCAACGGCTGTGCCGGCAATTGCGCCGACGACGCCACCGACGGCAGCCCCCACAGGTCCACCGACGATCGCACCGGTCACGGCACCACCTGCAGCACCGGTCACAGTGCCCTCCTGGGCAAGTGCCGGCGATACGATCGAGCCAAGCACGACGGCTCCGAGAGCAAGAACTTTCGTCTTCATGGCTTCATCCTTTCCGTTTGACTGCCATTGACGACAAGAACATTCGGAAGGGGGAATTGTTCCATGGCACGCCAGCGGCCACCATGGGCAGGCATCGCATGAAATGATCGGGGAACCCGCTGAAGAGCGGTGAATTTAGACTGGAGACGACGCCGACATTCAGAAAATCTTCGCAGCCGTTACTTCGACTTCAACGAGAAAATCTGCCCGCGTAAAACCGCCGACAACGATCAGCGTCGAAACCGGCTTGGGGTCGAGCGTAAAGCGGTCACGCACCGCCATATAGGCGGCGAAGTCCTCCCGCTTGGTCACAAAGCCGGAAATGCGGATGACATCGCCGAAATCCATTCCCGCTTCTGTTAGAACGGCCTGGATCGCCTCGAAGCAGATCTCGGCCTGTCCGGTGACGTCAGGCGGAATGCTGTCATCCGGCCGGATGCCGAGCTGCCCGGAGGTGACCAGCAGGCTCGCGCCCGGCGGCACCAGCAGACCGTGATTGTAGTGGCCGAAGGGCTTGCGGACGGAGGGCGGATTGAAGGTCTGTTTCATGGCGCTCGGCCTCTTTCAGGGCAGCGGCGCAACAGGCGCCACACGATTGCGTTGCACTTCGTAGACGATATGGCCGAACAGGGCGGCAAGCACGATCGGCCCGCCGATCAGCGTCCCCGCGGACGGCACCTCGTTCAGCACGAGCCACACCCAGAGCGGCGTGAGCGGCACCTCGAGTGAGGTGAGAAGGCTCGCATCCGCTGCCGGCAGGCGTCGGGTGGAGGCGGTGTAGAAGATCAGGCCCATGGCATTCTGCACGATGGCAAAGAGGATGATCAGCCTGAGATCGACCATGGTCACCGTCAGCGGTGCGGCAAACCAGAAGGTGACGAGGGAGCAGAGCCAGGCAGACCCCGCCATGGCCGGCAACATCGGCACGTCGCGATGTTTGCGCATCAGCGTCGCCATGGCCGCCACACAGAGCGTCATCACGCCTGCCAGAAACTTGCCGAACAGCCCGCCGCTTGCGCCGTGACTGTCTGTCAGCATGACCAGCACGCCGACGAGCGCAACACCACTCGCAATCAGCGTCGAGCGGCTGGGCCGCTCCCCGATGAAGACATAGGCGACGGCCGCCGTCACGAAGGGCACGGTCGCATAGATCACCATGGCATCGGCAATCGCAGTGTAATACATCGACCCGATGCCGCTCACCATGCTCGCGGCCGAGAAGATCATTGTCCAGACGCTCGGCCAGCCCATGCGCCGGAGAATGCCCGGCACCCGGCGCCGCTCCAGATAGACGAAGAACAGGAAGACGCAGGTGCCGGAAAACAGCCCGCGCCAGAACAGCATGGTCATCAGGTCGGTGCCGATATGGCGGATGAACAGGCCGGACGACGACCAGGCCAGCGCCGAGATGGCGCCGTAGATGAGCCCGAAGCGGTATTGACGCGGATCGTCGAGGCTCATGGCACGGTGATCATTCTCATATGCCGCCCCTCAGCTGCCATAGCCGACGATGCCCTTGATCTCGAGGAAATCGTGGATTGCCCAGTCGGCATATTCGCGGCCATTGCCGGATTGCTTGTAGCCGCCGAACGGCGCCATCGTGTCCCAGTCAGGATAGTTGAGATAGACCGAACCGGCCCGCATGCGGGAGGCCACGCGGCGCGCATGGGCGAGATCGCCGGACTGGATATAGGCGGCCAGACCATAAACCGTATCATTGGCGATCTCGATCGCCTGTTCCTCGGTCTCGTAAGGCAGGATCGACAGCACGGGGCCAAAGATCTCCTCACGCGCGATCGTCATGTCGGGCGTGACGTGGCCGAAGATCGTCGGGCGAACATAATACCCCCGATTGAGGTTTTCCGGCCGTCCCGGACCGCCCGTCACCAGCATGGCACCTTCGTCGATGCCGGCTTCGATCAACCGCTGGATCTTGTTGAACTGGATATCGCTGACAACAGGCCCGAGCACGGTACCTTCCGCCTGCGGATCACCGACGGTATGGGCTTCCGCTGCGTCACGGGCGATCAGCAATGCCTCGTCATGCCATTCGGCCGGCACAAGCATGCGGGTCGGCGCGTCGCAGGACTGGCCGGAATTGCCAAAGCACCCCTCGACGCCCTTGCGCACGGCGGTTTCGAGATCGGCATCCGGCAGGATGATGTTGGCCGACTTGCCGCCGAGTTCCTGCGCCACACGCTTGACCGTATCGGCCGCCGTCTTGGCAACGATGATGCCGGCGCGCGTCGACCCCGTGAACGACACCATGTCGACATCGGGATGGCCGGCCATGACCTGGCCGACATCGGGTCCACGTCCCTGCACCAGGTTGAAAACGCCCTTAGGCGTGCCGGCGGCCTCCATCACTTCGGCAAAGATGATCCCGGAAATCGGTGCGATTTCTGAGGGCTTCAGCACCACCGTGCAGCCAGCGGCAATGGCCGGTGCCACCTTGCAGACGATCTGGTTGAGCGGCCAGTTCCACGGCGTGATCAGCGCACACACCCCGATCGGCTCGCGCACGATCATGGTCGTGCCGCGCAGTTCGGAAAACGCGAATTCTTCGAAGGCGGCGATGGTCGATTCCAGATGCGCACGACCCGCCCAGGCCTGGGCATCGCGGGCAAAACCGATCGGCGCGCCCATTTCGCGGCTCACCGCCTGGGCGATGTCCTCGAAGCGTTCGTTGTAGACCTCGAGAATGCGCTTGAGCAGCGCCAGTCGCTCGGCATGTTCGGTCACCGAGAACGTGGTGAAGGCCGCCTTGGCAGCTGCGACTGCCCGGTCGACATCACCTTTGCTGCCGATCGAGATCTGCGTATAGGCCTCCTCGGTCGAGGGATCGACGACATCCAGCAGGGCCGGAACCATCGGATCGACCCAGACGCCGTCGATAAAGAATTTCAGATGGTTGGACATCGTGCCTCCAGCGGCGGACAAGAATTGATGGATCACTATTGGTCAGGCGGAGCGGGACTGCAAGCAAGGCGACGTTGCAGGACGCTCAATCCCCAACCATGGTGCCAGTTCAGCGTTCCAGACTGTCAAGCAGCCGGTACCAGGCGACATGCGCCGCGACCCCGATCCGTCGAAAACGGTGGAACGGAATGGTGCGGAGCGGTGAGATTGGCAGCGGCAGGACATCAGGGTCGCCCGACGCCGCATAGGCCGCAAGGCTGGACCCCAGCGCCGTCATCAGCCCGATCCCCCGCCCCTGACAGCCGGCGACCATGAACAGGCCGGGCGCCGGCTCATGCAGATGCGGCAGCGAGTCCGGCGTCATCGCGACACGGCCGAACCAGCGATGGGTGATGGGCGCACCCTGAAGCGTAGGAAACAGTCGCAGCATAGCGCGTTCCAGATGCGCCCAGTCCTCAACCGATCGCGGCTCGCGCATCGGCCCGCGCCCGCCGATCACCAGTCGCCCGTCGGGGCTGCGGCGATAATAGACCAGAATGCGCCGACTGTCGGACACCGCCTGGCCGCCGGGCAGGATGCCCTCCAGCACCTCTGCCGGCAGCGGTTCCGTAGCCATCTGGAAGGAATGCAGCCAGACGAGACTTTGCGCGAGGCCAGGAATGAGACCCCGCGAATAGGCATTGGTGGCCACCAGCACTTTCTTCGCCAGAAGGGTCCGGCCGCGATTGGTCGAGGCGCCCCAGAGAGGACCGCGCGGTTGCAGGCCTGTGATGGCCTCGTCGACCAGCAGACCGGCACCGGACCGGGCGGCAAGTCGCGCCAGTTCGACGGTCAATGCCAGCGGATTGACCACACCGGCCCGGCGATCGAGCCACCCGCCGCAATAGCCTTCTGCGCCCGTCAGCAGGGCAACCTCCGCCGCATTGAGCACCATCACATCGGCGCCGCGCTGGCGCCACTCGCGGTTTCGCTGCACCGCCGCCTGCATCGCGCTCTGCGTATGGGCGGCCAGGATCCAGCCGTCCCGCTGATGCTCGACGTCAAGTTTTTCCGACCGGATCAGTTCAAAGACGGCATCGGCCGTACCGGCGGAAAACGCGGCCAGCTTCTCGCCCGCAGCGTCCCCAAGCAAGGCTCGGAGGCTCTCCGGATCATGCTTGAGCCCCGGAATGACCTGTCCGCCATTCAATCCGGAGGCACCCTCACCCAGCCCGCGGGCCTCGATGACCTGGACGCGCAGCCCCTGCCTTGCGGCGTGATAGGCCGTCGACAGGCCCTGATACCCGCCGCCGATCACCAGCAGGTCGACCTGCCCGTCGATCAGCCCGGACAGAGGCACACCAACGGGGCGGCGCCACACCGGCAATCCGGGCAATGGGGATATCATGAAAGGAAACCTGAAATGGGATCAAACAATTGATCGCAATATTGACAATCGTTATTTCAGAAATCCACTAACGTCAGGCTGCAAAAAGAACGGTATAGTTGAACAGTCGTAATTTAACGAAACAAAGTTTCGGACTGTACTAATTAAGCTTCTGCGATAGCAACTTGGTCCGGCAGCCTCCAGTCGATCGCCTCCCGGCCATGTTCGGCGAGATAGGCATTGGCCTTGGAGAAATGCCCACAGCCGAAGAAGCCGTTATGCGCCGAGAGCGGCGACGGATGCGGCGCCTTCAACACAAAATGCCTGTTCGTATCGACAAAACCCGCCTTCTTCTGCGCATAGGAGCCCCAGAGCAGGAAGACGACATGCTCGCATTCATCATTGACCCGGCGGATCACCTGATCGGTGAACTGCTCCCAGCCCTTGCCCTGATGCGAGGCAGCCCGGGCCTCCTCGACCGTCAGCACGCTGTTGAGCAGAAGCACGCCCTGTCTGGCCCAGTGTTCGAGGAAGCCGTGCCGCGCCGGCTCGATGCCGAGATCGCTGCGCAGCTCCTTGTAGATATTGACCAGTGACGGCGGAATGAGCACCCCCGGCTGCACGCTAAAACACAGGCCATGTGCCTGACCGGCACCGTGATAGGGATCCTGACCGAGGATCACCACCCGCACCTGGTCGAGCGGCGTCAGGTCCAGCGCCCGGAAATAATCGGGGCCCTTCGGAAAGATGTGTTTGCCCGCCGCCTTTTCCGCCTGCAGGAAGCCCTTGAGGTCACGCATATAAGGCTTGGCGAACTCCTCGCCCAACGCCGCCTTCCAGCTGTCCTCAAGCCTCACCTCTGCTTGCGCCATTGCCGCCGCTCCTTGTTCTCGCTTACATGCATCCGGACGATAGCGGACCCGCAACCGGGTCTGTCAACCTTCCACCGGCCGGAGCACACAAGAGAACCGTGACGCCTTTCCTCAGACTGTGGCGCCGCCACCGAATCCTCACATCGGTCTTCGTGCTGGCGATGGCGCTTGCAATCTTCTTTGCCTGGCGGACGATCGTTTTTGTGGTCTACTGGAGCGACCCTGCGCGGCAGGATCTGCAGCCCGAACCCTGGATGACCATCGGTTACGTCGCCCATTCCTGGCATGTGCCTGTCGAAAAACTTGCCGGCGATCTCGATCTTCCGCCGCCCTCCAAGGATGGTTCCCGTCCCTCGCTGGAGCGGCTTGCCTCCGAGCGAGGCCAGAGCTTCGAGGCGTTCAA
>JARXAQ010000067.1 GCA_029865825.1 Rhizobium sp.
ATATTCCCCACTGCTGCCTCCCGTAGGAGTTTGGGCCGTGTCTCAGTCCCAATGTGGCTGATCATCCTCTCAGACCAGCTATGGATCGTCGCCTTGGTAGGCCTTTACCCCACCAACTAGCTAATCCAACGCGGGCTCATCATACCCCGATAAATCTTTCCCCCGTAGGGCGTATGCGGTATTAATTCCAGTTTCCCGGAGCTATTCCGCAGGGCACGGTAGATTCCCACGCGTTACTCACCCGTCTGCCACTCCCCTTGCGGGGCGTTCGACTTGCATGTGTTAAGCCTGCCGCCAGCGTTCGTTCTGAGCCAGGATCAAACTCTCAAGTTGAGAATTCAATCGTGACTAATCACTTTATGTTCTGAATCGACGAGAACTCACTAGGGTCCGATCTTTCAACCGAACCCGGTGTTCTCATATCAAAACGTGACCGTCATCTTGTCTTCTAAGACAGAGTGTTGCCACTCCATCTACGCAAGACCGCCGCCCACGTTTCTCTTTCTTCTATATTCAATTGTCAAAAAACAGACGAGATACAATCCCGTCAAAAAACCATCCCGCCAAGCCTAGACCCGGCAATCAATCAGCATCTCAGCCAATTTAGAAGAGGTTTTCTCTAAAACGAAGGACTTCGTCGCTAGCAGCGCCGCCGCCCTCGTTCAGTGAGCGGATGTATAGATTCCACCTCCCAACACGTCAACAGCCGATTTCATAAAAATAGGAAAAAACTGTCAACTAACTGATATAATTTGAATTTTTTGGCACGCACTAAAAAGGCCACCATCGGCACCCGTTTCCGAGGCGTTGCCGGCGACCTGTAATTCCCGTCTCGACGGCAGCGTTTGCAACATTCCCGGCGCTTGATAGTGTCGCGCCCAGTTTCTGGAGGACATTCCATCATGCGCATTCTCGACCAAGCCACCACGGCCAGCACCCTTGCCTTCCCTGCTCTGATCCAGGCGATCGAACGGATGTTCGCGGGCGGCTGCGTCATGCCCGTCCGACACCATCATACCATCACCGTTCCCGGTGAAGACGCCGCCACACTTCTGCTGATGCCCGCCTGGCAACCGGGTGCTTATGTGGGCGTCAAACTGGTTTCTGTGTTTCCGGACAATCATCAACGAAACCTGCCCGCCATTCATGGCAGCTATCTCCTGTCCTCCGGCAAGACGGGGGAGATGCTCGCCGTCATTGATGGCGGTGAACTCACCGCACGGCGGACCGCTGCAACCTCGGCTCTCGCCGCCCGGTATCTGGCACGCGCCGACGCCGCGACGCTTTTGGTTGTCGGGACTGGTCGGTTGTCACTTAACCTGATCCAGGCGCATTGTGAGGTGCTACCCATCAAGACGATCCGTGTCTGGGGACGCGACATCGTCAAGGCGCGGGCCGTCGCGGACGAGGCCACCGCGCTCGGCCACCCAGCAGAGGCTGTGGGTGACCTGGAGGCCGCGGCCCGCTCGGCGGACATCATATCCTGTGCGACGCTTTCCCATTCGCCGCTGATCAAGGGGGCTTGGCTAAAGCCCGGCAGTCATCTGGATCTGGTCGGCGCCTTCAGGAAGGACATGCGGGAAAGCGACGACGAGGCCGTGTTGCGGGCGGGTCTCTTCGTCGACACGCGCGACGGCGCGTTTGCCGAAGCCGGGGACCTTTTGCAACCGCTCGCCGCAGGGCTGATCACCCGCGACGACATCAAGGCTGAGTTGGCGGAACTCGTGACCGGCCGCGTACCGGGACGACGGTCGGACGAGGAGATCACTTTGTTCAAATCCGTCGGGGCAGCGCTCGAGGATCTCGCCGGGGCTATTCTTGCCTATGAGACTGTGTCGGGGGCATGACCTTGTCTGCACTTCCCGTGCTGCCGATCACGGAGCAATTCGACGCCATTGCCCGGCAGCTCGCCACCGACAACCGGCTGGTTCTTTCTGCACCCCCCGGCGCCGGCAAGACGACGCTGGTGCCGCTCCATCTGCTCGAGCAACCCTGGCGCGGCGATGGCCGCATCATCGTGCTCGAACCCAGGCGGCTTGCAGCCCGGGCTGCGGCCTCCCGTATGGCAGATCTGCTCGGCGAGAAGGTCGGCGCGACCGTCGGTTATCGCATGCGGCTCGACAACCGCGTCTCTTCGGAGACCCGGATCGAAGTCGTGACAGAAGGTGTGTTCGTCCGGATGATCCTCGAAGACCCGGAGCTTTCCGGGGTCTGCGCCGTCCTCTTCGACGAATTTCACGAGCGGTCACTCGATGCCGACTTCGGCCTGGCCCTGGCACTTGACGCACAATCGGCGCTTCGGCCGGATCTCAGGATCATCGTGATGTCTGCGACATTGGACGTGGCCCGGATCACGCAGCTGCTGGACCAGCCCGAAGCCTTGGTCAGTCAGGGTCGCAGTTTTCCGGTCGAGATCCGCTATCGCGACAGGTCGAGCGATGAGCGCATTGAAGATGCCATGACCACGGCTATACTCGCAGCGCTTGCCACCGAAGACGGGTCCGTCCTCGCCTTCCTGCCCGGTCAGGCGGAGATACGCCGTGTGGCCGAACGCCTTCAGTGCCGCATCGGACCCGACGTATCGGTGGCGCCGCTATACGGCAACCTCAGCCAAGCGGAGCAGGACGCCGCTATTCGTCCTGCATCAGCGGGAAAGCGCAAGGTCGTGCTGTCGACCTCGATCGCAGAGACCTCGATCACCATCGACGGCGTGCGTGTGGTGATCGACAGCGGATTGCAGCGACTGCCGGTCTATGAAGCATCGACCGGTATCACCCGGCTCGAAACGGTCCGGGTCTCCCGCGCTTCGGCGGACCAGAGGGCCGGTCGCGCGGGGCGGACCGAGCCGGGTATCGCAATCCGGCTCTGGCATTCGGGACAGACTGCCGCCCTGCCCGCTTTCACGCCGCCGGAGATCCTGGCAACCGACCTTTCCGGTTTCGCCCTCGACATGGCCCATTGGGGTGTCGGCGATCCGACACAGCTCGCCCTGCTCGACCAGCCACCCGCGGCAGCCTTGATGGAAGCCCGGGACTTGTTGCTCCAACTCGGCGCACTGGACAAGTCCCACCAGTTGACGGCGCGCGGACGACAGATGCGGGCGTTCGGACTTCCCGCCCGTCTCGCAGCAATGATCCTTGCAGCCGCCGAAACGGGATCCGCCCGGCAGGCGGCCGATCTCGCGGTTCTTCTGACCGAACAAGGATTGGGCGGCAATATGGTCGATCTCGAGGAGCGGCTGCGGCAGTTTCGCCGTGAAGGCAGCGAGCGCGCGAAGAACGCACGCAGTCTCGCCTCAAGGCTCGCGGCAGGACTGACCACCGGGTCGAGCCCGGTCTTTGCGAGCGAAGAGACGGCTGCGATGCTTCTTCTTCATGCCTTTCCAGACCGGATCGCCAGGCGCCGTGGCGGGCGCGGGCGTTTCGTCATGGCGAACGGGCGCGGGGCCGAATTGCCAGACACTGAGCGGCTCGCCGGCGCCGAGATGCTGGTGATCGCCGATCTCACCGGCAAGGCTTCCCAAGCACGGATTCTGGCGGCGGCGGAGATTAGTCGCTCGGCGATCGAGGAGAGCTTGCCCGATGCGATTGTGACTTCGGACGAGAGTGGTTTCGACATAGCCAGCCGACAGGTGCGAGCCAGACGGGTAACCCGGATCGGCGCCATCATTCTCGACGAGAGCCCGTTGCCAAAGCCAAAGGGGGAAGCTGCCGCCCGAGCGCTCGCTGAAGGCGTGCGGATACTCGGGCCATCGGCACTTCCCTTCTCGAAGGTGGGCGAACAATTGCGCCAGAGGCTGGGGTTTCTCCATCGGATCCACCCGGACACGTGGCCGGACACGAGCGACGAGGGTCTGGTCGCCCGGCTGGAAGAGTGGTTCATCCCCTTTCAGACCGGTGTGGCAGCAATCCAGGACATCTCGTCAGGGAGCTTGCGTGATGGATTGATGGCTCTTGTCCCGCAAGGCCTGCAGCGCGAGCTCGAACGCCAGGTCCCGACACATTTCTTGGCGCCGACCGGGCAAGCACATCCCATTCGCTACGACGCCGACGAACCGGTGCTGCAGATCCGAGTGCAGGAGCTCTTCGGCCTCATGGACCATCCGGCGATCGGCGGCGGCAAATTGCCACTGTTGCTGGAGTTGACCTCGCCCGCGCATCGACCCATTCAGACAACACGCGACCTTCCCGGTTTCTGGGCGGGTTCGTGGCGGGATGTGCGGGCGGAGATGCGGGGACGCTATCCCCGGCATCCCTGGCCGGAAAATCCGGCAACGGCGCTGCCGACAACCAGAGCAAAGCCACGCGGCACCTGAACCTTCGACCGAAAGAGGCACCTGCGGATGAATATGGATCTTGCGACGAAATTCGGCCCCTCCAGCCGCCGATTGCGCCTCGAGACGCTCGTGAGGTTGCGCTGGGTCGCGGTTGCGGGTCAATTGTTGACCGTCATTCTGGTTGCCTATTGGTTCCAGTTTTCGCTCCCGCTCATGACCTGCCTGGGGCTGGTCGCAGCGCTGGCCGCGGCCAATGCGCTGCTCTCGGTTGCCTTTCCGGCGACCTACCGTCTCGAGCCGGCGGCCGCCTTTGCCGTACTTGCCCTTGATCTGTTTCAGATGGGCGCGCTCCTCTTCATCACCGGCGGACTGAGCAATCCCTTCGCGCCGCTCATCTGCATTCCCGTGATCATCTCGTTCGCCTCGCAGCCGAACCGGCATTCGATCGCGCTCTTCGTCACGGCGCTCGCCTTCATCACGTTGCTGGCTTTCACGCCCTTTCCGCTCCCCTGGTTCGAAGGCCGCACACCGGAGGTCCATCCCCTGCTGCAGCTTGGCATGTGGAGTTCCATCGTTTCGATGATGGCCTTTGCCGCCTTCTACGCTTATCGGGTATCGCAGGAGGCGACATTGTTGGCAGATGCGCTCACGGCCACCGAGCTGATCCTGCAGCGGGAGAAGCATCTGCACCAGCTCGACGGGCTTGCCGCAGCGGCCGCCCATGAGCTCGGCACGCCACTCGCCACCATCAGTGTCGTTGCCAAGGAGATGGAAAGGGAACTCGGCCATGACGAGCGCTACCGCGAAGACGTTCAGCTTCTACGCAGCCAGAGCGAACGCTGTCGGGATATCCTGCGCCGCCTGACGACGCTCGCCTCCGACGGCGAGGCGCATATGCGCGAAATGCCACTCTCTTCGCTGATCGAGGAAGTTATCGCTCCGCATCGGGAGTTCGGGATCAAGGTGGAGTTGAGCGAATTGTCGAGCCGGACGGGCGAACCTGTGGGGAGCCGCAACCCGGCGATCCTCTACGGTCTGGGGAATCTTCTGGAAAATGCGGTCGACTATGCCCGCTCAAAGGTGACCGTCACGGTGGAACACTCACCGGCCTTCGTCACAGTCGCCATCGAAGATGATGGGGTGGGTTTTTCTCCGGGGGTCTTGCAAAGGATCGGGGAGCCCTATGTTACTAGCAGACAGGGCGAATCCAGGGCCGGCGGACTGGGGCTGGGTCTTTTCATTGCCAAGACGTTGTTGGAACGCTCCGGTGCGAGCCTTCGGTTCGAAAATGGCGCAACACTCGGGTCCGGAGCAAGGGTCGTGGTGCAATGGCCCCGAGAGTTCATGGAAGCGGACACGCCCTTATGAACATATATGACTTTACCGCCCTCTGCTCTGGCGCCATACCATTGCGCGCAGCGCTTCATAACAGTCTCAAGGTTGTCAAACATGACTGATGTTGCATCCACCCTCGGCAAGCTCGCCCCGCACAGCGCGCAGAGCGCCAGCCATGATCTCGGCCCAAATCCGACGCTGCTGATCGTTGACGACGACGCGCCCTTCCTGCGCCGGCTGGCGCGCGCCATGGAGAGCCGCGGATTCACCGTCGATCTGGCAGGGTCTGTCGCAGAAGGAATTGCCAAGGCCAAGGAGGCGCCACCGAGCTATGCCGTTGTGGACCTTCGACTTGGCGACGGTACGGGCCTCGACGTCATCGAAGCGATTCGTGAGCGACGCTCCGATACGCGCATCATCGTGCTGACCGGCTATGGAAACATCGCAACGGCGGTGACCGCGGTGAAGCTCGGTGCGCTCGACTATCTGGCGAAACCCGCCGACGCTGACGACATCTATCTGGCGCTCACGCAACGTCCGGGTGAAAAGGCCGAAATTCCGGAGAACCCGATGTCTGCCGACCGGGTGCGCTGGGAACATATCCAGCGCGTTTACGAAAGCTGCGAGCGGAACGTGTCGGAAACGGCGCGCCGTTTGAATATGCATCGCCGGACGCTGCAACGGATCTTGGCCAAGCGGGCGCCGAAGTAGTTTTCCATTAAGGCGACGACCGTGCGGCCCACTCGGCCAGCATCAGGCGTTGCGCTGCCGTGCGCGAAAACTCGAGCGTGACCGCCTTGCGTGTCGCAGGGGCCATGCGATGTTCCACCGCTTCCCGGTGCAGATGTCCAGCGTATCCATCCGATAGCAAAAGTCCGCAGTCCTCGGGGAATATGTGGAGGGGCACTCCCGGATGGGTGGCAAAGAAGAGGCGATCACAGTAGCGGCGGTATTCGGGCCACTTGCGATCCACCCTGAAATCCTCGATCGACGTCTTGATTTCGATGATCCAGATATCCCCCTTCTCCGACAAGGCGATGAGATCCGCCCGGCGGCCATTGGATAGGGTCAGCTCGGGCAAAACCGCGAATCGCAAGTCCGCCAACAGAACCTGCACACCGCGCCGCACCATCATCGCGCGATCAGACTGGCGGCCATCAATTAACGGATTGTTAGTGGAAAAAGAAAGTAAAGTCATGAATAGGTCCGTCAGGGCGGGGCTTCATGTTGCAAAAAAACAATGACGCGTCATTTTGCACCGCCGAAGACAGTCGGCGGATACGTGGCCCTTGCATGGGCGACATTAATCCAAAATAAACCATATTCACAGATGGTCACGGCACCATCTTCCAGCGAACATCGATGAGTCACTCATGCGCTTCCGCACACTAACGATCGCGATCGGCCTTCTGACCTCAGTCGGCCTCGCGAGCTGCACGACGACATCCGGCGAAGCCGATAAGGTTGCCGAGACGACCAAGGTTCAGATTTTCAGCGATTCCTATGGCAACGTCACAGATGCAGGCTTCGCCCTGCCAGCCATTCCGATCCAGAAAGTCGACAAGAAGTTTCATCGCCAGATCGTCGACTACAAGACCAGTGAGAAGCCGGGGACCGTCGTGGTGAACACGCGCGAACGCTTCCTCTACTATGTCCTGCCCCGCGGCCAGGCTGTGCGTTACGGGATCGGCGTCGGCAAGCAGGGTTTTGCCTGGGAAGGTGAGGCGTACATTGCCTGGAAGCAAGCATGGCCGACCTGGCATCCGCCGAAGGAAATGGCAGAACGCAAGCCAGAGATCGCCCGCTATGTCGAGAAAGGCATGGATCCGGGCTTGAAGAACCCACTCGGCGCGCGGGCGATGTATCTGTTCAACGACAAGGGCCAGGACACGCTGTTCCGGCTGCACGGCACCCCTGAATGGGCATCCATCGGCACGGCTGCCTCATCTGGCTGTATTCGCCTGATGAACCAGGATGTCATCGACCTCTATAACCGCGTCAAGCCGGGTCGTGGCTCCAAGGTCGTCGTCCAACAGTAAGCGGCAGCTCCGCCGAAGAAATTCAAAAGGCCACCTGAGCGATCAGGTGGCCTTTCTATTGGGCCTAAGATCCGGCTCAGGCCAATGTCTGGGCTTTCAGCTCAAGGCGTCGACGGTGCAGGACCGGCTCAGTGTAGCCGTTCGGCTGCTCCCTGCCCTTCAGCACAAGTTCGAGTGCGGCCTGAAACGCGATCGAGCGATCATAGTCCGTCGCCATCGGGCGATAGGCGGCATCGCCCTCGTTCTGGCGATCGACCACGATCGCCATGCGCTTCATCGTTTCCTCGATCTGACCGGGGGTGACGACACCATGATGGAGCCAGTTCGCCATGTGCTGTGCCGAGATGCGCAAAGTGGCACGGTCTTCCATGAGACCGATATTGTTGATGTCGGGAACCTTCGAGCAGCCTACTCCCTGGTCAATCCACCGCACGACATAACCGAGAATTCCCTGCGCATTGTTGTCGAGCTCGTGCTGGATTTCGTCCGGTGTCCAGTTCGGACGCGTGGCAACCGGAACGGAAAGGATGTCCGAAAGCTTAGCCCTTGAACGGGACTTCAGCGTATTCTGGACCTCGGCCACGTTGATCTGGTGGTAATGTGTGGCGTGAAGCGTCGCGGCCGTCGGGGACGGGACCCAGGCAGTGTTTGCGCCGGCCTTCGGATGGGCAATCTTCTGCTCGAGCATGGCAGCCATCAGGTCCGGCATGGCCCACATACCCTTGCCGATCTGAGCGTGACCGGAGAGGCCGCATCGCAAACCGACATCGACATTCCAGTCTTCGTAAGCCGAAATCCAGGCGGCCTGTTTCATGTCGCCCTTGCGAATCATCGGGCCCGCTTCCATCGAGGTGTGAATCTCGTCGCCGGTGCGGTCGAGGAAGCCTGTGTTGATGAAGACTACACGCTCACGGGCTGCGCGAATGCATTCCTTGAGGTTGACCGTCGTGCGACGTTCCTCGTCCATGATCCCCATCTTGATGGTGTTTGGTGCCATCCCGATCAGGTTCTCGATCCGGGAGAATA
>JARXAQ010000149.1 GCA_029865825.1 Rhizobium sp.
AGGTTGGTCTGGAAGGCGATTTCGTCGATCACGCCGATGATGTTGGAGATCTGTGTCGACGATTGCTCGATCCGCTGCATGGCGGTCACGGCATTCGACACGACCTCGCCGGAGCGGCGGGCAGACTGGTTCGCCTCGATCGCCACATTGCGGGCCTCTTCCGTCCGCTTCGACGAGTTCGCCACATTGGCGGTGATCTGATCGAGGGCGGCTGCCGTCTCTTCGAGCGAGGCGGCCTGCTGTTCGGTGCGCTTCGACAGATCGCTTGCGCTCTGGCTGATTTCCCGCGCCCCGTTGTCGATCGAGCTGGTGGCCTGGGCGACCGAGCCCAGGCTGTCGCCCAGCTGCTGGACCGTCGTATTGAAGTCGTTGCGCAGGCTTTCGAACTCGCTGGCAAAGGGCTTGCTCAGCTGGAATGTCAGGTTGCCGGTCGAAAGATGCCTGAGACCCTCGCCGAGGCCGGAGGTTGCCTCCGTCATCTGGGCGGCGCGCAGTTCCTCGGCTTGCGCGATCCGGATCCGTTCGGCTTCGCTCGCGGAGCGGTTGGCGACGGCCTCCTGCTCGAGCGCGCGCGTTTTCAGGCCGTTCTGCTTGAAGACTTCGACAGCCTTGGCCATGCCGCCGATCTCGTCGCGCCGATCGGTCCCGTCGACCATGGCGGAAAGATCCCCATTGGCAAGCGTGCTCATGGTCTGCGACATCGCCTGGATGGGCCGCACCAGCCAGCTCCTGACCGCAAGAAACCCGAGTACCAGCACGATCAGCAGGCCGCCGATGACGGCACCGATCGTGGTCACGATGGCCGATGAAACCATGGCCGACAGCGCGGTGCTGGACTTGTCAGTACTCTCCATGATCTCGGTCGACAGGTCCACGAGCTTCGGCGAGACGGCGGAAATCGCAGGCTGACAGTCTTTCATGAAGATGGTCTGGGCCACCAGGTTTTCGGCCGGCGTGGTCGAACTGCGCGCAGCCTCGATGCCGGGGCCACAGGCGGTCGTCAGCGCCGCAAGCGTTTCCGTCTTCAGCGCGTCAACGGCGTCGCGCCTTGCCGGAAGAGCGGTGGTCACAACGTCCATGAAGGCGACGAAGTCGGCCTGCGACTGCTTGAGGGTGTTTTCAGCTTGCCGGTTCTCTTCTTCCGATCCCGCCATGATCAACTCGCCGATGGAGGCGCGCACACTCTGCAAGCTGCGATTGGCGCGCGCCATGTAGAGCGAGCCGGTCGACTCCTGGCTGATGAGGGCGCTGTAATTGGCGTCGATCGTCGACATCGTCTGGCCGGAATAGAGGGCCGTGCCGAGCGAGAACAGGCCGAAGCCGGCCATGATGGTCAAAAATTTTCCGCTGATGGAAACATGTTTCACGGGGGTGCCCCTGGTCTGAGAATAGTGCTGGTTTGGTGGTGCAAGCAGCAGATCATCTGCCGGGGAGCGGAAGATAGGGCCGCGATAAAGAGGGAGATCGCAACGCCCACACCGCATGCGTTCATACGCATCGTAGGATGGTATGCCGGTGCCGTTTGCCGGGTCCATGGGCCACCCTAAGGGGCGCTGCATAAAAGGAGGTTAACAAACCCCCGAATTCGGCGCAGGCAAAACATAACAATATATTGTATTATAAAGATATTATTGGTTAACGATGAGAGCTGCCGGAAGGGTTGGACGGCCGCGCGGGGCTCGACGCACTCAGTCTCCCGTGTCTCCAGCCGGGGCCGAACCGGTCGGGAACCTGATGATCGGCCGGGCCGGGCCGTGATCGGAGAGACGTGAGAAAAGGGACGTGCACAACCCTCGATGCACCGAGCCTCAGCGGGGAAACCCTTTGCCCCTGTCCGCACCATCATCGGCATTGGTCCGGGCCTTAGCCAAGCGCGATCCTTGGTCAACGGGTTCACCCCGGCTGATCCAGCATACGGGCAGGACAGGTATCTATCCGATCCATCTCGGCTGGGTGCAGCTTGTCTTCAGCACCATCATTCATTTCTGGTGGCACGAGTTCCACCTGAACGTGGTCGAGGGCTGGACCATTCCTCTCTTAGCCAACCTGATCGTCGGCACGGTGGGCAATTGGGCGCTCGCAGCGCTGCTCTTCGCAGAGGAATTAAACGAATTCACCGCCTACGAGCACTATTTCGAGGCCCGCAAGCGCGGGATTCTACGGCCTGCTCGCTTTGATCGTCGTCTTCGATCTTGGCGCCAGCCTGATCAAGAACGAGGCCTTCTCTGCGAACCTCGGGCCACAATAGCTCGTCCGGTAGGCCGCTGTCGTGCTCCTCGGTTGACGCCAGACCACCGCCTCACGCCGCGCGGCGCACGCCCGGCTGGCCGGTACCGCTCTGCCCGCCGATCTCGAACCTGCCAATCAACTGGAACAGCGCATCCGCCTCCCGGGCCAGTGAATGGCTGGCGGCGGTGGATTCTTCCACCATCGCGGCATTCTGCTGCGTGCCCTGGTCCATGATGTTGACGGCCGTGTTGATCTCTTTCAGCCCCATCGCCTGCTCATGCGAGCTGTCGACGATGGCGGCCACATTGATACTGACCGCCTGGAACTGCGAGACGATCTGCTCCAGCGCGCGGCCGGTCTCGCTGACCAGGTCGACCCCGTTCTTCACCTGCACACCCGATTTGCCGATCAGCGCGCGGATGTCCTTGGCCGCACTTGCGGACCGCTGCGCCAGTTCGCGCACCTCCTGGGCCACCACGGCAAAGCCCTTGCCGGATTCTCCGGCACGCGCTGCCTCGACACCGGCGTTGAGTGCCAAAAGGTTGGTCTGAAAGGCGATTTCGTCGATCACGCCGATGATGTTGGTGATTTCCTTCGACGAGTCCTCGATGTCGTGCATGGCGGTCACCGCCCGCTCGACTACGGCGCCGGAGCGCTCCGCCGCCTCCCGTGTCTCCAGCACCTGCCGCACGACCTCCTGGGCCCGACGGCTGGAATCGCCAATCGTCGTGGTGATCTGCTCGAGGGCTGCCGCCGTCTCCTCGACGGAGGCCGCCTGGCGCTCGGTGCGCTTGGAGAGGTCATCTGCTGCCGTATGGATCTGGCTGGAGCCCGCGGCAATTGCCTGGGCATTCTCGCCGACGCGGCGCAGCGCCTCTTCGAGCTTTTCGACAGCGATATTGAAATCAGTGCGCACCGGGTCGAGCCGGTCGGCAAAGGCGCTGGTGATCCGGTGGGTGAGCTTGCCGTCCGAAAGCTGGCCCAGCGCCGCACCGATGCTGTCGACCGCAAAACGAACCTCGGCCGCTTCCTTTGCCGCCAGCGCCTCGCGCTCCAGTCGCTCGCGCTCGGAAAGCAGCCGGTGTTCCTCGGCCTCGCGTTCGAGCCGGACCCGTTCGCGGGCATTGTCACGGAACACGCCGACGGTCGACGCCATCACACCGATCTCGTCGCGCCGGCCCTCGCCATAGATGTCGACGTCGAGCTTTCCATGGGCGAGCTGGTCCATCGCCGAAGTGATCGAGGCGACGGGGCGGATCACGCCGGCAATCACGGTGAAGATCGAGAAGACGGCAACGGCCGCCGCAATACCTGATAGCCCGATCATCAGCGTCGACAACATGTCCTTCAGCCCGTTACCCGTGGCGAGGTTTTCTTTGGCGACGCGGATCTGCAGGTCGATCAGCAGCGAAATCTCGGTGCCGAGCGGATCGATCGTCGGGTAGAGCGTCTTTTCGACGAAGCCGGTGAGCGCTTCCATGTCGCCGCCGGCGAGAATGGCCTGCAGCGCCTTGACGCCCGCATCCGCCCCTTGTCGTGTCTGGACGAATTCGGCCGCGATCTTGGCTTCCTCCTCGGTCAGCGTCGTTGCCATATAGGCCGTCCATTTCGCATCGATCACGCTGAGCGCCTGATTGACGCTCTCGGTGCCTTCAGCGAAGCTCAGGGCGCCGGACCTGACCTTGTGCGCCGTATCGACGATGCTGACGGCGTAGGCGTCTGCCACGGCCTTCAACTGTTCCATCGGTATCACGCGGTCAGCGACAATCGTGTTGGCCAGCATCGATTGCTGGTTCATCGCATAGAAGGAGAAGCCGGAGATGACCGCGATGGTCGCGGTCAGAAGCGTGATGCAGGCGAGAAGTTTGAGGCGGATGGTCATGAGATCCTCGGACAGCGGGCAGGGGCGAAGGGGGAACTGTGCGCGCCGGACCCCGGCCAGGCCGGCGGATCGCATCCCACAGACGGGACAGTCCGCTGACATGCCAGGAGGCCCGGCAAGCGCAGAGGGCCCTTTGTCAGAAATTTAGGGTGATCTCATTTATCGATTGCTAAGATTGTCGATCAAATACCACGGACAGGCGGCTTATTGCGCTTTTCTGGACAGAAACGGCACGTTTGCACAACCAGAGCGCTGAATTCTCTCAGCCACTGCGTGTTGAGCGACAGTCCCGATTCGCCATCAGACGCCCTTGATCAGCGCCCCGAGCGTGCCGCCGACGAGCAGCACGATGCCGATCAGGAAGGTGAGTGCCGCCCCGGGTCCGCGCTTTTTGGCGTCGTCGTAATACTCTGCCGCATACAGTGCCCGCGCCGCCGTCCAGGAAAGCCCGAGCAGGCCGGCCAGGGCGTCGGAAACGTAAAAGCCGAAGATCCACAAGGATGGCAGGAAGAGCACCATTTGCTCGACGGTGTTCTGCTGCACACGAAAAATCCGCTCGAAATCGGCGTTGCCCGTCGTCTTCGGCGCCTCGATGCCGAATTGCTGGCGCGCCTTGCCGACCTTCAGCAGGAACCAGCAATAGGTGGTGAGGGCGGCAAAGGTCGCAAGAATGGTGAAACGCATGGGGGTTCTCGGCAATCGAGGGCGGAGGCAATTCTCGATTGGTAGGCGGCATCGGGGCACAAGGCAAGCAAGCAAGATTACCGCCATGCGACGTTCGTGAAGACCGGCTGTCTTGTCGGGCGATGCCTTTTCCGCCATCATTGCGGTTCATGCTTCGCGGATCGACGGGCCGCAGAAAACCGACGCGCTCAAGCGTCGCAGCAAACGACGAAGAGACGCGATGAGCACCGAGAATTTCAAGTTTGGCCGCGCCTACGACCTGTCCGAATTGGTCGCCGACGGGATCATTCATGGCATCGGTGTCGTCTTCGCCCTGGTCGGCGCAACGGCCCTGATCTTCTACGCCACCGTCTATTCCGATTATGCCGACATTGCCGCCAGCTGGATCTATGGCCTTGGCCTGATCATCGCGCTTGGCGTCTCCTTCACCTACAACATGTGGCCGCATTCCAAGGTGAAGTGGTGGCTGCGCCGCTGCGATCATTCGGCGATCTTCATCCTGATCGCCTCGACCTACACGCCCTTCCTCGTCCAGGGCGCCGACCGCCCGCTGATCCTCACCCTGCTGCTCGGCATCTGGGCCACCGCCTTCACCGGCATCTGGCTGAAATTCCGCTTTCCCGGCCGTTACGACAAGCTCGCCATCCTGCTGTATCTTGGCATGGGCTGGAGCGGCGCGCTCGCCATGGGTCCGCTCTCGGAAATCATCCCCGGCGTGACGCTGACGCTGATCATCATCGGCGGCTGCATCTATTCCGCCGGCGTGGTCTTCCATGTCTGGGAACGCCTGCGCTTTCAGAACGCGATCTGGCACGCCTTCGTCGTCACCGCCGCGATCGTGCATTATTCGGCGGTGTTCACGGCAATCAGCCTCGGCTAATCGGACGGTTTCAAGACGTCTTCGCCTTCAAGGCCGACTTCGACCCCATCCGGAGAAAAGCTGCGGTTCCGACCCAGTAAAGCAGCCCTGTAAAAACCAGAAGCCCGGTCAGCACGCCGAGCAGCCCCGGCGTCAGGTCGGCCGTGAGACCA
>JARXAQ010000154.1 GCA_029865825.1 Rhizobium sp.
GTTTTCGTCCTGGTCCATGACTTCGGTGCCGAGGATATCCGACGGCATCAGGTCGGGCGTGAACTGGATGCGGTTGGCATCGAGACCGAGCACTGTGCCGAGCGTCGTCACCAGTTTGGTTTTGGCGAGGCCGGGGACGCCGACGAGCAGGGCATGGCCGCCGGAAAGGATGGCGAGCAGCGTGTTTTCGACGACTTTTTCCTGGCCGAAGATGACCTTGGCGACTTCGGCGCGGATGGCGGCGATATCGGCGAGCGCCTTTTCGGCTTGTTCGACGATCGCCTTCTCATCCAATGCGACATCCGGATTCGGCATCATGCCCATGGTCTGCTCCAAAATGATGTGGCCGGGTTCGGCGAATCGAACGGGCGCGCGAGGTGCATCCTATCAAACTAACTTATTGCCGGCATGCTGGCTGACAAGCGCGCCTCGAATGACTATCTCGTGACTGTGATGGCACAGAGACAAAACCGGGACGCAAACATGGCAGATGATACCTTGAAGGCGACCACGGATGCGGCAGACCTCGCCGCGCTGATTTCACGCGCGGCAGCGCAAACAGAGGGCGGAAAGCCCGGACTTCCGCCCGTCGACCGATGGGAACCGCCGTTTTGTGGCGATCTCGACATGGAAATCCGCGCCGATGGCACCTGGTTCTATATGGGCACGCCGATCGGTCGAGCGCCGCTTGTCAGGTTGTTTTCGACGGTCCTCCGCAAGGACGAGGACGGCAAAACCTATCTCGTAACACCTGTGGAAAAGGTTGGTGTCAGGGTCGAGGACGCGCCTTTCGTCGCCGTGGAGATGAGTGCGAGCGCGCGTGAAGGGCTCGAGGTGCTGACGTTTCGGACCAATGTCGGCGATGTGGTGGAGGCGGGACCCGAGCATGGCTTGCGGTTTTCGATCGTCGGCGAGAACCATGAGCTGAAGCCTTACTTGCATGTGCGCGGACGCCTTGAGGCGCTGGTGTCGCGGGCGGTGATGTATGATCTCGTTGAACGCGGCGAGGTTCGGGAGGTCGAGGGGCAGGCTATGTTCTGCATCGTCTCCGGCGGTACCGTCTTTCCCGTGATGCCGGCCGACGAACTGGATCGCCTGTCCCGATGAGCGAGGCCGTTTATACCGCGCAGGATTTTCGCCGGCGGGCGCTGGAGCAGGTCGCACCGCTTGACCAGGCCTGGCGCGAGCATGGCGATCATGTGCTCAATCGCGACAGTATTCTCGAGATCGAGCAGCTGAATTTGCGGGATGCGGCGGTGTTGGTCGGCGTGATCGACGATCCCGACGAGGCGCGGGTGATCCTGACGAAGCGCACCGACAAGCTGCGCAAACATGCGGGCCAGATCGCCTTTCCGGGCGGCGGGATCGACGAGGCGGATCTGTCTCCGGAAGAAGCGGCGCTGCGTGAGGCGGAAGAAGAGATCGGGCTCGACCGGCGTTTCGTCGAGACGGTCGGGCGGTTGCCGCAATATCTGGCGGGGACCGGATTTCGCATCCAGCCGGTGCTGGCGGTGGTGCAGCCGGGTTTTGTCATCACGCCCAATCCGGATGAGGTGGAGAGCGTGTTCGAAGTGCCGCTGTCTTTTCTCATGGACCCCGAAAACCATCAGCGGGACAGCCGCGTCTGGAAGGGTGTTGTCCGGCATTTCTACGTCATGCCCTATCGCGAACGGCACATCTGGGGCATTACAGCCGGGATTATCCGGACACTTTATGAAAGGCTTTATGCATGACCAATCTGTCCGATCAGGCCTGGTTCCAGGCGCCCGGCCTCACACGGCTGATGACGCTGTTGAACGGCGGCGGCGGGGAGACGCGGGTGGTCGGCGGCGCGGTGCGCAACAGCTTGTTGGGGCTGCCTGTTGGCGATATCGATCTGGCCACGACCTTATTGCCCGCAGAGGTGATCGGCCGGGCGGCGGCCAAGCAGATCAAGGCGGTGCCGACGGGTATCGAGCATGGCACAGTGACGCTGGTCGTCGACGGCAAGGGTTACGAGGTGACAACGCTGAGGCGCGACGTGGCGACCGATGGGCGGCATGCCGAGGTCGCCTTCGGTGCCGGCTGGCAGGAGGATGCTGAGCGGCGGGATCTGACGATCAATGCGCTCTATATGGGGCTCGACGGCGAGGTGGTCGATCTGGTTGGTGGTCTCGCCGATATCGAGACGCAGACGGTGCGTTTCATCGGCGACGCGGAACTCCGAATCGCCGAGGATTATCTGCGCGTGCTGCGCTTTTTCCGCTTCTTCGCTCATTACGGTCGGGGACGGCCGGATGCAGCGGGCTTGAAGGCCTGTGCGCGGGCTCGTGCGCAGCTGAAAACGCTGTCGGCCGAGCGGTTGTGGAGCGAGATGAAGAAGCTGCTCGGCGCGCCCGATCCGGGCCGTGCCCTGCTCTGGATGCGGCAGTCCGGCGTGTTGACTGAGATACTGCCGGAGACGGAAAAATGGGGCATCGATGCGATCCCCGGGCTGATTGCCGCCGAACAGGCCCTGGGCTGGGAGCCCGATGCGCTGCTTCGGCTCTCGGCGATCACGCCGAAGGACCCGGCCCGCATGGTTGGGCTTGCCGAACGGTTGAAGCTGTCCAATGCCGAGGCGATCGCGCTTGATCGTTTTGCCCGGGCGCCGAAGCCGCAGGAGACGGTGACGGATGTCGCCTTCGACCGTGACCTCTATCGTTACGGCAAAGAGGGGATTATCGGAGTCCTGAAACTGGAGCTCGCTTCTGCGAGGGGCCAGGCGGAGGGGGGCGATGCCAAGGCCATGGCGCGCAGCGGGCGGCTGTCTGGGCTGCTCACGCGGGCGCTCGCCTTCGAAAGACCGGTCCTGCCGATCAAGGGCAGCGATGTGCTTGCCGCAGGCATAGCAGCCGGGCCGAAGATCGGTCAGATCCTTGGCACGCTCGAAGAAGGCTGGATCGCCTCGAACTTCACGCTCGATCGCGAACGCCTGCTGGCGAGGATCGCCGATCTCGCGACGAAATAAGCGGCGCAGGCGATCGGATCATGTCAGAGTCTGTCGATGCTAGCGGGCATCCATCTGCTTGTCGCGGATTCGGCTCTTGATCTGATCGACCATGGCCGGGCGCACGACCTCTTCGCCATGGGTGACGCGCAAATGGTCGACGGCGCGCCGCACGACCTCGGCCTCTTCCTCTGCACGGGTATGCCAGTCGCAGCCCGGCACCAGCGATCCACATTCGAAGGTTTTCATGGGGGTCTCCTCCTTTGTCTTCGAGACGGGAGTCCAACCCGGAGGGAGGCGGTTTGTTCGGGTGGGAGCCGCCAAAAAAGACGCCCGCAGGGGACTGCGGGCGGAGGGTGGATGCGCGGTGGATCTGGATGGTTATTCGGGTCTTGCCCAGGCGTTGAAGACAGACTGGGTCGCTGACGCCTTGCCGCGATGGGCGCCGGTTTCGATGGCATTTGCGGCGGCGTGGTCGGTGAGGTCGGCTCCTGCCAAGCCCAGTCGTACCTGTTCGACGAAGTAGGAATGCGGCAGGTCGACATCACTGGACGCACGCAGGTTTTCCGCCAGGCGATCGATCAAATCGGGTGCCGTTATCGCGCTGTCTGCGGGTTCACTCACACGGGGACTGGTCACTGTACCGGACGGGTTCATGGCAACTCTCCTCCTCCTCATTGCAAGAGGCCGCAGCATGATCAAGCGCTGCGGTGAACGCAATGCAAAGCGTCAAGAATAGCGGGCATATCCGGTAAACGCCGGAAATCTTGAGCCATTCTTTTTCGTGAGCCGGCGTGAGCGTTGCGATGTCAGCGGTAACCCTTGACATCAGGGATAGCGGACCACCGGCGGGAGCGAGGAGAGGATCGATTCGACATTGCCGCCGGTCTTCAAACCGAAGATCGTGCCGCGGTCGTAGAGCAGGTTGAACTCGACATAACGGCCTCTTCGGACAAGCTGCTCGTCGCGATCCTGCTCGGTCCAGGGGCTGTTGAAATTGCTTCGGACGATCTTCGGATAGACGAGGTTGAAGGCGCGACCGACATCCTGGACGAAGGCGAAATTGGCGTCCCAGCCACCCTTTTCCGGCTGCGGATACAGCCAGTCGAAGAAGATGCCGCCGATGCCACGTGGTTCGTTGCGGTGGGGCAGGAAGAAGTATTCGTCGCACCACTGCTTATAGGCCGGGTAATCAGCGACTTCCGGGTGACGCTGGCAGGTGATTTCCAGGGCGCGGTGGAAAAGGCGGGTGTCGGCGTCCTCCTGGGTACGGCGGCGATCAAGCACCGGCGTCAAGTCTGCGCCGCCGCCGAACCACTGGCTTGTTGTGACGACCATGCGGGTGTTCATGTGCACGGTCGGGACATGCGGATTGACGGGGTGCGCGATCAGCGAAATGCCGGAAGCCCAGAAACGCGGGTCTTCCTCGGCACCCGGCATCTGTTTGCGGAATTCGGGCGAAAATTCCCCGTGCACGGTGGAGGTGTGCACGCCGACCTTCTCGAAGACGCGCCCTTCCATCATCGACATGCGGCCGCCACCGCCCTTGCCTTCTTCGCGCTGCCAGTCCTTCGGTGTGAAACGGCCCGGCTCGCGGTCGGAGAGGGGACCCTCCAACTCGTCTTCCAGGGCTTCGAAGGTGGCGCAGATGCTGTCCCTCAGGTTTTCAAACCAGGCGCGGGCAGCGAGTTTCTTGTCCTCGATGCCTTCCGGCAGGTCTTTCGGCAGATCCGGTCGCTGCATGCTCTCCCCCTCACGTCTTTGAATCCGGAATAACAGGTCGGCGGCGTCCCTGCCATATGGTGTGAGAGGTGTTCCCGGAAAATCGACTCGCCTTGCGGTTATGTCTGGATTAAACTGTGCCCATGCGAGGGATGTCATGACGAAGATGCCCGGACCGCCGAAGTTCACCGGCCTCAAAAAGCGCATCGCGGATCACCGTGCGGTGACCTCCGGACGCGCCTGCAGCCAGTTTGTGCGTGAAACCTTCTGCCTCACCCGCGAGGAGGCACGCGCCAAGGCGCGCGAATGGTTCGATGCCTTTCCCAAGGCCGCCTATTGGACCGAAGTGGAAAGCTGGCGGCAGCTCGACGGAGACCAGATCGAGTTCACCATGCGACGGCTGCCTTCGGCCGATTGACGCCTCGGCCTCCTTCGTTCCCAGGCCGGCCGAGCCCGACATATCCGTGTTAATCGCTGCTCACTAAAATTCGAGCAATTCGGGTAAGCGAACAACAAATCCTTTGATGCCATCGTGCGTGTCAGACAGCCGGGATGATCCCGGCGCCGGTTCGACATGAGATGCGACACAAGGTTTTCCAATGACATCAGTCGGGTTCAGTCCGTCATCGTCCAGCATGTCCTCGATGCTCGATGTCTCGCGTTCGGCGCTCGCGCGGACGCAGCAGGCCGGCGAGAGTGGTCCGGTCGCTAGCCCGGGGACCGGCAGCAATGCCGCCTATTGGTCGATCCCGACCACCCTCAGCGCCTCCAGCTTGTCGATGGGCAGCGTGCAGGACGCCAACGGGCTTGCTGCCGCCGTCACCGATACGGCGGCGGTCGGACTCGAGCAGGCGACCGAGATCGTCGCACGCATTCAGCAGAAACTCGTGCAGGCCAAGGCCGTCGGCTCGAACAGACCGGCGATCAATGCCGAGATCGACCAGATGAAAGGGACGCTCGCCGCCGTGGTCGACGCGAGTTCCTTCAATGGCGAGAACTGGCTCAAGGTCGAGGCCGGCCAGCAGCCGAAGGTCGCCTCGCTGCTCGCCTCGGTCACCAGCGGTGCCGAGGGCGGTCTTGCGATCAATATGATCGACATCGATACGGCACAGGCGACGCTGG
>JARXAQ010000168.1 GCA_029865825.1 Rhizobium sp.
CAAGCATCACCAGGCCTATGTGACCAACGGCAACAACCTCCTGAAGGATTCGGGCCTCGAAGGCCTGTCGCTGGAAGAGATCGTCAAGCAGTCCTATGGCAAGCATGCCGGCCTCTTCAACAATGCCGGCCAGCACTACAACCACATCCACTTCTGGAACTGGATGAAGAAGGATGGCGGCGGCAACAAGCTGCCCGGCAAGCTGCAGGCGGCTGTCGACAGCGATCTGGGTGGCTATGACAAGTTCAAGGCCGATTTCGTCGCCGCTGGCACCACACAGTTCGGTTCCGGCTGGGCCTGGCTCTCCGTCAAGGACGGCAAGCTCGAAATCTCCAAGACCGCGAATGGCGAAAGCCCGCTGATCCATGGCGCGTCCCCGATCCTCGGCGTCGACGTGTGGGAACACTCCTACTACATCGACTATCGCAACGCCCGTCCGAAGTATCTCGAAGCCTTCGTCGACAACCTGATCAATTGGGACTACGTGCTGGAACTTTACGAAGGCGCGACCAAGTAAGGTTTTCTTAGCCGCCATTTCGAGACGCCCGGTACCGCAAGGTGCCGGGCGTTTTTCGTTGCCGCTGCGACATTGCGTGCGGCGTGCTCCATGGAACCTTCCCGGGTCGGCCACGTTTGTTCCGCAAGACCGTACAACAGGAAAGGAACCGTCCCATGGCCTCTTCGAACCTCCAGGCAGAACTGCGCGAACTGCGCGAGCAGATGAACGATTTGAAAGACATCATCGGCCGCGAAGCCAGCCGCGGCAGCCGAACCGTGCGCAACCGCGCGTCGGAAGCTCTGGATGAGGCAGCCCGCACCGCATCGTCGGTCACCGGCTATACCGGTGATGACGTTCGCCACCGCGCCTCGGAAGTGGTGAATGGCGCGAGCCGCACGGCCCATGTGGTCGCAGATTATGCCCGCGAAGGCGCTGACACCGTTGCCGGCGTCGTGCGCCGCCATCCGGGCGCGGCAACCTCGGCCGGTCTCATCACACTCGGCATCATCGGTGGCGTCGTGGGTTACCTTCTGGCCAATTCTGCCCCGCCGGCCCGCGACACCCGCTGGCGCTGGAACTGAGGTCAGCCTCATGGCCAAGGTGACCTATCACGTCGTCGAACATGACGAAGGCTTCGCCTACAGGCTGGGCAATGTCTATTCCGAGCCCTTCGCCAGCCACGCCGAGGCCCTGTCTGCGGCCCGGCAGGCGGCAGGTGCCCAGCAGATCGCCGACGGCGACGCGGAGATCAGCTGGCAGGATGAAAACGGCGAATGGCACAATGAACATGCGGACGGTGCGGACCGGCCCATGACGGACGTGGTCGACGACGTCGACGACGCCCGGTAAAGCCTGCCTGACAGGCTTAAGGGAAAGCCCGTGGTTCGCCACGGGCTTTCCTCGTTTGCGGCTTTGGTCAGTCTCTGCTTCCCGGCGCCGAAAGGGCTCAATGTCTCATTGGCTCAGGCCGCGCGGCGTCCCGGCATTGGTTGGGCGCCGAAATCGAACCGCTCGATCATCTGGCGCAACGCAGTTGCCTGCTGGGCCAGCCGGCTCGCTTCCTGACTTTGGTCATCGGACACCCTCGCATTCTGCTGGGTGGCTGTGTCGAGCATATCCACAGCGCCGGCAATGTCGCGCAAGCCACTCGACTGCTCGCGCGAGAAATCGGCAATGGCGTCCATGTGCTCATTGATCGTCTGGATCAGGCCGCCGATCTCGACCAGCGTTTCCCCCGTGCCATGCACCAGCTTCACGCCGTTCTCGACCTGAGCCGTGGAGTTGCGGATCAGCGTCTTGATCTCCTTGGCGGCGTTGGCCGAGCGCTGGGCGAGTTCACGCACCTCCTGTGCCACGACCGCAAATCCCTTGCCGGCGTCGCCGGCACGCGCTGCCTCCACACCGGCATTCAGCGCCAGGAGATTGGTCTGGAAGGCGATCTCATCGATCACGCCGATGATGTTGGAAATCTGCTGCGCACTTTCCTCAATCCGGAGCATCGCCTGCTCGGCCTCCGTGACGACTTTACCCGATGTCAGTGCGCTCTGGTTCGCCTGCTTGGCGACGTCCCGGGCATCGGCGACGCGCTGGTTGGCAGAGTGCACCGTGGCATTGATGTCCTTCAGCGAGGCGGAGGTCTGTTCCAGAGAAGCCGCCTGGCTCTCGGTGCGACGCGCGAGCTCGATCGCCCCGGATGCGATGGTGCCGCTGCCGTCGTCAATCATGCCGGCCGCCGTGCGGATCGCAGACATGGTGCTCGCCAGTTCGCGGATCGACGCGTTGAAATCGTGGCGCAAGGGTTCGAAACTGGCGTCGAAGGGAGCTTCGATCTGGAAAGCCAGATCTCCCGATGCCAACCGGCGCAGACCGCTTGCCAGGCCGGCCGTGGCAAAACGCAGCTTTTCTGCGGCCTCCTCCTCGGCCCGGCGCTCGACCTGTTGTCTGTGATCTTCTGCCTTGTGACGTGCCTGTTCCGTCTCCGCTTCCAGCGACTTGGTGTGGCGGAGATTGTCGCGGAAGACTTCGAGCGCGCGGGCCATGACGCCAAGTTCGTCGCGTCGGTCACCCGAGACGACATCGATGTCAAGATTGCCTCCGGCGAGTCCCTGGGTCGCACGGGCGAGCTTGCGTAGAGGATTGACCGCCGTCATGCGCAGCATCAGGACGACCAGGGCGATCATCACAACCAGTGCGCCGGCCCCGATGCCAGCTCGTTTCCAGGCATTTGCGCGCCAGGCGGCGAGTTCCGGCGCCAGATCGACCTCGGCGCTGTACACGCCCATGATCTCGCCGGGCTGGATGTTCATCTTGGCCGTGTGACATGCGCCGCATTTTTCATCGCTCGCGCTGCCCTGGCCGAGGATGACCGGACGCGTCATGCGGAAGCGTTCATTCTCCAGGCTGTTCAAACGCGAGAGGGTCGCGATCGCCTGTTCGTCGACGGCGTCGCGTGGTCCCTCGAATTCGGTTTCCCCTTGCGCCTTCTGGAAGTCGATAACCTTGGGCGCCATCACCAGCCAGAGCTTGACACTGCCGCCGGAGTTGGAAAACTGGTCCATGGTTCCATCGAGCGTAGCGATGGCGGGGTCGTCTTCGCCGACTTCCTTGCGGTTGAGCATGGCCTGGGTGTGGACCGATTCCAGCATGTCCAGGGCCGCGTCGCCGCGCTTTGCGGCCTTGTCGGTCAGGGTCAGGCGCTCGGCCGAGATCTCATATGCCGCTGTGCTGGCCTGGATGGCTGCAACGGCGATGCCGATGCCGAGGACCATCTGGAGCGAGAGTGGCAATTTCTTGAATGAACTGAACATGTGGTTTCCGTTGTCGGGCTGCAGTCGGCGGCCATGTTAACGGTAACAAAATCCCAAAACGTCCTTAATTATTCGTTCCAAAAGGCGAGATCTGACAGCCTTTGGGAGAGATATCGTTAAATAATACGTCCGGCCTGCGACCGCACGTTGGGCGGCATGTCGCGCCCGACATACAGTTGCGCGGCCTACGTCCCAACAGCTCCGTCAGTGCGCTGCGGGCAACGGCAAAGCGTGTTTCGGAGCTCTGGCCAGGGCGGTATAAAGCCGGCGAGCGGTTATGGCTGGCCGGGGTTCCATTCCTTGCTGGACACCAGCATGAGGATGTCGAGATCCTTGGCGGGCGAAAAATCCTTGGCATGCATCTCGAAGGTCGTCGGACCGGTTTTGCGCACGCCCTCACCGCAGAAACTGATGATAAAATTGGGATTGAGCTTGTCCACCGTCAGGTGAAAATCCTCGATCGGACCGAACCAGTTGTTGCCGGTCATGAGGATGTAGGACAGCCACTGTTCGAAATAATAGAGGCCGGTGTCGTAGTTTTGCGACTTTTCGAGTTTCATCGCCGTCTTCAAAAAATCGTCGTCCAGGCAATAGCGCTTCCTGTAGTCGTCGATCTGGTCCGTCGTCTTGCCTTCATAGAGAAACACCATGCCCGTCGTGCCACCGACACTCGGCCGGTAGGAATGTTCGACCTCGACTTTTTCTCCGGCGGGAAACGTCGTTTCCCACCAGTAGACGGAATCGAGTTGCCAGACGGGCGCGTAGTCCGGCTTGTCCGATCCATAGTTGATGTCGACGATCAGCCCCTTGACCCGCCAGTCTTCAATTACGTTCTGGTCGAGAGCAGCGATCGCTTCACGCGTCTTGGCCGACAGTGGCTGCAGGGGGACGCCCTGGGCTTTGACTTCGTCGGTGAAATCGATGCCCTGGACCAAGACCCGCTGTTGCAAATTGGGATTGATCTCCTCGCCGTCCTGGACGACCGAAAAGCCCATGAAATTGTCGCTCTGCTCGTCCGGCACGGCCGCCATGGATTCGACCGGACCGCCGATCTTCGGCATCGGGAAGGCGACGATGCTGGTGACCGGCGTGTCACCCGTGTTGCGATAGGTGTATTTCACCTCGACGCGCTCGGGCGAGATATAGAGATCTTCACTGGCCATGGTGATCTGATCGGTGCGGGTGAAGACCAGGCCACCGGCCCCGAGCACGGCCATCGTGTCGTTGGCCAGAGCCGTGCCGCTCGCCGCTGCGCCCAGCGCGAGCGCCAGTATCGTCGAAATCGCCTTCATTACCCCTTGCCTTCCCATCAAACCTTGCCGCCGTCGAGGCAGATTAGCGAGCGGATTCAGTCACGGTCAATGCGGCTGAGCGACCATCGCTGGGCAGTTTGCAGATCCACGGAACGAAAATGCCCCCGCCTTGCGGCGGGGGCGTCAAAGTGCATGCCTGATCTGGAAGGATCCGGATGTCAGAACTCGCTCCACTCCTGCTTCGTGGCCAGGTTGCCCCTGGCGGCCGGTGCGGCACGGCGGGCCGGTTCGGCCGGACGGCCAGCTGGGCTGCGGGTCTCAACGGCTGCCGGCTGGCTGTAATTATCCTGCCCCGACAGCTTGAACTGGCCGACCAGCGAGCGCAGACGTGTTGCCTCCTGGGCAAGCGCTGCAGAGGCTGCTGTCGACTCTTCGACCATCGCCGCGTTCTGCTGGGTGGTCTGGTCCATCTGGTTGATGGCGGTATTGACTTCGGCAAGGCCGGTCGACTGTTCGCGGGCGGAACCAGCGATGGCATCCATCAACGTGTTGATCTGCACGACATAGTCACCGATCGCCTTGAGAGCATGACCCGTCTCGCCGACCAGCGATACGCCGGAGCTGACCTGCGCGCCCGAGGCGGTGATCAGGGCCTTGATTTCCTTCGCGGCCTGGGCGGATCGCTGTGCCAGTTCGCGAACTTCCTGGGCAACAACCGCAAAGCCCTTGCCGGCTTCACCGGCGCGCGCGGCTTCGACACCCGCATTGAGTGCCAGGAGGTTGGTCTGGAAGGCGATCTCGTCGATTACCCCGATGATGTTGGAGATCTGCTGCGAGCTATCCTCGATGCGGCGCATGGCCTCGACAGCCTGGGAGACGACCTCGGCGGACCGGGCGGCATTCTGGTTTGCCAGAACGGCGACGCTGCGGGCTTCTTCGGTGCGCTGGGAGGAGTTGCGCACGTTCACGGTGATCTCGTCGAGAGCCGCTGCAGTTTCCTCGAGGGCTGCAGCCTGCTGCTCGGTGCGCTTCGACAGGTCGTTGGCGCCAGAGGAAATCTCGCGTGTGCCGCTGTCCATGCTGGAAACGCTGTGCAGAACGGAGCCGATGGTCTGCGCGAGCTGCTGAAGTGACGCGTTGAAGTTGCGGCGCAGCGGCTCGTAGTCCTCGGCGAAGGCGTCCGTCAGCTGGAAGGAGATGTCGCCCTCAGCCAGGCGCTGCAGACCATTGCCGAGCGTTTCGGTGGCAAAGCGCAGCTTTTCGGACTCTTCCTGTATGCGGCGCTGGTTGGCGAGGCGTGTTTCCTCGGTCTGGCCACGAGCCGCAGTCGCGTCCTCTTCGAGCTTCTTGTTGGCAATCGCGTTCTGGCGGAAGACTTCGACGGCGGCGGCCATCTGGCCGACTTCGTCCGTCCGGCCCACGCCGGGAATGTCGATTGTCGTGTTGCCATCGGCCAGCGTGCGCATGGAGCCGGCGATGCGCACCAACGGCGCGACGAGGCTCTTCTGCAGGACGAGGAGCAGAAGGCCGACCGCGACGACCATCACACCCGCACCTTCGACGATGCGCATCCGTGCCGTATCGGCTGCCTCAATCGCAGCCTCAGAGCGCTGCGTGAGCAGTCCCTGCTCATCGCCCGAGATCTCCGCCGCCTTGGCCCGGATCCCATCCATCCACTTCTTACCGGCGCCATTGATTTCCATGGCCCGGGCCTGCTCGACGGTCGCCGGATCCTTCATCAGCGCGATTTCCTGGCTGGCGACCTCGTCGGTCCAGCCTTTGACCAGAACGTCCAAGTCAGCCAACCGCTTTTGCTGCGTGGCGTTGTCCGAGGTCAGCTTGACGACTTCATCGAAGGCTTTCTTGTAGTTTTCCGATCCCGCCTTGTAGGGCTCCAGAAAGTTCTCATTGCCGGCCAGCAGGTAACCACGGACACCCGTTTCGCGGTCGACCATCGCAGCGACCATCCGGTCGACTCCATCCAGAACCTCGTAGGTGTGTACCGTCCAGCCATTGGCGGTCTGCTGGTATGACAGGGACGACCAGCTCAATACGTTCACGATAATGCTGATGGCGATCACCAGCGCGAAGGCACAGATCATTTTAGCGATCGTGCGCAAGTTGTTGATAAGCTGCATTCCTGTCTCCATGAAGATCAATTTCCCGTCGACTGCCGCCTGTTTCAGGCCGGCGACCGCGGTGTGTTTCCGTCAGGTCTGGGCAGGCGTTGCCGCCTGTTCGTTCGGGATCGCGCTATGGGGAAATCATGTCTCTGTCCGTCGCAAATCTCAGCCGATCGAGCGGCAACCGCGGACTTTCGTCATGAATGTTCCTGGCATGGTGATCCCCGGAGACATTCGGGGCGTTGTGTCTGTCAGCATGGTACGCTGTTATTAATCGATCGCTAAAATCCCCTGGAGCATTGCGACTTTTTGCAATCAGACGGAAGTTTTCTGTTAAGGAGCGTCGCTTCGCGATCCGTTTTACTGCCGTGCGCGGCAGAAAAGGCGAAGCCCTCCGGGCCCGAATCCGGAGGGCTTCAGTCTGTCTGCGGTCCGGAGGGGAACAGGACGCGCAGGGATCAAGCCGGTCGACGATCGCTTGGGAGGAGGAGATCCGCATCGGCCGACTATTGAATATTAGCCATTATTGCTTAAATATTCGCTAATGAAACTTCACGTCGTTCTTTCTGCATTTCGCAACCGCAGCATAGGGCTGGCGCTTGGCTCGCGGGGCGCCTGGGGCAGAAAAGACTTGCGCACCGGGCTAGCACCGATCATTGACGGGGCATGACACAGCTTCCCGAACCCCAGCGCCTCGACCAGCTTCTGGTCGCCCTTGAGCTTTTCGCCAGCCGCTCGCGCGCACGCGACGCGATCCAGCGCGGCACAGTCAAAGTCGACGGCCGCGTCGTCACCAAAGCC
>JARXAQ010000310.1 GCA_029865825.1 Rhizobium sp.
AGATCAAGGTCGATGATCCGGACCAGGCCAGGGATCTCAAGCCGGCGGTCGAAGCCGCCAGCGGCCCGGGTGCCCTGGTTGCTGACTGGATGGACAAGAACCACAGCTATTTCACGGCCCTGCAGGTCGAGCGCAACGTCATGTTCATGATCCTGACGCTGATCGTCCTGGTGGCGGCCCTCAACATTATTTCCGGCCTGATCATGCTGGTGAAGGACAAGGCGAGCGATATCGCCATCCTGCGCACCATGGGCGCCACGTCCGGTGCCATCATGCGCATCTTCTTCATGACCGGGGCTGCCATCGGCACAGCGGGTACGCTTGCCGGCGTCGTGATGGGCGTCGTCGTCTGTCTGAACATCGAGAGCATCCGGCAATTCTTCTCCTGGGTCTCGGGCACGGTGTTGTTCGACCCCGAACTCTATTTCCTCAGCCAGTTGCCCGCCGACATGAATGTCAGCGAGACGGTCTCCGTGGTGGTCATGGCGCTGAGCCTGTCCTTCATGGCGACCATCTTCCCGGCCTGGCGGGCATCGCGTCTGGATCCTGTCCAGGCCCTGCGTTACGAATAAGGATGCCGATCCCGATGGCCAACGACATCGTTCTGTCTCTCGCCGGCATCGACCGCCACTACGGCCAGGGCGAAACCGTACTTTCGATTCTGAAGGGCGCCGATTTCACCCTGCGCACCGGCGAGACCGTGGCGCTCGTCGCCCCCTCCGGCACGGGCAAATCCACGCTGTTGCATGTCGCAGGCCTTCTGGAGCATCCGGATGGCGGCGAAGTGACGCTCGGCGGCGTGGCCTGCCAGGAATTGCCAGATGAACAGCGCACGGCGATGCGCCGCAACTCCGTCGGCTTCGTGTACCAGTTCCACCACCTGCTGCCCGAATTCTCCGCCCTCGAGAATGTCATGATGCCGCAGCTCATCGCCGGTCTTTCCCGCAAGGAAGCGGCCGAGCGCGCCAAACAGTTGCTCGACTATATGCGCGTCGGTCACCGGGCCGATCATCGGCCGGCCGAGCTCTCCGGCGGTGAGCAGCAGCGTGTGGCGATTGCCCGGGCCGTTGCCAACGCACCCCTGGTCCTCCTCGCCGACGAGCCGACCGGCAATCTTGATCCGGAGACGGCGGCCTATGTCTTCACGGCGCTTGAAGCTCTGGTCCGCCAGTCCGGCCTCTCGGCCATGATCGCAACGCACAATCACGAGATCGCCCGGCGCATGGACCGCTGCGTCACGCTCGTCGATGGCAAGGTCGTCGACCTCCACCTCTGAAATTTACGTCATTGTGCACGCTGTGAGCATCTGGGCTTTTTGTTCCAGGGCTCGGCCGGGCTTTTTTGGGGTTGACAGAAGAACAAGAGAAGAACAAAATACGTACATAGAGGAACAAGGAGACAGACATGACCGAAATTATTCGTGACGTTGCTGCATTCACCTCCATGGCCGTATTTGTCGGCAGCATGACCCTGCTGATGCTCGCCCTCTGATCGGGCGCGCAGGAAAGCTGTAGACACCCCACTCTCCATCCAAACGTGACTGGACTTCGCAGCCGCGAACGCCGAAAATCCCGGTGATTCAGTGCAATGCGAGGATGGACGGTATGGGCGACGGAAACAGCGGAATCGACGCGCCTTCCGGGCTGTCGGCGGGACCGGGCTTCGTGCATTTGCGCGTGCATTCTGCCTATTCGCTGCTCGAGGGCGCCTTGCCGCTGAAGAAAGTCCTCGGCAAGGCCGTCGCCGACGACCAGCCGGCGATCGCGATTACCGATACCAACAATCTTTTCGTTGCCTTGGAGTTCTCCCAGAAGGCGATCGGTGATGGCGTTCAGCCGATCATCGGCTGCCAGCTGTCGATCGACATGGAAGATTCGACCGGCGAAAAGCGGGGCGGCAACGGACATATGCCCGATCTGCCAGCGATTGTCGTCCTGGCTTCCGATGCGGCCGGCTACGAGCGGCTGGTCGACCTTGTCAGTCGCGCCTATCTCGGCGGTGACGCCGGGCAGCCCGTGCATGTAAAGCTCTCCTGGCTCGAAGAGAGCGGGACGCAAGGCTTGATCGCGCTCACCGGTGCAGGGGGTGGTCCGGTCGACCGCATGCTGAAAGATGGACATGTCGCTCAGGCGACGGCGCGGCTTCTTGCCCTCAAGCGCCTGTTCGGTGACCGGCTCTATGTCGAATTGCAGCGTCACGGCAATTTCGACCGGGGCCATGAGCGCCGCATGGTGCAACTGGCATACGACCATGACCTGCCGCTGGTGGCGACGAATGAGGCCTTCTTCCCGACACGTGACGATTATGATGCCCATGACGCTCTCATGGCAGTGGCCCACAATGCGATCGTTTCGAATGACGACCGCTTCAGGCTGACGCCGGATCATTACCTGAAGAGCCGGGCCGAGATGCAGGCGCTGTTTTCCGATCTGCCGGAAGCCTTGGAGAACACGGTCGAGATCGCCCGACGCTGCTCCTTCGTGCTTGATACCCGCAAGCCCATCCTGCCGCGTTTCACTGGCGGCAGCGATGATCCGCAGGAGGCCGAACGCGAAGAGGCGCTGGAACTGAGGCGCCAGGCGGTCGAGGGTTTGGACATGCGGCTCGCCACCCTTGGCATGGCCAAGGGCTATGCCGAAAACGAGTATCGCGAGCGGCTCGACTTCGAACTCTCCGTCATCGAACGCATGAAGTTCCCCGGCTACTTTCTGATCGTTGCCGACTTCATCAAGTGGGCGAAACAGCACGATATCCCGGTTGGCCCGGGCCGTGGTTCCGGTGCAGGTTCGCTGGTCGCCTATGCACTGACCATTACCGACGTCGATCCGCTGCGCTTTTCGTTGCTCTTCGAACGTTTCCTCAACCCTGACCGCGTGTCGATGCCCGACTTCGATATCGACTTCTGCCAGGACCGCCGCGAAGAGGTCATTCGTTACGTCCAGCAGAAATACGGCCGCGAGCAGGTGGCTCAGATCATCACCTTCGGGTCGCTACAGGCCCGTGCGGCCCTGCGCGACGTGGGTCGTGTTCTGGAAATGCCCTATGGTCAGGTCGACCGTATTTGCAAGCTGGTGCCCAACAATCCCGCCAACCCGACGCCGTTGTCCAAGGCGATCGAGGAAGAGCCGAAATTCCAGGAAGAGATCGACAAGGAGCCGGTGGTCGGGCGCCTGCTCGATATCGCCCAGAAGATCGAGGGTCTCTACCGCCACGCCTCGACCCACGCCGCCGGTATCGTCATCGGCGACCGACCGCTGTCGAAACTTGTGCCGATGTACCGCGATCCACGCTCTGACATGCCGGTCACCCAGTTCAACATGAAATGGGTCGAGCAGGCCGGCCTGGTCAAATTCGACTTTCTCGGCCTGAAGACGCTAACGGTTCTGAAGACGGCGGTCGATTTCGTCGTCGAACAGCGTGGCCACAAGGTTGATCTGGCGGCCATCCCCCTCGATGACCAGCCAACGTACGAAATGCTGTCGCGTGGCGAAACGGTCGGCGTGTTCCAGGTGGAAAGCGCCGGCATGCGCAAGGCGCTGATTGGCATGCGGCCCGACTGCATCGAGGACATCATCGCGCTCGTGGCGCTCTATCGTCCGGGCCCGATGGAGAACATCCCGACTTACAACGCCCGCAAACATGGCGAGGAAGAACTCGCCTCCGTCCATCCGAAGATCGATTATCTGCTGAAGGAGACGCAAGGCGTTATCGTCTACCAGGAGCAGGTCATGCAGATCGCTCAGGTGCTGTCAGGCTATTCGCTCGGCGAAGCCGACCTTCTGCGCCGCGCCATGGGTAAGAAGATCAAGGCGGAGATGGATCAGCAGAGCGCCCGTTTCGTCGACGGCGCGATGAAAAACGGCGTCTCCAAGCCGCAGGCCAACAACATCTTTGAACTGCTGGCCAAGTTTGCGAACTACGGCTTCAACAAGTCCCACGCCGCCGCCTACGCCATCGTCTCCTACCAGACCGCCTATATGAAGGCGCATTATCCGGTCGAGTTCCTGGCAGCGTCCATGACGCTCGACATGGCCAACACCGAAAAACTGGTCGACTTCCGACAGGATGCGGGCCGCCTCGGCATCGAGGTCGTGCCTCCGTCGGTCCAGACGTCCTTCCGCCATTTCCAAACTGGCCCGAACCGCATCTATTACGCGCTCGCCGCCATCAAGGGCGTTGGCGAAAACGCGGTTGAGCACATCGTCGATGTCAGGGGCGACACGCCTTTCGAGACCCTTGAGGATTTCTGCCTGAGGATCGATCCCAAGCAGGTCAACCGCCGCGTCTTCGAAAGCCTGATCGCCGCCGGCGCCTTCGATTGCTTCGGCCGCGATCGCTCCGAACTGGTCGGGAGCCTCGACCGCATCATGGGTTATGCCCAGCGTGCTCAAGAAAATGCCGTGAGCGGCCAGTCCGATATGTTCGGCGCGGGCGGTGCGAGCGGCCCGGAAAAGATTGCCTTTGCGCCTTACACCCCCTGGCTGTCGTCGGAAAAGCTGATGCGCGAGTTCGGGGTGCTCGGCTTCTATCTTTCGGCTCACCCACTGGACGCCTATCGTGACTTGCTCGACAAACTGCGTGTCCAGAACTTTGCGGATTTCTCGGTTGCGGTAAAACAGGGTGCGACTGCCGGCCGTCTCGCTGGAACCGTCATCTCGAAGCAGGAGCGCAAGACCCGCACCGGCAACAAGATGGGCATCGTCACCTTCTCGGATGCCTCCGGGCAATATGAGGCGGTGCTCTTCTCGGAGGGCCTGAATCAGTACCGCGACCTGCTCGAATCCGGCAAGTCTCTGGTCATCACGGTCGCCGCCGAAGAACGTCCTGAAGGCGTCGGCCTGCGCATCCAGACGGCGCAGTCGCTTGAGGAGCAGTCGATCCGCATGCAGAAGGCCATGCGCGTCTATGTTCGCGATTCCGGCCCCATGCACGCGGTGGCGGCCCATCTCAACGCCCGCGGCGACGGCCTCGTCTCCTTCATCGTCATCAAGGACGACGGAAAACGCGAGATCGAGGTCGAACTCACCGAGCGCTTCCGTATCTCGCCCGAAATCGCCGCCGCCATGCGCTCGACGCCGGGCGTGCTGGATGTCGAGCTCGTCTGAGCGTCCTTAGCCTCGGGTGTGCGTCACTGTGATGAAATCGGTGCCATCACCGGTTTCCGGTCCGATCCCGCTGTCGGAAATGGTGATCGAGGAGCCCTCGCTCAGCATTGTCTCGATCTTCGCCCGGATGTCGGCCGGAATATCGAGGCGGGAGAGGGCCTCTTCTGCGGTGGACAGATCAGGGTCATCGGCCGGTTCCGTGATCCCGAGGCGCTTGAGCATCGCTGTGGGGAGATGGTTCTCGATGCTGACGTTACGCCAATCCACCTTGCCCTTGAAACGATCGACATGGGTGGCTTCCAGGAAATGGGTCCCGAGGCCCTTTTGCGGGTCGCGGATGGCGATGGCGGCTTCGAAGATCGGCTTGAATTTCTGCCGGATCATGATCTGGCCGTCGAGTGGCTTGCTGCGACCGGCCGAGGC
>JARXAQ010000007.1 GCA_029865825.1 Rhizobium sp.
AGAAGGCTTCTAACCTTTTTTCCACAGGTCCCAGACGCAGCAGATGACCAAGAAAACGCCAGCGCTCGCAAGAGCTTAACAAACGAGACGCGCAGGGTGGAGAAGCGATTCTTTGAGTTCGAAGTGGCACGCCCTAGGGGAGTCGAACCCCTCTTCCCAGAATGAAAATCTGGTGTCCTAACCGATAGACGAAGGGCGCGTGCGCTTCGGTGGCGCCCTTATAGTCACCGTGATTTTCGACCGCAAGCGGAATTTTGCAGCCCAAACAGACAAAATTCACGCGAACGGACGCAAGCCAAAATATACCGGCGATGCTTTGAAAAACTTGGACTGAAAAGGTGGAAAGAAGGAAGTGGCACGCCCTAGGGGAGTCGAACCCCTCTTCCCAGAATGAAAATCTGGTGTCCTAACCGATAGACGAAGGGCGCCTTCGCTTCGTGGCGCTCTTATAGTCAGGCCTGCTGGAGACCGCAAGCCGGATGAAGCGCTTTTTTGCAGAAAAATGACAGAGGTTCGGATTGCGCGATTCCATCCTCTAAAATCCAGCAGTGCCAGAGGCTTGCGGGGAAGTCGGAGACCTAAAGCAAGGGGCTCAGGGGGCCTTGGCCTTGTCCCGGTTGCCGCCCGAGAGCAGTTGCGACAGGGACGGGAGCCACTTTTTCCGGGGTGCCGGGTCGGCTGCATCTACAACGGCTGCAGTCATGTCGGCTGTGGCGGAGGCCTCTGGTACCGCGCCCATGGCCTCCAGTTGTGCAGGTGTCAATTGCACGCGTGCCGGAACGCTCTCCATCTGCGTCGTGTCTACAGGCATCTGGTCGCCCTGCAGCCCGTCCGTGGGTTCCCGCAGTGCCAGGATTTTGCGCTTTGGACGCGGATCTGAGAGCTTGTGCAGAACCGGCGGACCGGTATCGGGCTCTGCCAGTGGCGCGCTGGCTGCCGGGGCCGTCGCCTCGTCTGTTGGTGGCAGGATCTCTTGCTGCGTGGCGGACGGGCTGAACAGGCTTTTGCTCATCGCGTTGACACCGAGCGTTGGCATGTCACCCGGCACGAGGCTGCTGCGCGGTTGCGCGGCGCTTGCCGCAGCCTGCGGCGCGACGGCTTGCGCGTCGGGGGACGTGGTCTGTGGGCGGGTGGCGGAAAACAGGCTGTTCTTGCCGGTGTTGACGGATGTCGGCTGCGTCACACCGAGATCCTGCGGTGCGGCCGCGCCCGCCGAAGCCTGCTGGTGCAGCGCCAGTACCTCCGGCGGCGGTTCAGCAATGTCGGAATATGCCGCCGCCAGCGGCGCAGGCTTGCGCTTCAGGCTGGGCGGGCTCTCGCTAAAAGGAAGCTCACTGGCCGAAGCACCCGGCCGAGCGACGACGGCCACCACCTGCGGATCGCGGTAGCCGGCCTCCGTCGAGGGGGCTGCCTCCGCGGCCGAATCGACAGCGCCCGTCGCCAGGATGTCACCGGCATTGGTCTGGCAGGACCCGAGCATCAACCCGCTGAGGATGGCGAGTGTCCGAAGACCCGTGCTGCTGTGAAGGAAGATCTGTGTCATGGCCGGCTCCGTCGTCTGCCCCCACCAGAGAGGGCGGAAAGCGCCGCGCGGGCGCGACACCTTCCGTTCAAAGCCAGATTTAGAGGCGCAATCTTGCGCGAGGCGGGTTGCACCCGCCCGTAGCTTTGTTACCAGGCGCCGGTATTCGGCATCGAGGCCCATGGTTCGGCCGGCGCGAGGTTGTCGCCCTTCTGCAGGATCTCGATCGAGATGCCGTCCGGCGAACGGACAAAGGCCATGTGGCCGTCACGGGGAGGCCGGTTGATGGTGACGCCATTGTCCATCAGTTTCTGGCAGATCGCATAGATGTCATCGACCTCATAGGCGAGGTGACCGAAATTGCGTCCGCCCGTGTAGTCCTCGGTATCCCAGGTATAGGTCAGTTCTAGGGCCGGCGACATGGCCGACTTGGCATGATCGAGATCACCATCGGCCACGAGGAAGACGAGCGTGAAGCGGCCCTTTTCGTTCTCGTAGCGGCGGATCTCCGTCAGACCGAAGAGTTCGCAATAAAAGTGCAGCGAAGCGTCGAGGTCCTTCACCCGGACCATGGTGTGCAAGTAACGCATTCAAATATCCTCCTGTGGAGCCCTGGATATGGAACATGCGCCAGTCTCGGGCAAGGCTCATCCGACAAAAGCAATTGGGTATAGACGAAACTAGGACTTGCGCAGATCCATTGACGAAATGTTAATCTGAATCTCAAGAATCAGTTGACTGAGCGATGTGACGCGTTTTCGAGGGGCTTGGGGAAATGGCGGACAGGATTTCATCGAAGGGGCTCGATGGTTTCGAGGAACTGTCCGGCGAAGCCGTCGATCTGATCGAAATCACAGGCATCGTCAAATGGTTCGATGTGGCCAAGGGCTTCGGCTTCATCGTGCCGGACAACGGAATGCAGGACGTGCTCTTGCACGTGACTTGCCTTCGCCGCGACGGCTACCAGACCATTCTTGAAGGAACCCGCATCGTCGCGCTCATCCAGAAGCGTGACCGTGGCTACCAGGCCTTCCGCATCCTTTCCATGGATCAGTCGACAGCCGTGCATCCGTCCCAGATGCCGCCCATGCGCACCCATGTGCAGGTCACGCCGACAAGCGGTCTCGAGCGGGCTCTCGTCAAATGGTTCAACCGGACCAAGGGCTTCGGCTTCCTGACGCGGGGCGAGGGGACCGAGGACATCTTCGTGCACATGGAAACGCTGCGCCGCTTCGGCCTGACAGAACTGCGCCCGGGCCAGACCGTTTTGGTTCGCTTCGGACCCGGTGACAAGGGCCTGATGGCAGCCGAGATCCACCCGGACAATCCGGGTCCTGCTGCATTGGCTCACTGACCGGATGCGAAGCGTCTCGAACATTGTGACAAGCGCCCTTGTGGCGCTTTTTGTCTTTTTCAGCCTGCTCGTGCCGGCGCAGGCGCAAGTTGCCTTCGACACCGGTACGCTTGCCATCACTACGCAAGCCGGCAAGCGCCTGGAATTCAGGGTGGAATGGGCGGTGAACGCCGAGCAGCGCGCGCGCGGCCTGATGGAGCGCACGGCGCTGTCTGACGACGAAGGCATGCTGTTCGACTTCGGCGAAACCCGCATGGTCACAATGTGGATGGCCAATACGCCACTCTCGCTCGACATGGTCTTCATCGACGAGGCCGGACTCGTCGTGCGCGTCGCCGAAAAGACCACACCGTTTTCGGAGGCCATCGTTGGCTCGGGCAAGCCGGTGCGCTATGCATTGGAGATTCGCGGTGGCCGCGCGGCCGAACTCGGCCTGACCGCCGGTGCGCGCCTGGTGCTGCCACTCGACCTGCCGCAAGCCAAGGCGCCATGAGCACGAATTCTTTGATGAAATCAGGTTCGGGAAAGCGTCTTTTTGAGGTTGCGGCCCGGGGGTGAACCGTGTATTCCGGCAGCATTGCTGGAACGGAGTGTAGCGCAGCCTGGAAGCGCAACTGGTTTGGGACCAGATGGTCGGGAGTTCGAATCTCTCCACTCCGACCAAGCAATAAAAAGGATCCGCCCGGCGACGGGTGGTCGCGTTCCCGGCGGTGGGTTGGCCCGCCGTCTACGTTCTGGAGATGGATAGAGCCCATGTCTGCGAAGATCTACCGCCCCGCAAAGACAGCCATGCAGTCCGGCAAGGCCAAAACCCATCTCTGGGTGCTGGAATTCGACCAGGCGGCCCCGCGCAAGATCGACCCGATGATGGGTTACACGACCTCCGGTGACACGCGCCAACAAATCAAGCTGACCTTCGAGACCCTGGAACAGGCGGAAGCCTATGCCACGCGCGAAGGAATCGAATACCGCGTCATTCTTCCCAAGGAAGCCAAGCGCCAGACCGTGTCCTACACGGACAATTTCCGTTTCACCCGTCTGCAGCCCTGGACCCACTGAGGTTCTCTCTGGCTGCCTTTGAACGGTCCCTTAGCTCAGCTGGATAGAGCAAGTGCCTTCTAAGCACTAGGTCGTAGGTTCGAGCCCTACAGGGATCGCCACTTTCCAGCTATTGAAACGCCTGCAACCGCATTTCAAGCAACAATTTTAGCAACATTTCTGGGGTGAGGTGCTTTAACGAGCGCTGTGCGTAAGAGGCTGCCTCTGGCAAGCTTCATGCCTCTAGCCGTGGTTTGCTTCGTGCTGACTTCTGGAGCCAGCCGACTCCGCCATCGCTCGGGCAAAAAATGAAGGCGGGCTTGGCCCGCCTTCACCAGCCGCTGGATTACGCAGGCTTACTGCCGAGTGGACACCCAATAGTCAAAATCCCGCACAGCAAACCCAATGCGCCTAAGACCAAGTCGTTGCGCTTTGGGGAACTCCTTGTCTTGTTTTCTGAGGCGGCTGATTGTCTGTCGTGACAATCCAGTAGCTGCCATGATTTCCTTGATTGATAAGAATAGTCGCGCGGACTGCTTCTGCATTTCGAACTCCCATCTACGTCTACGCCTGAGAATACTTCGTTATGCACTCTGGGAGCCTCGTCCCAGGGTGTGCATTAGAGCATAGTAAGCCATTTTCGGCAACGCCTCTTAGCAAAAAAAAATCAAATTGTTGACACAATATCAATGGGTTGGCGAATCCTTTTTCCTCGACGGCAACGTTTGGTGTCGGCTTTCTGACGTCGGAAATGATATCGAGCTAGTAACAGTTGACAATTGCCGGCGGCGCATATAGTGATCACATGGTAAGCATGGCGCTCACAGAGAAGGCAAATCGTTTAGATGAGCGCTAAGGGACGGATTCGTTGACGAATCCTGTAAGTATTCGTTTGCGTTAATTTGGGCGGCGCCGGTTGGTTTCTCGGATCTGCATCTCTTCGCAAAGTCGCGATGGATACTGCCTTAAACTTGCAGGTGGGCGTGGAACTCCCACGCGTGGATTGGTGCTATGTGGCAAGGACCCGACAAATGACATTCGTATTCGATAACCCGGATATCATGCGGCGGGTGCTCCGTGACTTGGAGCACTTGGAAGCCGGGGCGTTGGACACCGTGGAAATTCTGGCGACGGCGCCGCTGCTTGAGGACCATAGGCTTGTGCTCGGCTGGTGCCACGCGATGAAAGGGATCGTCACAGGTCACCCATTGCTTCCGGATGGGAACGAGGTCGTCACTAGCCAGCTTATCTACATGAACCCTGACATCGGTCTCGCCCGAACACTCAGTCGCTGGTACCGCCTCGGTACGCCCCGCCCAAAGCAGAGGCACTGACATGAAGCGCTATCAACTCCGTGAACGCTTCCGAGATTTGAAGAAGGATCCGAGCGGTCTTCTGGCCTATTTCGCAGTTCGGCGTCTGATCAAAGAAGATGGTCTCAACTTTCTTTCGGACGATGGATTCGTCATCGCAACCGTTCCGCCCGACTTTCGACCGCTATCCTATATGAAGGCGTGCCACGTCTTGTTGAATGTCGACGGAGACGAATGGGGGCTACATCGCGAAGCCGTGCGACTTGCCAGCACAGCCAAGCGGAAGAAAACGATTGAACACGAGCTTTCGATTTTTGAGCTGCGAGGTCTGCGTGTCCTTTTGGCGACCCACCTAAACGAGATCCCTAAAGAAGTGCGCTTCGTCGCAAAGCGTATCCTGACGTTAAGCCCGCCGTTGGCGGAAGACGTTCACGCTACCCGACGCATCCTTGGTTTGCCGACATTGAGCAAAGAGCAGGTGAGTGTCCTAATTGGCAAGCCGGAGAGCATAATGCTCGCTGGGGTGCTGAAGCCGCAATGGTGTGCTGACGATATGCGAGCGCTGCATGAACTTGAGCACTCGGACGAAGAAGGGCCCAGTCTCTTCGGTGTGCCAGGCTTTGAAGAACAGAAGGTGTGGGCGCGCGGCTTGGCCAAAGATATCGAGCTCTGGCGACAAGGTAATTTGGGTTGGAAGGATATCGGGCAGAGCGCGCTCGTATCCGGTCCGCCGGGTGTGGGAAAGACATACTTTGCTTCGGCTCTTGCCGCAGCTCTTGGATTTCGGTTGGTCCAGACCACGGTCGGTGTGTGGCAAACTGGAGGTTACCTCAACGACATGCTTGCAGCGATGAGACGGAGTTTCGATGAGGCGAAGAGAAGTGGCGGAGCGGTCCTGTTCATCGACGAGTTCGACAGCATCGGATCGCGCCCGAGCCGACCGACCGGACACCCGAATGAGACGTATTGGCAGGTAGTCATCAACGAGTTTCTCAGCCTGATGAATGCCCCAGGAGAGGGCGTGATTGTCGTCGGTGCCACGAATTTTCCGGAATGGATCGATCCCGCGATCCTGCGGGCAGGTCGCATCGAGAAACACTTCAAGTTGGGTCTGCCAGACGTTACGACTCGGGCCGAAATCTTGCACCACTATACTGGCAATGCTCTACCCTTCGAATCCTTGGCCGAGCTCGCAGACGATCTTGAGGGTAAGTCCGCTGCGGCACTTGAAGAACTCGTTCGAGCGGCTCGACGGCGAGCAAGGAATGAAGGGCGTGATGTCGAGGTGGCCGACTTGCGCGCTGTGATGCCGGAGAGGAAGAGCTATGCCCCCGAAGAGCTATTCAGGCTGGGCGTCCACGAGGCCGGCCATGCCTTAATCGCACTGACGCTTAATTGTGCGCGTTCCGCGACGATCGAAATAAGGGACACTTTCGACGTTTCACCGGGGTCATATATGCGAGGCCGAACTTCGTATGATCTGTTCGAAGATAACCTGCCAACCGAAACCGTTCTCCTAAACCGCATCGCGATGTCACTCGCCGGAATGGCTGCCGAGGCGGTCGTCTTCGGAGACCGATCCCT
>JARXAQ010000317.1 GCA_029865825.1 Rhizobium sp.
TAGAGACGCAAACTCGAGAGTTTGCTTTGTCGCGATAAATCCCTTCGGGATTTACGCTGGTGACGCGGGGTGGAGCAGCCCGGTAGCTCGTCAGGCTCATAACCTGAAGGCCGCAGGTTCAAATCCTGCCCCCGCAACCAACAAATCTTGTAACCGCTTCCAGTCAGCCTCCGCTTCGGCGAGAGCGGCTCGAAAACGGTCGAAATACGCCAGCTTCTCAGCGCTATCCCTAGACTCGCCCGCCCTAACACGGCGGGCGAACTCGTTTGCGTGCCGTTCGTGCCAACTGTCGCTGTATCATCAGTCGAGCGACCGTGCAGCGAGCCAGGCTTTCCGCCCGCCGTAAACCCGGAGGTTGTCGTCGAACACCTGGCGCATCTCGATTTTCATCGCCATTTTCCTGCGAGGGCGGACCGACAAGTGATCTACTCTGTGCGTTTGGTGAGGGTCTCGTGATGGATGGACGGGACAATTCAGTTCTTCATGTTGGGCTTTGATCAGGCGCTACCTCAAATACAGTGAAGGTTCACCTCCGCTTGGCCGACCCGCATAAGCCGTGAGTCACATGAACGCCCCGTCGTCGAGCTTGCCAGGCGATGCTTTTCGGCCTGAGGTACCGGCTTCAGATACCGCCTTCTTCCCAATGCGCGGATGTAACGTCTTTGTCGTTTCCTGCTCTTCGCCGCGATGAAGCTCTCTGCAATCAGGGAAGTGTTGGGCATTGATGCCGGGCGAAAGCGCAGGGATGGGAATACCCTCTGGTCCAAGCTCGACCGCAGTTTGCGGCTCCTCGCCCAAAGAGGCCGGCGCTGCGGCGATTGCGTCTCTGTCAGCCCGCCCGGCCAAGGGTTGCAAACGGTCGTAGACGGCGAAAAACGCATAGGTATAACAGGCGCACAATGCGCTGAGTGCGATGTCGGCAAAAAGCGCCGCCGCAAGCGATAAGCCAGCCCCGAGAATGAGCACCGGCAAGCTGACGATCGTCGCTACAACCTCGTAGCTGACGGCATGCGCGATCCGCCAGGCAGGCGTTCGTTGACTGGCGGTGCGTCCCGTCCAGCTCCAGTCGAGGTGGTCAAATGCAAGGTTATGGAGGGCCGAGACGAGCATTTCTATCAAAGACAGCACCACCAGGAGGGCAAGGCTCCCGGCGACCTCCATGCCTGTTGCCAGGGAGAAAACCGGGCAGAGCAGTATGAGGGCCCCGGCCTCGTACAGAGCTGTTTGCAGCATTCTTTCGCTAACAGACCGAAACGTCCGCCCGGTGTGTCGAGCTTGCGCATCCGGGTTTACGAGCAGTGCTCGGCCGCTCTTGGACAGCGGAATGACGTCATGTACCTCCATCGTCGTCCTCATCTCGCGAGGTCAATGCGCCTCGTCAAACATGTGCCGCCGAGACACGCTGCTCAGGCAGCCGTTGACCCGGTTCGGGCATTGGGACCAAAGCCCCAGCCACAGCCTGTCATCGTGTTGGACGCGGTGCATCGGTGAGAGTGCCCAAATTTCATGGTAGGCGACCCCCTATTGGAAGCTATTGAACCCGGTCGCCTTTGAGATACGGTTCGTTTGTCACGCGCAGCAGGACTTCCATGCGATTGGTGGCGTTGAACTTGGACAGCACTGCCGAAACCTGATGCTCGATGGTTCGTGTCGACCTCGACAGCCGGATGGCGATTTCCTTGTTGCTCAGGCCCTGGATCAGGAGGGATAGAACGTTCTGTTCCGACGTCGTCAGACCGAGAGGATGGCGGCGCGCCGATGCGTAGGGGCCGCGGGGCACTTTCGGCATAAGCCCGTCCAGGCCAAACTGCTGGGCGCGGCGACGAGCAAGGCTTGCGGCGGGCTTCGCACCCAATGCGTCAAAAGCAACGACCGCCTGCGCCAGCAAGGAGGCTGAACCCTGCATAGCGACAAGCGCGCTCTCATAGGGTTGCTGCAGCTCAAGCCACAGCTGGCTTGCGCGGTCATAGTCACCTTCGAGCTCCGCCAGACGCGGTGCGGGAAGGGAGGAGAACCCCGGTTCAAGGTCGAAGGACAGCCCGCAACGGCGGCGCCAGACGAGAAGTTCGCTCAAGTCCCATCCTGAAAGATCGGGCCCCTTCAGGGCGCCAAGTGCCTCAAGCTGGGTTGTTGCACTCGCCATGTCGTCACAGAGCCAGGCCAGTTCGACAAGCGACAGGCGCACTGGAATAATCCGCTGTGGTTCTCCGGTCACAAGACCTTCCTCCAGCGCGCGTTGGAGCAGGTCATTCGCGCCGGCAACACCCAGTCTGGCTCGAACGCGACCGAGGACAGACAAAGCCGGCAGACGCATCACACGCGGCAAGTTGCTTTTCTGCAGCACGCCATTGGCTATGGTTTCGGCCTCGTGAAAACGACCCTGTTCCATCCTCAACTGGGCGTGTCGGCCCAAAAGGTAGTGCACGGCAGGATCAAGATCATGTTGAGCGCAAAACGAGATCCCTTCCGTCATCAGGACATCGGCAGCCTCGAAGGCTCTTTCGATCATCCGGCACTCGGCATAATTGGTATAGGCACGCGATGCGTGATCATGAAATCCATGATCGAGAGAAATACGCAGGCTGTCCTCAAGCAGCCGGTCGCCACCGGCCCCGCCTGTGATCATCAATGCCGTGCCAACATTGTTCAGCGCGTGGGCGCGGATCTCCACGTGGTTCAGCTGGTCGGAGAGGTCCATGGCGCGGCGGCCCCAGGTGATGGCCTCGGCAAATCTGTCCTGCAGCATCAGAAATTGCGATCTCGTGCTATACGCAAGCGCAAGTTCCGGAGTGGGTCCAAGCGGCTCCAGTTCGCAGACGGCCTGCTCGGTGAAGCCTACAGCGCGCTCGGTCTCGCCATGCCTCCAGTGAAGTCGGGCCAATCGGCACAGATTGAGGCCGACTTTGTCGATGCGCAATTGCGAGCGCCAGAGAGCGATCGCAAAGCCGAAGGCTTGAACCGCATCTTCGGGCGCTCCGACATTGGCCAGAAAGGTCTCCTTCGCCCAATCCTCATACAGTTGAGCCGCGATGTCCGGTGGTGCGAGCGCGACGTGTTTGATCGCCTCGCGCAGGTAGTTCGCCGCCTGCTGGTGCGCACCCATGGAGGCGGCACGTGACGCGACCCGCGGTGCCAGGTCCAGCACCGCCCTCGCATCGCCTGACAATGTCAGATGATGCAGCCTCTGGGCTGAGATCCTGGTGTCGGACTGTGCATGTGGCATGCTGCCAAGTGCGGTGGCGATCCGGGTGTGAAAGTCGCGTTGGGCAAGCGGAGACAATCTCTCCTGGGTCGCTTGACGTGCCAGGTCGTGGCGAAAGACGAGCATCCCCTGCTCATCGTATCGCAGCAGACCGCGTTCCACGCATTGTTCCGCAATACGCTCGCCCTGAGCGCCCGCAAGCGCTGCAACGAAGGGCCTCGTCGCGCCGCTTGGCAGCATGCTGAACAGGTCGAGGAAATCGCGCATGGCGTCCGGAAGGCGTGACCAACGCGCCCAGACGGCATCGCGAACCGATGCCGGTGCGTGGCCGTTTGACGAGAGCCCATCTGCAAGAAGCTCTGTCACAAAAAATGGGTTCCCGAGCGTTGTTGCGTAGATTTGCTGCCCCCTGTCAGGATTTCCGGCAAGGGCCGTCACCGCATCGGGCGACAGGGGTTGCAGTTCGACGCGCCCGGTGACCGCGGCAGGCAGATCGCCAAGGATCTGGTTGACCGCGTGGTCTCGCTCCAGTTCGCCTCGGCGAAGGGTGATAATCGCCAGGACCCGCAGGAGTGAAATGCGCCGCCCTAAAAACCTCACCAGATCCACCGTTGCCTGGTCTGCCCAGTGGAGATCTTCGATAATGAGGATGTTGGGCTTCGGCACCGCCATCAGGGTCTTCAGGAGACTTGCAAAGATCTGGTCCTGCGACGATCCCCTGTCGATCATTTCATCCAGCTGCATGTCGAGCGTCGCGCCAATATCCTGCAAGGCGCCGAGTGGGCGCGGTGTCGGATACGGGTCATTCCAGCCCCAATGGATGTCGGGAGCGTCGCTGAGCTGGGCGCAGAAGCGCTGGATGAGAGTTGTCTTTCCAATACCGGCTTCGCCGTCGATGAGGATGAGGCGGCCCTTGGCGGATCGCGCGCTCTGATAGGCTGACAGAAGTGTCCTCATTGCGTCTTCACGTTCGTGAAAGATTGCGCCATCATGGCGCTGCAGCATTGTTCGAGGCGACGCGACGGGGACATCAGACAAGGCCATCAGGCGACACATGGATCTGGTTGAAACACGGGTGACCGGACACTGCTGCGTGGACATGCATGCCGCGCGGGGAACCTGAGATCTCGGTTGGGTCCCGAACTGAAAGGCGGTGTGCGGAGACCGATGATGATAGCGTCCACGAATTCCCCAATCTTTTGCGTGATCTATATGAAAGCTCGTGGCGCCCAGACCCTTTGAGCCGCGCACCTAATCAAATCCGGTTCTTATGCTGGGATTAGAGACATAGGTTGTGGCAGGCTGCATCACCCGAACGGGTAAGACAAATTGCAGGCTTACAATCCATGCGTGTTGGCGTTTTAAACATGTAGTGCCTGCCCATCATCAATGACCCGCGGAGCAGTCTCCATGAAGTTCTCCGAAGACGACGTCGAAGACCTCTCGGACCTGATCGGACTGATTTATGAAACCGTTCTCGACAGCGGGAAATGGAGCGTCGTTCTCGAGAGAGTATGCCGATTTGTTGGCGCCTCTGCCTCGCGGATCTACTGGAGAGATGCAACCAGTGCGCAAGCCGAGACGATCTATTCCTGGGGCTTTGACCCGAAATTCCTGGATATCTATCGCCGGGGCTATGTTTCGCTCAATCCGCTCTATCCGGCGTCAATTTTCATCAATCCTGGCGAGATTTTTTCAAGCCAGGACCTGGTGCCATCCCACGAGTTCCAGACCAGCCGCTTCTTCAAGGAGTGGGTCGCACCACAGGGTTTTTTCGACGCCGCGATCTTCAATATTCAACGATACCAAGCCAGTGCCGCAGCCTTTACGGTGATCTCCGGGCGGGATTACGGCGCGGTTGACGATGCCTTGCGCTACAGGCTGAAGCTGTTGGCGCCGCATCTTCAACGTGCTGTCATCATCGGGCGGGAGCTGGGCAAACGCAATTTGCAGGCGCAGTCGCTGCAGGGCGCCCTCGATCAGATCGACACCGGCGTTTTCATTCTGGACGAGGCTGGGCGTGGGCTCTGGAGCAATCATGCCGGGACGGAGATGTTGACGAAGGGTGATCTGGTTCGCGCAACCGGGCCGCGGATCAGCCTCGCCAGTGCTGAGGCCAATCATGCGTTGAGGGCAGGTCTGTCTGGCTCGCCGGTGCAACCTGATCCTGTTGCGTTGCGAGAGCCGGCTTTGATCAAGATGGTTGACGCGGAAGGAACTGCATGGACCGGCTGCCTGATGCGCCTTCCCGAGCATTCGGCGACGCAAACGGCGTTTCAGCAGGTTCGCCCATCCGCGCAAGCAGCTCTCTTCATCCGTCCTGCGGAGGTCGTTCCGACCTCCGGTATTGAAAAGTGCGCCAGACGTTATGGCTTGACCCCGGCAGAAGTCAGAGTGCTTCATGCCGTTCTAGAAATCGATAGGATCTCAGACATAGCAGACGGTCTCGGAATTTCCGCCAATACCGTGAAGAAGCACCTGTCGGCGCTCTTTGATAAAACGGGGGTCTCCCGGCGGGCAGCCCTCGTCAAAACCGTCATGGCGGCGGCCCATTCTTCCTGAGAGAACCGATAAAAAATCTCTACTCGTCCTCTGGATCGCTTCCAGTTGCGGTCATATGAACCCGCTTTCTACCGGTGGGTTAGTCATCCAAAACTGCAAATATAGGTAGATCCGCCGATGCGGGCGCCCTCGGCACACCATAGGGTCTGACAATTCGACGGACGCATCCAGGGTCTCCTCGCGAAGCTCTGTTGATCCGGTCGAAGGTCTATGACCGGATGCGGAGGGAGCATGTTATGCTGTCGGTGATCGTCGCGAGCGCCTTGCTCGCCTTGTCCATCGCCGTTCCCTTTGGGCCGATCTCGTTGATGTGTGTCCAGCGATCCCTGCTGAGCGACCACTGGAGAGGCTTTGCCTGTGGTGCTGGCGCTTCCACCGCACACGGCGCCTTTGCCACCCTCGCATTCCTGAGCGCTCACTATGCTGCCGGGCAGGTCGAGAGCCTGCAGCCTCTCGCCGGCCCATTATCTGCTGCGCTCCTCGTGACGCTTGGCTTGCGCATTTTTGGTGCTGGCAAAAGCCCCTGAGAAGACGAGCTTGCCTCGCCTTCCGGCATCAGGCGACTATCTGACCGGCCTTTGCATCGCGCTTTGCAATCCAGCGACAATCCTTCCCTATCTTGCACTGTCCAGTTCCGGCGTCCCATTCGCACAGGATCAGTCGACTTTTCTGGTGGCGACCGTCATCGGCGTCTTTTCCGGGAGCCTTGCCTGGTACGCCTTCTTGTCGTGTTCGGCATCGGCCTTGCAAGGCCGGATATCCAAGAGCGTCCTGCGGCGGCTCAATCTTCTTTCCGGAGCAACCCTGATCCTCATGGGGATTACGCTCGCGGCGTTGGGCGTGATGCGTTCCTGATCTGCGATGGACGTTAAGTGCTGGGGGCGTGAGGGCCGTCAGACGGTGATGGTTGAACTGGGCTGTGTCGTGCGCTGCCGCATCCATCGCTTGCCGCGGAGCGGATCCACGCCACGCAAGCGAGCTTCGTACAAGTCTCTGTGCAATCAGGCGCCCGCAACCAAATCAAACCTGTAAATTCTCCCACGCGGAACCTTCTTCAAAAGCTCCTCACCATACCGGTCGAGGAGCTTTTTGCGTTCGGCCTCCGTATCGATCTCGCCGGACAACTAGCGGGCAAAGATATTCTGTGACCTACCCCTCAAGTTGGTTGCTGCGGCTCGTCGCGGTGCTGAGCCACTCCGGCTGCTTATGCAATGGTTATATCAGAGCCTGCACTTTCGAGATTTGAGTTCAGTCTCGAGCAGCTTGATGTCCTTCAGCGCGATCCGTGGAGTGGCTCGCGAGATACATGGGGCCGCCGCGATGCCGGGGAAAGCCGTAGCCAGTCAACATTACCACGTCGATATCCGAAGCACTTTCGGCGATCCCTTCGGACAGCAAAGCCTGTCCTTCCCTCTGCATGACGCCAAGAATTCGGTTCATGATTTGCTCGTCGGTAAAGGTGTGAACGGTCACGCCAGCGCTTGTTCTTTCTTCCTCTATAATGCGGGTCACTTCGGGATCATCAGTCTTTTTGCCGCTACTGTAGTCATACCATCCTTTGTTGGTCTTGCGTCCGAGACGACCGCCTTCGCAAAGCATGTCGGCAATGCGGCTGTAGGGCAGGGAAGCATCGCGTGCCGAGGCGGTGTTTTTGCGCTGCGCCCATGCAATGTCCAGTCCGCTCAGGTCCTGGACCTCGAAAATGCCCATGGCGAAACCGAAGTCCCGCATGGCAGCGTCAATCTGCGCCGGCAAGGCTCCTGCCAGCAGCATGAACTCACAGTCACGCCGATAGGCGGCCATGATGCGGTTGCCGATGAAGCCATGGCAGACACCGGATACGACAGATGTCTTTTTAAGTCGCTTGGCGAGCGCTGCGCCCGTGGAAAGCGCTCGGCCGCCAGTGTCCCGTCCTCTGACGATTTCCAGAAGCTTCATCACATGGGCTGGCGCGAAAAAATGAAGTCCGAGCACCCGGGCAGGATTGATGGTCGTTTCCGCAAGCACGTTCACATCGAGATAGGATGTGTTGGTTGCGAGCACCGCATCCTTTGGCATGATGGCGTCGAGGCGGGCAAACACACCGCGCTTGACGTCCATATCTTCGAAGACTGCCTCGATCACAAGGCCGCACGATATGAGTTCGGCCTCGTCTGGGCTCGCAAAGAACCGGTCGATCGCGTTGCCTGCCGCGTCGCGGGAAACAGCGCCCCGTGCCACGCTTGCGTCCAGCATATCCTTCACGCGGGCGGTGGCGGCTTCCGCAGCAGCTGTATCGCGCTCCAGAAGCCGGACTTCCGATCCAGATAGAAGAAGTGCGGTCGCGATGCCGGCGCCCATCGTTCCCCCGCCAACGACGCCGATCCGCCACAGATCTGCCGGCACACTGTCAATCGATGTCAGGCTCCGCCCAGCGTTGCGCTCGGAGAAAAACGCATAACGCAGTGCCGCTGCCTGCTCGGAAGCCGCCATACGCAGGAAGCGCTGTCTTTCCTTCTTCAGAGCCTCCCGCGCCGGCAGTTCCAAATTTTCCTTCAGGGCATCAAGTGCCTCCATCGGCGCTTCTGCGCCGCGTGCCTTGGCACGGATGGCAACTGCCTTGCCCTGCCAGTCTACCTCCTCGGCACCGCGGCAAGGACGGTCGAGCAGGCTTGCCGGTTTCAGCTCGCCTGCGAGTTCGGTGGCAAAGGCTATGGCGGCGGAAAGAAGGTCGGTCTCGCAAAGCCGGTCAACAAGACCGATGGCAAGCGCGTGCGGTGCTGTCACCGGTTTGCCGCCGGTTACGATTTCGACGGCCTCGGACATAGGAATGAGGCGTGGCAGACGGACGGTTCCGCCTGCTCCGGGGATCATGCCCAGTGTCACTTCGGGCAGACCGAACTTTGCCTTGTTGTCAGCAATACGGGTCGTGCAAGCGAGCGCCAGTTCCAGCCCGCCGCCCAGCGCTGTGCCATGGATCGCAGCGAGCCAGGGGATTCGGGCAGCTTCGATAGCCTCCAGCACCTCCGGCAGGACGGGAGATAGCGGCGGCTTTCCGAGTTCGTTGATATCTGCACCGGCCACGAATGTTCGCCCGGCGCATCTAAGCACGGCTGCCCTAATGTCGGCACGGCCTTCGATCTCTTGGATATGTGCCAGGAGTTCTGCGCGCACGCTCTGACCAAGGGCATTCACCGGGGGGGCGTCGATCGTGACAATCGCTATTCCGTCGCGCAATTCGCAGCCAACCAGAGATGCCATATTGTCCTCCCGTACAATGGCCCGGCATGATCGTAATGCGCCAACATTGGGTCTCTGACGCAGGATGCCGGTTGTCTGGTCTCTATAACGGCGAAAGTTTCGTCGGTAACATAACCAATAGTTTGAACCGGCCCTGCCGATAGTTGGGTTTAAAAGCGCCGAGCTGGTCTGATAGCCTCTCCTTCGGAGTGAGGAACGCTGACAATTCATGATGCTACACATAAACGCGGATCCCGAAGACGGACGCCCGGCGTTGCTCTTGGTTCACGGCATGCTTACGAGCCGAAACCACTGGCTGCCGAATCTGAGCCTTTCCGAGCGATTTCGCGTCGTCGCAATAGACTTGCCCGCGCACGGTCTTTCGCCGACGCCGGTAAGTGACGCAGACGCCAAACCTGACGCTCTGGTTCAGGCGATCGAGGCCGTTCGGGAGCGCCTTCAGATCAGCCGATGGAATATTTGTGGCCAGAGCTTTGGCGCTGCCCTGACACTTCGTTATGCATTGACCTTTCCTGACCGGGTGATCGCCCAGGTCTTCACCAATGCCAATGGCGCTCTGCGCGACAGCTGGGATGCCTCGCAGCAGCGCCGCAACCTGGACCAGATCGACGACATTCTGCGAGAAGGACATCTCGCAATGCGTCGGATGGCCTATCATCCCTGCCACGCCAAGCGGTTCCCACCGGATCTGCGAGAGCTGCTGTGTCAGGATGCCGACGCGACCGAAGTCAGCGGCATCGCCAAGCTCTTGTCGCAGGCGATGCCGCATTTATCCGTTCGCGACAGGTTGAGTGAATTGCGTGTGCCGACGCTTCTCGTCAACGGGGTTTGGGAAAAGCGTTTTCAGCCTGCGCGCCAATGGCTTTCGCGAACTCATCCGCATATCGCGGTCGAGGATCTGCAAGGTGGGCACTCCATCAACATCGAATGCCCCGATGCATTCAACGCGGCGGTATCTTTGTTTCTTTCGGGGCACCAATGATGTGCGTCGGCATAACCGAATCCCCAACCAGAACAAGCGCCGGCCCACTGCATGGGTTTGAAGATTGGGTCGACCATGGGCAGGTTTAAGCACATCGGGCGCCTTGCCGTCGTTTATTCGCTCGGTTCGCTGGGCGGTGCGATCGCAGCCGGCATTGGCATGCCATTGCCATGGATGATCGGACCGCTTCTTGTAACGGCTATGCTCTATCTGGCGGGGCTCGCAGATATTGTCATTCCGGTGAAGACGCGCCCCGCCGGCCAGATCGTCATTGCATCGCAAGTGGGTGTTTATTTCTCCCCCGCTGCCTTCGCGATGATGCTGACGCTTGCTCCCCTTCTGGTGGGAATGGCCCTGGCAACGGCCTTCTGTGCGTTTGCGGTCGCGCTGCTGCTGGCTCGCGCGGCGCGACTGAATCTTACAGCTGCCTTTCTCGCGTCTCTACCAACCAGTCCGGTCGAGGCCGCAATCATGGCAGAGCGCTTTCAGTGCAATCCGGGTCCTGTCATTCTGGCTCAGACCGTCCCATCGCGGCGGTCGTCGTCCTCGTGCCCGTCATCATCTATGCCATTGATGGTTGGCCTGCCTCCGCGGGTCTGCGCGTTCCTGCTCTCTTTGATCCAGCGGGAACGGCCATGTTGCTGGCAGTCGGTGTCGCGGGTGCCTGGCTGTTTCGCCTGCTGCGGATCGCAAATCCGTTTTTCCTCGGTCCACTCGCTGCCTCGTCTGCGCTTGCGGCCCTCGGCTTTGGCCCGTTCTTCTACCCATCTGTCATCTTGGCGGCAGCGCAGATCGTCCTCGGTGTCTGGCTGGGATCTACCTTTCGCAGAGACCTGTTTCAGGCTGCCGGCCGGCTGGTAATGGCGTCCATCCTTGCGACGCTCGCCCTTTTGGCCATGACCTCGGGCGTCGCGGTCGCCATTGCGTTCACCCTGGGTCTCGATTGGGAACTGATGGTTCTCAGTGCTGCCCCAGGCGGCGTGACCGAAATGGCATTGACGGCAAAATTCCTCGGCCAGGACGTGGCGCTCATCACCGCGTTTCACCTGACCCGCATCTTCATTTTCATCCCCAATATCCCCTGGATCATCGGTTTGATCCATCGCTACGAAAAGCAACGCTCGAAAGACGCTGATCGGCGTGACTAGTCGGGGTTTGGGTGCATCAATCGCATGCATCGCTGATCCTGACCAAAGAAATGGGGCGGTCTGACCAAATCAATTCTCAGTTCAATTCACCACTCTCATCTCCGATAACGACAGTGGTTCCCCCTTCCAATTGCTCTATGCGCAAATTGCGAGCGGGGACCTTCGATTGCCCCTGGAGGAGGGGTGCGGTGCCGAGATCCTTCTCGTGCCGCGAAAGGAGGAGATCTATGGAAGAAGAACCTGCCCACGCGGGCAAGCAGCGCATTTCCGAGAGCATTCGCATTCCCCTGCCCGTACTTGAGGTGACAGTAGGCCTGGTGCTTCTCGCGACCTTGATCTGGTATGGCCTGGACGCGGGAAACTTGCCCAAGCCCTTCAATGCGACCGATATCGGTGCCGGCGGGTTTCCTCTGCTGATTGCCGGCGGCACTATTGTTGCGACGATCCTCATGATCGGTTTCGGCATCGCGGGCCTGCTTGGCAAGACGGAACGAGAGGTGACCCAATGGCGTCGGCCTTTCTATGTCTTGCTCACCAGCCTCATCTTCATCGCGCAAGCCGCCTGGTTCGAGACGCTGGGCGTCTACGTCTGCGTGGGTCTCTTCTCGGCTGCGGTGATGCTGGCAGCCGGTGAGCGCCGCCCATTGCATTTCCTGGGTGTTCCCTTGGTGCTGGTCGTTTTCATCTACGTCGTGTTTGCGCTCGCGCTGAACGTCGTTTTCCCGTGAGGAACCGAAATGTTTGAAAATCTGCTTTTAGGGTTCTCGGCTTTCGGTGATCCGATGGTGTGGGTAAGCCTCATCTTTGGCGCCCTTGCCGGGTATCTCATCGGAGCTATCCCCGGTCTCGGTCCGAGCCTCGGCGTGGCATTGCTCATTCCCTTCACCTATGGCCTGGATCCGGTCGTTTCAATTGTGGGGCTGGTCGCGCTCTATGCCGCTGCCGAGTATGGCGGTGCGATAACGGCCATCCTCATCAATTCTCCAGGGACCTCTGCCGCCGTTGCCACGGCATGGGACGGCTACCCGCTGACACAGCAGGGACGGGCGGGGGAAGCGCTGATGGTGTCGATCATCGCGTCCGGCATTGGTATTTTTGTCAGTGCGCTGTTTCTGCTGTTCACAGCCGTACCTCTCTCGGAATTTGCACTGCGCTTCGGGCCTGGAGAGTATTTCGCGCTGGCGGTCGTCGGCCTCAGCCTGGTGGTCGGTCTGGCAGACGGACTGGTCATCAAAGGTGCTGTTGCCATGGGCATCGGACTTGCGCTGGCCACTGTCGGCCTCGATACCCAGACTGGTGCGCCGCGTTTTGCAGTCTCGACGGAATTGTTCGAAGGTCTTCCGTTGGTGCCGGTGCTGCTCGGCCTTTATGCGCTTTCCGAAGTGCTGTTCATGGTGGAGGAGGGCGCAACGGCCAAGGTCAAGAGCCCTCCAGTTGGCGGCTTCAGGTCCTGGAACTGGAAGGGTCTTGTGCCACTCAATGGCGTCATCATGCGCAGTTCTGTGCTGGGGTATGTAATCGGCATTATTCCTGGAGCCGGTGCATCGATCGCCTCGTTCATTGCTTATGCAATGGCCAAGAAGACCTCCAAGCATCCGGAACTCTTCGGCAAAGGTTCCATGGAGGGGGTTGCCGCGTCGGAGGCGGCTAACAACGCAGCCGTGTCCGGTGCAATGGCGCCATTGCTGGCTCTCGGCATTCCGGGATCGCCGACCACGGCTGTCATGATCGGTGCCCTGATGATCCAGGGCATCCAGCCCGGTCCCTTGCTCTTCAGCCGCAATCCCGAAATCCCCTACACGATCTTCGCCTCGCTGTGGATCGGCGTGCCCATCATGGTGTTTATCGGTCTCGCTGGGGCACGCGGCTGGGCACAGGTGGCCAACATTCCGCGGCCGGCCATCGCGGCCATCGT
>JARXAQ010000116.1 GCA_029865825.1 Rhizobium sp.
TCGACAAGATCAAGCGCGGCGAAGGCGGCAATGGCGAAGTGACCGATCCCGATCGCATGATCAAGGTCACCGTCGGCCGCAACTGATATTCTACCGGGCTGTAAGCCCCAACCAAGGAGAACCCCCATGGCCGAGATCAAGGATCCGGAAAACACCATCCTGATGGAAACCACCAAGGGCAAGGTCGTCATCGCGCTCTTCCCCGACCTGGCCCCCGGCCATGTCGCCCGCATCAAGGAACTGTCGCGCGAAGGCGCCTATGACGGCGTCGTCTTCCACCGCGTCATCCCCGATTTCATGGCCCAGACGGGCGACGTGAAGTTCGGCAAGAAGGGCGGCGCAGACTTCAACCCGGGCCGTGCCGGCATGGGCGGCTCTGACAAGCCGGACCTGAAGGCTGAATTCTCGGCCACCCCGCATGTGCGCGGCACCTGCTCGATGGCCCGCTCGCAGAGCCCGAACTCGGCCAATTCGCAGTTCTTCGTCTGCTTCACCGATGCGCCTTGGCTCAACAAGCAGTACTCCGTCTGGGGCCAGGTCATCGAAGGCATGGACATCATCGACCTGATCAAGAAGGGCGAGCCTGTCTCCGACCCGGATTCGATCATCTCGATGAAGGTTGCCGCCGACGCCTGATCGGCTTAAAGCCACACGAAGCCCGCCTCGGTGCGCAGCACCCGGGCGGGTTTTCGCGTTTTCCCAAACCACACAATCGAACAGATAATCCGAACTGACAGCAGATGCGTGTAGACCTCTTCGACTTCGACCTGCCGGACGATAATATCGCGCTGAGGCCAGCAAGCCCGCGTGATCACGCACGATTCCTGGTCGTCCGCCCGTATGCCGACCCTGTGCTCGAAGACCACCACGTCTACGACCTGCCGTCCTTCCTTCGGCCCGGCGACGCGCTGGTCTTCAATGACACCAAGGTCATTCCCGCCCAGCTCGAAGGCATCCGCCATCGTGAGGGCGCCGAAGAAATCGCCGTCTCCTGCACGCTGCATATGCGCGTCGGTGCCTCCAGATGGAAGGCCTTTGCCAAGCCCGGCAAGCGCATCAAGCCGGGCGACCGTATCGATTTCGGTGTGGGGCAGGGCGACAGCGCCGCCTGCCTGATGGGTTCGCTGATTGCCACCGTCGCAGAGAAGGGCGAGGCCGGCGAAATCGATCTCGCCTTCGACCTCTCCGGGCCGGACCTCGATCAGGCGATCGCCACCGTCGGCCATATCCCGCTTCCGCCCTATATCGCCGCAAAGCGCCCGGAAGACGGACAGGATCGCACCGACTACCAGACCATCTATGCCCGCGAAGAGGGCGCGGTCGCTGCACCGACCGCCGGCCTGCATTTTACGCCCGACCTCTTCGCCAAACTTGATGCCGCCGGCATCGAGCGCCATTTCGTCACGCTGCATGTCGGCGCGGGCACCTTCCTGCCGGTGAAGGCTGATGATACCGCCGACCACAAGATGCACCAGGAAATCGGCCATATCGACGCGGCAACGGCCGCCGCCCTCAACGCCGTGCATGCACGCGGCAACCGCGTGATCGCCGTCGGCACCACGTCGCTGCGCCTGCTCGAAAGTGCCGCCCTCGACAATGGCACCATCCCCGCCTGGTCCGGCGCCACCGGCATCTTCATCACCCCCGGCTACCGCTTCAAGGCGGTGGACCTGCTGATGACCAATTTTCACCTGCCGAAATCGACGCTGTTCATGCTGGTCTCAGCCTTTGCCGGCTTTGAGACGATGCATGCAGCTTACGCCCATGCGATCGAAACCGGCTACCGTTTCTACTCCTACGGCGATTCCAGCCTGCTCTTCCGGAAAGACGACTGACCGATGTCCGAGAATTTCACATTCAATCTCAAGGCCACCAGCGGCAAAGCCCGCCTTGGCGAGATCACCATGCCGCGCGGCACGATCCGCACCCCGGCCTTCATGCCTGTTGGTACCGTCGGCACGGTCAAGGCCATGTATCTCGACCAGGTCAAGGAAGGCGGCGCCGACATCATTCTCGGCAATACCTACCACCTGATGCTGCGCCCGGGCCCCGAACGCGTCGCCCGCCTCGGCGGCTTGCATGAGCTGATCCGCTGGCCCGGCCCGATCCTGACAGACTCAGGCGGCTTCCAAGTCATGTCGCTGTCGGGCCTGCGCAAGCTCGACGAGCAGGGCGTCACCTTCAAGAGCCATGTCGACGGCTCGCTGCACCACATGTCGCCGGAACGCTCGATCGAGATCCAGGGCCTGCTCGACAGTGACATCCAGATGCAGCTCGACGAATGCGTGGCGCTGCCGAATGAGCCGCGCGAAATCGAGCGCGCTATGGAAATGTCACTCCGCTGGGCCGAACGCTGCCGCGTCGCTTTCGGCAATCAGCCGGGCAAGGCCATGTTCGGCATCGTCCAGGGCGGCGACCAGCCGGCGCTTCGCATCCGCTCGGCAGAAGGCCTGAAGCAACTCGACCTCAAGGGCTATTCCATCGGCGGTCTCGCCGTTGGCGAGCCGCAGTCGGTCATGCTGGAAATGCTTGGGATCACGCTGCCGGTATTGCCCGTGGAGAAGCCCCGTTACCTCATGGGCGTCGGCACGCCCGACGACATGCTGAAAGCCGTCGCCGAAGGCATCGACATGTTCGACTGCGTCATGCCGACCCGCTCCGGCCGCCATGGTCTGGCCTTCACCCGTCGCGGCAAGGTCAATATCCGCAATGCTCGCCATGCCGAAGACATGCGCCCGCTCGACGAACAGTCGTCCTGCCCGGCGACCCGCGATTATTCGCGCGCCTATCTGCACCACCTCGTGCGCTCCAACGAGGCGCTGGGCGGCATGCTGCTCTCCTGGAACAACCTCAGCTACTATCAGGAACTGATGCAGGGCATCCGCCAGGCGATCGCCGAAGATCGCTTCGAGGATTTCAAGGCGGAAACCATCGAGACCTGGGCACGTGGGGACATCGACCCGGTCTGATCAAACAGATGTAAGAGCGAAGGACAGGGCACTTGCTCTGCCCTCGCGCATGAACGTCAGATGCCCTGGCTCGACGTCTCGCGTTTCATCCGCACACCATTGATGGCGAAATTGCCGTCATTCTGACGCTTGAGCTCGTAATACACCGCCCAGTCCTTCCCATCAGGCGCCGAGATCAGCACCTCCTGAAAGGCCACCTTGCCATCGGGTGACACTTGGTTGCGGCCGAAGGCATAATTGCCGGGCCGATAAACCGGCGCATAGGTCTTCTTCACCATCTCGAAAAAGCGCTCGGCATTGGGAAACACCGATTTGATTTCAGGCGAAGCGAAGGAATAGGCCGTCGCCGCATCGTCGTTGAGGAAGGCAGTGATCTGCTGCTCGATCACCCCCTTGGCCAGCCCCGCAGGATCCGCCGTCACCGCCTGCTGGGCGAACGCGGGGGCGCCTGTCAGTCCCGCCACGAGAAAAAGGGCCATTCCAATCCGCATGCGCATCATGATTCCCCTCATGTTTCAGTCATCTCGAATGAAAGAATAGGCCGATTCGACGGTTCGGAAAGATGCGCCCGCCATTTCTTCTGCGCGTTCGCGATTTCGTGACCGCCAGGCCGGAGATTTCCATTGCCTCATCCACTCAGTGGAGCGTGAGGCGCGCGACCGATCGGGCGGGAAGGGGGCCACGACATTCCGCCACGCTGGACGTCGGCTGGCAATCCTGTCAAGAAGGCGCCATGTTCATCACAATGCACCGGATCTCCTGAGCATGCGCCTCTTCCTCGGATCCGATTTTCACGTCGATTACCGCGAGAACCTGGACTGGCTGCGCGCACTGTCGCGGACCGATTTCACGGACGACGTCCTCATTGTCGCCGGCGATCTCTCCGATCAACTCGATCTCGTCAAAACCTGTTTCGACGAACTCGTGCCACGCTATTCCAAACTGCTCTTTCTTCCCGGCAACCACGACCTTTGGACCAGCCGAAGCGGGAAGGGACCCTCCTTCGAGAAATTCGAAACGCTGAAAACGCTGTGCCACGGCTACGGCATCGAAACCGGCCCCATGGCCATCGGCAAGAGCCTGATCGTCCCACTGCTCGCCTGGTATGATTATTCCTTCGGCGAGCCTGGCCCGACCATTCGCCGCGGCTGGATGGATTTTTACAAGTGCAATTGGGAAGGTCTGAAGCCGCCCGAAGTCGCCGAACGCTTCGACGCGATGAATGTGATCCCGGACACGTCTGGCTTTGACGCCGTCTACAGCGTTTCACATTTTGTGCCGCGCCTTGACCTGATGCCTGCGCGTTATCCGGAAAAACACAAAGCGTTGTTTCCGGTCCTCGGCACCGACCGCCTGGAAACCCGCATCCGCGCGCTCGGATCATCCAAGCATTTCTACGGCCACAGCCATCTCAACCGCAACAAGGAGCTCGACGGCGTAACCTACATCAACAACGCCTTCGGCTATCCCTCGGAGACCGAGATCTCGGCCAAGACCATCCTGCAGGTGGCAGAGCTTTGAGGCTTGAGGGGACCAGATTTAATCGCCCCACCGTGATCAACACGAAGATCGCATAAGATAGATTATGGAACTAAAGACATGATCGCCGGACTGGCATCAAGCCTGTCTATCTGGCAGAAACACGGCCCCCTGAACCGGATTCTCTGTCTGAAGAACCTCAAACATCCATCTCAAGTTCCACGACAAACTGGTCGTGACCAGGCTCCACATGATCAGGCGTCTCGGCCATGACAGTGTCATAGTCGAGCGGCGTATGCATATGCGTGAGCACGCTGCGCTTTGGCGCAAACCGCGCAATCCACTCGAGCGCCTGTTCGAGCGACAGATGGCTCGGATGCGGCCGGTATTGCAGCGCGTCGATCACCAGCAGGTCGAGACCGTCGAGCTTGGCGATGGTCTCCTGAGGAAAGTCCGAGACGTCGCAGCAGTAGGCCACGTCGCCGATCCTGAGACCAATCGAGATAATGTCGCCATGCTGCTGCTTGAGCGGCAAAAGCGAAATTGACCCGCCGGCGCCGGTCACGGTGATCGGCCGATCGAGATCCTCGATAATCATCGGTTCAACGATCGGCGGATAATTGCTGCCGACTGGCGTCTTCAGGAAATAGCCAAAACCTTCCTCGATCCGGGCCATCGTATAGGGTTCGGCATGGATCGGAATGCGCTTGTGCTGACTGTGAAAATATCCGCGCAGATCGTCGATACCATGCAGATGGTCGGCATGGGCATGGCTGTAGACCACGGCGTCGATGAACTCGACCTTGGAACGGATCATCTGTTCGCGAAAGTCCGGCCCCGTATCGACAACGACCACCGTCTTGCCGCCATCCGGCCCGATCTGCTCGATCAGAAACGATGCTCGTGTCCGCCGGTTCTTCGGATTGTTGGGGTCGCAATTGCCCCAGTCCCCATTAATCCTGGGAACGCCTGGAGACGACGAACAACCGAGCAGAGTGAACCGGCGCGTGACCTTCATCAAAGCTCCCTCATGCCAGCCTGGGCATTTTCGAGAAGCAGCGGAAGGCATTGTCCGTGGTGATCTCGGCCATCTCCGCGAAGCTCACGCCCTTGACCTCCGCCAGAACCTCCGCCGTGTTGACCACATAGGACGGCTCGTTGCGTTTCCCGCGCCAGCGCTTCGGCGCCAGATACGGCGCATCCGTCTCGACCAGCAGCCGATCCATCGGCACGGTCTTGGCAATCGCACGCAGCTCTTCCGATTTCGGGAAAGTCACGATGCCGGAAAAGGACACATAGCCGCCAAGCGCGACACCGGTGTCTGCCAGTGCCTGGCCGGACGAGAAACAATGCAGAATAAAGGGGAAGGCGCCCTTCCCTTTTTCTTCGGTCAGAATGGCCGCCATGTCCTCGTCAGCGCTGCGGCTGTGGATGACGAGCGGAAGCCCCGTGCGCCGCGCCGCCTCGATATGGCGGAGCAACCCCGTCTTCTGGTCCGCAGGCGTCTGCGTGTCGTAGAAATAGTCGAGCCCGGCCTCGCCGATCGCCACGATCTTCTCGTGGCTTTCCGCAAGCTTCACCAGCTCGTCCGCCGTCACATCCAGCTCGTCGCCGGCATTGTTCGGATGCGTACCAACCGAGCAGAGGACGCTCGGATACCGCTCGGTGAGCGCAAGCAGCGTCGGAAGCTTGCGAACCCGCGTCGAGATCGTCACCATCTGTTTCACGCCGGCCTGATGCGCGCGCGTGACCAGCTCGTCACGCTCAGCGTCGAAATCGGCGAAATCCAGATGGCAATGGGTATCGATCAACATCGCTTCAGGCCTTGCCCGCTTCCGGCGCAACGTAGCGCGGATAGACCGGCGACGGTGCCGGCAGCTCCGTGCCCGGCGTCATGCGCCCGGCCGCACCGAGTTTCGTAAACACGCGGTCTTCCTCGGCCACAGCAACGAGATCGAGAATCTTTGCCGAGGATGCCGGCATGATCGGCTGGAACAGGATGGCGATCTGGCGCACCACTTCGGCCGTCACATAGAGCACCGTGCCCATGCGCGCCTCGTCGGTCTTCTTCAACACCCACGGTGCCTGCGCCGCAAAATAGCGGTCAGCCTCGTTGACGATGTTGATGATCGCCGCGACCGCCTTGTGGATCTGCTGCTTGCCCATCTCCTCGCGGCAGATGTCGATCGCCACGTCGGCAATCTTCAGGATTGCCTCGTCTTCCGGCGTAAGCGGACCGGGCGTCGGCACCCTGCCCTCGCAGTTCTTGTTGATCATCGACAGCGAGCGCGAGGCAAGATTGCCGATGCCATTGGCGAGATCGGCATTGATACGCGTCCCGATACCCTCTTCCGAATAGCTGCCGTCCTGGCCGAAGGAGACTTCGCGCAGGAAGAAGTAGCGCACCTGGTCTAGGCCGAAATGGTTCACCAGATTGACCGGATCGACGACGTTACCGAGCGACTTCGACATCTTCTCGCCCTTGTTGAGCAGGAAGCCATGGGCGTAGACGCGCTTTGGCAGCGGCAGGCCAGCCGACATCAGGAAGGCCGGCCAATAGACGGCGTGGAAGCGGATAATGTCCTTGCCAATGATATGCACATCGGCCGGCCAGTATTTCGCCCGCGGACCATTTGTGTCGTCAACATAACCCGTCGCAGTGATGTAGTTGGTCAGCGCATCGACCCAGACATACATCACATGTTTGTCGTCGCCGGGCACCTTGATGCCCCAGTCGAAGGTCGTGCGCGAAATCGACAGATCCTTCAGGCCCGACTTGACGAAAGAGATGACCTCGTTGCGGCGCTCGTTGGGGCCAATGAAATCCGGCTGGTCCTCGTAAAGCTTGAGCAGCTTGTCTTCATATGCCGAGAGCTTGAAGAAGTAGCTTTCCTCTTCCACCCATTCGACCGGCGTGCCCTGCGGTCCGTAGCGCACACCATCAGCCCGCACTTCGGTTTCTTCTTCCTGGTAATAAGCCTCGTCGCGCACGGAATACCAGCCGGCATAACCACCCTTGTAGATGTCGCCGTTCTTTTCCATCCGCCGCCAGACTTCCTGCACGGTCTCGTGATGGCGCTGTTCTGTCGTGCGGATGAAGTCATCGTTGGAGGAATTGAGCAGCTTGCCCATCTCGCGGAATTCATTGGAGTTCCGCTCGGCCAGTGCCTCCGGCGTAATGCCCTCGGCGCGCGCCGTCTGTTGCATCTTCTGGCCATGTTCGTCCGTACCGGTCAGGAAGAACACATCCCGGCCGTCGAGCCGCTGGAACCGCGCCATGGCGTCGGTCGCGATCAGCTCATAGGCATGGCCGATATGCGGCTTGCCGTTCGGATAGGAGATGGCGGTAGTGATGTAAAACGGATCGCTCATGGTGTCTTGGTGTCTTTTCGTCGGTTGCGATTGTCTTGGGGCCGGACATTGGCGGCGCAAGAAGGCCGGCCAGGAACGGCGACGACAAATGGGGTCGAACGCTCTTAAAACATTCCTCGGCCTTTAGGAACATCCGTTTTGCTGCAGCGCCACGAAGATGCGCGCGGGGCAGATATCGGGACTTGCCACCGGCGTCGATCCTGATAGACCAAAATTCCGGCCAACTCGAAGGAAACCGATATGCCGGATCTCTCTACCCTTATGCTTTTTTCCGCAGCCTGCGTCGTTCTTACCGCGACGCCGGGGCCCGACATGCTGCTGATTGCCTCGCGCAGCATCAGCCAGGGACGTGCCGCAGGCTTTCTCACCTATCTTGGCATAGCGCTCGGCACCTATTGCCATGCCCTTGCCGCAGCTCTGGGTCTGTCACAGCTCTTTCTCGCCGTCCCAACCGCCTACGAAATCGTCCGTTGGGCCGGCTGCGCGTATCTGCTTTACCTTGCCTGGAAGACGCTTCGCTCCGAAGCAACGCAATTTGCCCCGAGCGCCGGCCTGAAGCGCTATTCCATGCAGCGAACTCTCGGCGAAGGTCTGGCAACCAACCTACTCAATCCAAAGATGGCGCTGTTTGTCCTCGCCCTCTTCCCGCAGTTTCTCGATCCGACCAAGGGTTCCCTCACCCTGCAGATCCTGGCTCTGGCAACGGTGCTGAACCTCATCGGTTTCGTCGTCAACGGATCGGTTATCCTGTTGAGTGGCCACATCCGAAGCCGGATCACAGGTCTGGGCCGCTTTAGAAAGCTCCCCCAATACCTGCTCGCGACGGTCTTTGCGGGTCTTGCCTGCCGTCTGGCCTTGGGAACACGCAACTGACGGCGCATCAATCGGCAAAGTTGAGCGGAAGGGAGCGGCCAAGGAACCGCTGCCTTCCGGAAACACCGTGATCAGCGCGTGATTGTCGCCAAAACGTCGAGGATCGTCTG
>JARXAQ010000354.1 GCA_029865825.1 Rhizobium sp.
AGCATTGGCCGGCTGGTATAGAGAAAATAGCCGTAAGCGGGCACGGCCAGCGGCAGCGCGGCATAGATGAGCGCCTGTACCGCCGCCACCCCGCCGAGCGCGCCGATCTGCCAGAGCCGGATAAACCCGACCAGCGACAGCGGGATGGCGAGCGCCGCCGGCACGGCCGCGATCAGAACCAGCGCGACGAAATCGGGTGTCCTGAGCGGCCCGAATCGATGCGCCAGCACCACGACAATCAGCATCGCCAGCGCAAACAGCCCCAGCCGCCGCGCGAGAAACGCGGAACGCGAAAGGGGGCGATCAAAACGGACGATCATACGGGCGGCACCGGAATCAGGAGGGCTTCAGCCCTCTTCTGTAACCCCTCGCCGGGGAGGCGTCGATATGCCCTCGGCATTGTGGCCGACGCGGCGGGGGGCGACCGGCCGGCGAGGCCTCGCAAATCTGGGGATAGAATATCGGCCATGCGTTTATTACTTGTTCGTCATGCAAACTGCAGGTTTTAAGGACTGGAAGATAATGTACTCGTGAGTTGCATGCCCAAGGAAACGCCATTTACCGCCGTCAGCCAGAAAATGCTGGACGCCTGGATTGCCTCAGACCCCGCGCATCCCGTCGAGCCGGCCCGCATCTATGACGGCGTGCAGTCGCTGCTGTCGATCAAGATGCGGTTGACGGTGTTCCGCATCCAGGGCAACGATCCGCTCCAATGGCGCATGACCCCGATCCGCCATTCTGGCTTCACGACGACGCTCTTCGACCTGAACCACGCCTTTCGCGACCAGTTGATCGGGGAATTCAAGGACCAGTCCTATATGGCGACGTCCGTCGTGCCGCGACTGTGCCAGGTTGTCGAAAACCAGCAGCCCTCCATCGAACTTGTGAAGACGAAGCTGTTCGGCATCAACCTCGGTTATGACCGTATCCTGTTGCCCCAGCGCACGACCGGGCGCCCGCAATGGGTGATCTCGTCCTCCTATGCCCGCTTCTTGCTGGATACGCCGAAACGCTTCGGAGCCTTCAACGTCGATGACGAGGCCGTGGTGCAACTGCTCATGGAAGGGCGCACCGCCAAGGAAATCGCGGTTCAGCTGGGCCTGTCGCACCGCACCATCGAACACCGCCTCGACCGACTGAAAGAGCGTTTCGGCGCCAGAAACCTCATCCACCTGGTGGTAATGCTGCTCGGCACTCAGGTCACCCAGAACGACGGACGCGACGTCACCTGAACAGCTGCAGCAACATCTCGGGCCGCGCATTGGCAATCTGGAGCGCCTGCGTGCCGAGCTTCTCGCGCGTTTGCAAGGCTTTCAATCGTGTCGATTCCCGATTCATGTCGGCGTCGACCAGCCGGCCGATACCCTTGCCCGTAGTCTCGATTCGCCGCTGCACCATGTCGGTCTGTTGCTCGATGCGCGCCCTGAGCGCCCCGAGGCTCGCCGCCCCATCGATGATCCGCTCCCTGGCCGTGTCGATATAGGCGAGATAGGTGTCGATCTGGTCCGGGTTCTTCTCCACGTCGATGTCGAGGAAGCTCAGCGTCGGCAGAGGCTCGATGTCGACGCGCACGGTGTCGAATCCGATCCGTGTTCGAGACCCCCACTCGCGGTCGACTGCGGGGTCGGATTTCAGGATGACCTTGCCGTCCGTACCGACCTCGATGATCAGGCTCGGCCAGTCCGTGCTAAGCAGCGATTTGTAAAGCGTCACCATCTCCTCGGCCGTCTCCACCCGGCCATCATTGCGCCCGAGCACGGCGTTCACGGTCGTCCTGTTGAACGAATAGGCGATGGGTGCAGCGCTATTCAGCGAAAAGCGGAAGCTGACCTCGACGCCGTCGTCGTCGTTCCCGACTTGGAACAAGGTGAACGGTTCGAACGGCAGAGCCATGCCCGAACCCCGGGTGCCGTATTTTTCGGTCTCGAAGAGACCGCCGGTGCTGACGCCGCTGCTGGTCAGGTTGCTGATGCCGACATAGGAACCGTCGAGATGATCCTCTTGGGTGATGATACTCATCATCACCGGATTATGAACGCGAATACCCGATGGCAGGGTATTTTCGTAGTTTCCGGAGACGGTCGCGCCTTGTGAACCAAGGAGATGATTGAGAAGGTCTGCAAAATCGGTGTTCGTGCTGACTACGCCGCCCCAACTCGGTGCGTAAGCATCGACGTCTGCCTTGGTAATGATCACAGGCACGCTTGACCCCGGATCGTACGGGCCAGGCAGTTCTTGCAATTGGCCGAGAGATCCAAGCCCGTTGTTCGGGTTCGAAGCCTCCTTGTCCAGAATCAGCGTGAAGCGAATCTCTGCGCCGGGGCTGTTGAAGTCGAGCGGCGATCCATCGGGGAAGGACCAGGAAAAGGACCCGGCGGAACCGGTCTGTCGGCTGGGAACCATCCAGCCCTGCGTGCCATCCGGCGCGCTGTGAACTGTCGTATCTTGCGTATAGATGGGCTCCCAAGGGGTGAACGAGCGCATTCCGCCTATTTTGCCGACATCCCGGATATCCGGTTGCAAGAGCCCTCCGCCCGCCGCGTTGAACAGCGAGGTCTTCGACAGGCTGAACCCCATCGTCTCCACAGTCACGCGCCCCTTGTCTCCCCGCGTGAAGGAGGAGCGGATCAGCGTTTCCGTCAACTCGTCGTCATACATGTCGGCAATATCGGTGTTCAGCCAGTTTTGCCCGTTGAAGCTCGACGACCGGGCAATGTCGACGACCGCCTGCTGGTATTGCGCGAGCTCTGCCTGGATCTTGCCGAGGTCGACGGAGCCCTCCTTCGCCGTCACCAGCTTCGCCTCGAACTGACCGAGGATGCCGATCACGGCATCGAGCCCGACGGCGGCGGTGTCGACCTTGGCTGCACCGAGGCCGAGCGTGTCGGCGATGGCAGACAGCGCCATCTTGTCCGAGCGCATCGTGGTGGACACCGACCAGTAGGCGGCATCATCGGCTGCCGCCTCGACCCGCAATCCTGAACTGATGCGGTCCTGGACCTGACCGCGCTCTGTCGTGACGGAGCGCAGGGTCTGGAGGGCGGACAATGCCCCGTTATTCGTCAATACGCTGGCCATGGCGAAATCTCTCGGCAAAATCAGTGGCTTGACGCCAACAATGAGATCCGGCGCCGACCGTGAATATGGTTCACGAAAGGTTAACGGACCGTCCCTGATTGCACGGTAGAAATACGGAGATCGATTTCTAGTTGCAGGCCGTCATCACCCGCGGCCCGGCAGGTACCGCCCCGGAGGACGCATGAAAGCGCTGTGCTCGGCGGAGCGTTTTGTGTTCAGCGCGCGTCGTCGCTGCGTGGCAGGAAGAGATCGGAACCGTCACCGCCGGGGGCGTCTTCGAGGCCCTCCTCGATGGCCGGGTCAAGCGGCGGCATGCCGGGCGCATCGAGGGTGCCGATGCCGGGCAGGCCCGGGTCGGGCGCAGACGGATCGGGCAGCGGCGGCGCGTCTGGCGAAAACGGGACATAGAGCGAGACCGTCACTATGATCGCGATCACCACCAGCCAGGAGCCGATGATCCGGGCCGGGATAATCAGCCATGGGCCACGAAACGGCCGCAGAAGCAGCCCCGGCGAAAGCAGGATCCACAACGCGCCGACGACGGCGGTGAAGGCGAATTCCTCAATCCCGATGCCGAAATCGTCGAGCCCGATGAACAGCGACAGCGAAAGACCGACCACGCCGGACGCGAGCGGTGCCCCGACCGCCCGGAGCCGCCGGGGAAGCCACAAGGCGAGACCGGACAGGAGCACTGCGACGGGGGCAATCAGGAAGAGTTCCTCGCCGAGCGGACTTTGTAAGATAACCGGAAAGATAGTGTCGAAAAACACCAGCATCGGCAAAAGTACGGCGAGAAAGACGCCGGCGATCCAGCCGATCTCGCGCCGATCCTCCGCCATGCCGACCACGACCGACAGGCCGAGCATGGCCAGCACCAGATCATAGATCGACAGCGTGAACAGGAAGCCCAGCTCGAAAAAGGCAAAATCATGCGGGATGGACAGGGCAAGTGCCACCGGCAGCACGCCGGCGAGAAAGAGCAGGGCGGCAAGACGGAAGCCGCGTGTCGCGATCCCGGCCCGTAAGCGAGCGGTTGCCGACAGGTTTTCGGCGGCTACCGCCTGCTGGTCGCCGCTGGCAGACGAAACAGGTGAGGGACGGTCCGCTTGGCTCGATCGGGCAGGGTCCGTCATGGACGGTCCAGTCCGTCGCCCCGGCTGTCTGCCGTGTGCCTGCCCGCCGCGTGACCGTTGTTTTTTCATCTCTTGGGTCTTCGCCGTCTGTCTGTTTCCGCTCTCACAGCCTATCCCACACCGACTTTGATTTGTCACCGCACCGTGCAAGATTGTGCGGCGATGTGACGGAGGAAGCGATGCCCGCTCTGGTGATGCTGACCGGCGTGACACGCGTCGAGCGCAAGCTCGCGACGCTGCATGTGATCGACGCGGTCAACCGGCTCGGTGGCTGGATAGACGACATCCGCCTCTATTCGAACCTGATGAGCACCATCCGGTTGACCCTGCCGGCGGGCGCCTTTGGTCCGCTGGTCGCTGCCCTCGCGACCGAGGGTATCGCCATCGACCCGCTGCCCGATCCGGGGATAGCACCTGGTCCCGCCGGCGCGACTTCTGCCGACCCCCGGGCAGAGCAAAGTGCGACCTTGCAGCTCACCTTCCTTCACGACGAACCCGACCTGCGCCGCGAGGTCCCTGCCGTGCCCGGCTGATCTGCCATCGAAGGATGTCGGTCTCGTGAAGTTCAGCCTCGTGAAGTTTGGTTCTGCCACGGATGCACCGCAGGGCGGGTGGAAGCCGATCAGACCGGAGAGACACGCGGGAAGGCGCAACCGCGCAGGGTCACCAGCCCCATCGGGAACCCGGGTCCGCAGTATCCGGGACCAGTCCGCCGCCCCCACCCTCGTATTCGAGATCCCGCACCCGGTCCCCAGGGTCTGGCGAGGCTACGGACAGACGTCAGGCCCGGCGGGAGACCGCCAGGCCTGACAAGACGCATCGAGCACGGACGCGGACGAGCGACCGCAGCCGAGGGGATCAGGCTGCACGGCGCTCGTGACGGCCTTCCTCGATCTCCTCGACGATCTTCGACACGAAGGCATCGAGATCTCCGGGATTGCGTGAGGTCACGATCCCCTGGTCGGTGACCACGGCCTCGTCACGCCAATCGGCACCGGCATTCACCATGTCGGTCTTGATCGAGCTGAACGAGGTCGCCTTGCGCCCCTTGACGGCGCCAGCCTCGATCAGCAGCCATGGCGCATGACAGATGGCGGCGACCGTCTTGCCGGAACTGACGAAGGCGGAAATCAGATCGACGGCCTTGCGCTCCTTGCGCAAAAGGTCGGGATTGATCTGCCCGCCCGGCAGCACGATCGCATCGAAATCGTCGACCGAGACCTGGTCGAGCAGGAGATCAACGTCGACGGTATCGCCCCAGTCGTCCTCGTCCCAGCTCTTGATGGGGGTCTTTTCGAGCGAGGCGATCGACACCTTGGCGCCCCGCGCCGCCAGTTGCTCGAGCGGCACACGCAACTCCGAGCGCTCATAGCCATGGGTGGCGAGGATGAGGATCCGTGCGGATGTGATGGAGGGCATGGAATGTCCTTTCGTATCTGTTTGGCTTGGGGATGAGGAGCAAACGAGAGAGCGCCGGCATCGTTCCGCCAAACCCGTGTTAAAAATTGGATCTCCCGCAACAACAGGTGTTGCCGCTCGCCCTGCGCTTTGCTAATCAGGCGGCGATCAGCGGCGCCGTCTCGTGCACCCGCAATCTGTTGGGGCGTCGCCAAGCGGTAAGGCACCGGTTTTTGGTACCGGCATTCCCAGGTTCGAATCCTGGCGCCCCAGCCATTTTCTCTTCTGTCAAACGCAATTCACGGATTTCCAGCGGTTTTTCTCAGCTGGGAATCGAATTGGGGGCACTGTCGTACACGATTGTCGTCATGGACTGTCGTACACGACTGTCGCCCGGGAAGGTTGATGATCCTGCTCACCCTCTTCAGAAAGGGTTTAGCATGACAGCAGTTCAACACGTCTTCAAACGCGGTTCCGTCTACTGGTGGCGCCGCCGTTTACCAATTGGAACCGGGCGTTGTGATTGGGTGAGGCTGGAATTGAGCCTCGATACCAAGGAGTTGGACCGGGCGAGGAGGATAGCGCCCGAGGTCACACTCGCCAGCCATCGTCTTCAATCGGACCTGAAGAACAAGATGATACCAGCTGATGTCGCACGACAGATTCTCATTCAGGTTGCGCGGGAAAAGAGTGATTGGCTCGATGCAGTCAAGTCCGGGTCGGCGGGGAACGCCGAAAGCAATCGCCGCGGTGAAACAGCATCCGGCTGGGCTTATCGGCTTCTCGCAGCCCAGGGACGCGAAGCTGTCATCGGCCCCACCGAGGAGCGTGATCTCCGCAACGCCGGACTGGATGACGACCTGATCGCGATGACCAGATCGGCGCTGAAATTCTATCAGGAGAATAATTTCGCGCGCGTCGGCAAGAAATATCTGGAAGGCCTCCTCGAGCAGCATGGCATTCGTCCGTCGCCCTTGGATCTGGGTTATGCCGAATCGCTCTATCTGCGGGGACACGCAGCCGCCCTCCTGAACACGCAACGCCGGTGGTCAGGTGTGCGTGAGGATGATCTTGCGATCATCCAGGAGGCATTTGCCACCGCTCCTTTCGCCAATGCCCCGGTCGCCAGTGCACCGGCGCCTTCCCCGCACACTCCACGGCGCGTCGGGGTTCAAGAAGACCGCCCGCGGTTTCCGCCCGACACCTGGCGTGTACCTGTTCAGGACCCAACGCTGTCTGTCTCCCTCACGCCCGAGGCCGTGAACAAGGATGTCCTCGATGAGGAGGATGACGTCGAGTTGGATGAAGAGCACGATGTCGAGTGCGAAGCCACGGCGGAAACTGTCGAGCGAGATGCACGGCCTGAAATCGCTTCAGGAGCTGGCCTCGTTGAAATCGTCACGCAGGCGGCTCGTGAGAGAATAGCGACAAAAGAGTGGAGAAATAAGCAGGACAAGCAGCATATCGGCATCGCCGGGCTGTTTGTTCGATTTATTGGACACGATCAACCGGCGCGCATGCGGCAATCTGACATTGCAAGGTTCAAGAGCCTGCTATTCCAATTGCCCAAAAACCACGGAAGGTCCCCGAATGATCACGAGCTCCCAATTTCGGCGCTCGTGGCTCGGGGGAAGGAATTGCCTCCGGAAGAGGTCGGCCTCGCTCCGGCAACGCTCAATCGTTACATGACGCAGATGGGCAATATCGTCGATATCTGCAAACACGCCGGATACCCGTTCGGCAACTTCGAAGGCGTGACGGGGCTGCGCGCGGAGGAAGGGCGATGTGCGCAATGAGCGCGGCAAATTTCTGACGGACGAGTTGACGACGCTCTTTGCCCTACCGGTATGTCGCGGGTGCGCCAGCCTGAAGGAGCGACTGACTGCGGGTGAGCAAATCTTCCACGACGCGACGTATTGGGTGCCGCTTCTATCGATCTATAACGGAGGTCGCCGAGAGGAGAACTGCGGCCTGCTTCTTGATGAGATTGAAGGCGAGGGCGACCATCCGTGCTTCCGTTTCGAAAACAATCGGCTCCGTCTGCTCAAGACCCCTCAATCGAAGCGACGTGTTCCCATCCATCCGGAACTCATTCGTCTCGGCTTCCTCAAATACGTGGAGGCACTGCGCGCCGCGGACCATCAATTGCTTTTCCCCGAACTGCCAACGCCGGGTGGCGCAACGCCAATGGGTGACGTGTTCGATGACAGCTGGCAAAAAATGCGTGCTGCAGCGCTGCCGAACGCCAAGGATGAGGGAAAAGTCCTGCATTCGCTCCGCCACTGGTGCAACAACGAAATGAAGCAACGTGGCATCCGGTCCGAGACCAGAAAAGACATTCTCGGCCACACAAACGGCGACATGAATGAAGGGCGCTACACCGATCCGGCGCAATTGCAGGTCATGGCGGACGCGATGTCGGTGCTTCCGTTGCCCACCGTGGAGCTATTACCCCAGCCGATAAACTTGATCCCGCAGGTGATCGAGCACAAGCCACGCCCGTCAAGGAAGAAGAAGAGACAGACGGCCGCTGCGTGAACAGCACGACGCCATCATGAATCACGATGGCGTCGGCTCTTGCGTTCTGAAGGGGGAAATTTGGTGATCCAGATTATTTCCTGCTCAAGGACCTCGTCCAGTAGCCGGTCCATGGCAGTACGAAATGCGCGCACCTTGAATACCATGTGACCCTCGTCATTTTCTTTCAACCATTTCATCGTGAGATCGGAGCCGAGCGCCTGACGCAGTTCCCAGTCGCGGACTTTCTTCGGGTTCCAATCTGGAATGCCAGAAGGAAAGAGGACCTGTAGTTTTTTGACGATTTTATCCTTGTAAGGCTCCTTCGGTTGTATCCGCTTCTTCCATGGACGGACACGGCTTCTCTCCAACTTTGTGTCTGACGACAGGGGATACAATCGAAGAATGTCTGCTGCATTAAAATGGATGTCTCTGTAAACCGGAAGCTTACCCATGCGAAGACAGCTGCCCTCTTCGAAGGACACCTCGAATTCGGCCAACTGCCAGTATCCCTTATCGATTTTGGGGCGATCAATCGCCGGACGCATCGGTGTTCCGACTGCAGAGATGTCGCCCTGTGCAAGGTGACCTCGAAGGTTGGGAAAAAATTCGTTTAGTTCGGGTAACTCTTTGCTTTCCCCACCAAAGCCCAGATAGGTCTGTCCAAGATGAACCTTCTTCAGGACCTGGCGATACGCCATGTTTGCGTTTTCAATGCCGGTCGGCTCGGCCCGCGACCTTCGGAGAAAGGCTGGCACCGGCGCCCAGACAGTCATGTCCGTGTAATATGGGTAACAATGCCGTTGGACCGCAGCGACTGACTTCTCCTTGATCCAGGCCGCCGTCATTTCGATAGTCCAAAATGCCAACTCAGTTGTCAGTTCTGGCCCGTGCCGAGGAAGGCTGGTCAGCCGAGGAAGGCGAGCGTCCGCAGCCTTTTTCTCCGCCGCGGCTGGGGTGAGTAGTCCCAAATACACCTGCTCGATCAGATGATCCCTCATCTGTGTCCTTCTAAACATCCGTTCCGTCACTGACGGTTCATCGAGAATTGGTCCCTCGTCTGACCTTCAGACGCAATCCGAGGAGGCGGCGACAATGCCGTCTGCGGCACGCACGAAACATGCAGCAGGTGTCTAGATCGGTGCGGCTCGCCGGAGCGCCGGTTCTGGCGAGTTTCGCATGTCGCGGAAAGGTGCACGGAACGCCAGGCACCTTGCCGACACCTCAAGCCAAATCGGCTCAAATCGAGCCACATCATCTCAATTTACGCTGGCGCGATTCCGAACTCGCGATGGGCGATTCCTTTTCATGGAAAGCCGATTCATCAACAAACTACGTTTGCAAATCCCCAATTCCGGGCGGCTCTCTTCAACAGCAGGAGACGACAATGGCTCGCAAGCCGAAAAAACAACGTAATGCCGAGCAATGGGAACGTCAGAAACGGGTGAGGGAACAGGCGCTGACGGATCGCTGTCCCACACGCGACGACATTGCCCGGATGTTGCTGTGGCAGATGATCGTCGGTGTCCTGAACACCCGAGACGATGCCAAGGCCGTCCTGGACGAACTGGGCAGGCAGCTCGCCAAGGGACTGGAGCATCAACGCTTTGATGTTGACCAGAGCCTCGATGTCTTCGATGCCCTTGTGCGCAAATATTCCGATGGCCTCTACCCCTTCCGTCCCAAGCGTCATCTCGCTCTTGATGACTTGGTAATCCTGGAAGGGTGAACAGGTTTCCCCTTGGGCTTCCGCGTTCACTGCGATGCCCCTGCTGACCCTGTCCCTCGTTTGTGCAAACGATGGTCTCCTCTTTTACGTCTTCCCCCCGTTACTCCCTATAACGACGTTTGCACGGGAATCGATTTTCGGGACCCAAAAATGCGGTTCTGTCGCAGCTCCGATGCGGAAATTATTTCCGCATCGGCACTCGTTTATGGATCGGTTTCGACCACACCGTCGAGCATCGCGCGCAACGCATCAACTTCGATGACGCTGACGGCAGCCAGGCGCTTGGCGATGGCAAAGATGGCAGTCGCGATGATCCTCGATCAGCTTGCTCGTAATCGCCTCAGCAGCAACGAGCCGTGCATCGACCCGCGCCGCCAGGCCTTCCTCAATGGCAAGCGTGTGGTTGGCCGCAGCCGCCGAGCGATATAGCAGTGGCCGGTGGCCGGAAAAGCCGAGCCGGGTTTCCGCCGCCAGCGCCATCTCCGTTGCCTGCGCCAGATAGCTTTCAGGTCCGCCGCCGGCGCCGGCTAACACGTCGCCGATCACCAGGCGTTCCGCGGCCCGCCCAGCCAAGGTTGCCGCGATGGAGTTCATCAGCCATGCCTCGGTCTCGGGCAGATGACTGTTTGGAACCGTTATCACCATGCCAAGGCCACGCAGCCCGATGCTGGCACTTTGCACCTCGGCAATACCGGTCAGTGTGTAGACCAGCACATGCCCGGCTTCGTGCACACAGGCACGCCAGCGAAGCCCGTCGGACATGCGCGCCTGCCCTTGGCGCAGCGCTGTTTCGATATCGCTCCACACCATGGTCTCGCCTGTGCGCCGCAGCTTGCGGCGAACCTCTCGAACCAGACGTTCGATATCCGCTCCGCTCCGCTTCGTCCGAGCGCCAGCAGCGCCAAAGGGCGCAGGTCGTCGAAGGGAGGCGATGATTCAACGGTCTTCATGGCGGGGTCCTTTTGCAGGGTCTGCGTCACCGTCGTTGTCAGGTGCGGTCGACGGCCTGCCGCGCCGGAGCGGCTGGCTATCGATGGCGGGTGGCGGCCGCAGACGCTTCGCCACAAGGGGAGAGGGAGCCGAGGCCACCACCGGTTCGAGATCGGAGCCGAGATGCGTGGCCAGAATGCGACCAGTGCATCGGTGTCCGGCATGGGGATCGGGATATGGGTCTCCAGCCGTCCCGAACGCAGCAAGGCGGGATCGATCCTTTCCGGCAGGTTTGTCGCGCAATAACGATGACGCCTTCACGCCTCGATGCGCCATCGAGCAGTTCGAGCATCCGGTTGATCATCGAAGTCCAGTAGTCGTCATGGCTTCGGTTTGCCGCCGAGGTCTGTGGTGAGCCGATATTGTCAATCTCGTCGATGAACAGGATCGACGGCGCCTTTTCCGCGGCATAGGCGAAAGCCCCCGACATGCGCTGCAGCACATCGCCGAGAAAACCCGGCTCCAGCCAGTCGGCAACCGAGGTGGCGAGCAATGGCACCTGCAGCGTGTTGCACAGCGCACGCGCAAACATGGTCTTGCCGGTCCCCGGTGGACCGGAGAGGAGCAGCCTCGTGCTCATCTCGTCCCAGCGAAGATTGCCATCCCGCCACAGCGCCAGGTCAGCCTTCAGATCGAACGCCCAGTTGCGTGCGGCACCGTAACCGGACAGCGTTTCCACCAAAAGCAGCCGATCGCGGGTCTTGCCGGCATGACGTTCACTGTCTCTGGCGGGGCTTTGGTGCTTGGCTTCTGGCGGCAGCTTCACCGGGTCGATGATCTCGATATCATGGCCTTGAGGTTTCGTCTTCTGCTTGGCTTTTCCCTTTCCACGGCCGGTATCCGACTGCTGCCTGTCCTCGCTACGCGGTTTCTCCGTCTCGTCGTCTCCCGGTTTATGCCGCTCAGCCAACATGGCCATGACAGACAGCGTTTGCTCCAGGTCGCGATCGGGTCGGATGGCAAGTGCAATGTCGTCCAAGGATAGGTGGTCCGGCTCGAAATCCATTCTTTCCATCAGCATCAGACTGTGGCTCGGCGGCGTGCCGTCGCAGGCCTGCAGAAGCTCGGCGATCATCGCGCGATCAAAGCCACTGCATTCGAAAACGATATCGGCAGTCTCGGTGACGACTGGGGTGAGCGCGAAACGGGTCTCGTCGACCAGAATGATGGGGCCGGGCTCTTCTGTCAGCGCGTGGCGGAGCCGTCTGCGCAGCCTTTTCTCTTCGGTCGATTCAATGGCCATTCCGGATAGGGTCCTGAGACGGCGTTGGCGATCCTTCACCGACTGCTGGAAACGCCCTGACAGCGGTGTGCCGCCCAGAACGTCATCCAAGGCTGCCTTGAACGGCAGGATCAGACCATCCTCCAGCATCGCGCCGAGACAAGCCTCGAAATGCGATACCGGCGCCTTGACCAGCACGAAAGGGGCAGGAGCCCTGAGAGCCGAAGTAAGAGCGCGAATGTTCGGAAGGCTGGTGCCGATGGCGCGCGCCACGCGAAGCGCAACGGCCACATGCACCGGGTTCGGCGGTGGCAGCTGCTCAGCCAAACACTTTGCGATATAGCGGAAATCGACATCACGCGCGGAACCAGCGGTGGGGTCTTCTGCAACTCCACCGCTCTGCGGACCTTTGCGAGCAGGGCCTTTGCACGTCGCAGCGGAGACGGCTGCCGCTCGCGGATCGCAAGCAACGGCTTCCACTGCTGCATCGTCTTCAGGTGTCGTGAAGTCGAAGAATGTATCCCGCTGATGTCGCGGCGCACCCTTCGTCCGCAGCAACCGATCGATGATTTTCCAATCCCGCCGAGGAGACCCCGTCAGGACCTCCCGAGCCCGGTCGGTAACCATCCAGGCCGATCTCGACCGAGGACAACCACGAAGGGCAGTTGAGGTGAGAAGCCCCGCTTTCTCCGCCCCGTGAAAGGTGGCCATCATGGCGTGGTGGCGAAGCCCTGTCAGCAGATGGCGGGTCACGCGATCGGTCAAGGTCTCCATCACGCGTTCTCCCCGGTATGATCAGTGCAGTATCGGCCATTGCCCGCGAGCCAGTCGCGGACCATCAAGCAGGTGGGATCGCCGGCTTCGCAGAGATCGAATAGCCAGCTGCGAAGGTGACGCGGCAGGCTTTCCAGTCCTCCGACCTTCCTTTTTGCAAT
>JARXAQ010000129.1 GCA_029865825.1 Rhizobium sp.
GGTGCAGAAAATTTATGACCTTTCGCGCGGGGCCGATGCGCGGCCTTGGTGCCTGACCGTTTCCTTTACCCACCCGCATGACCCCTTCGTCGCTCGCCGCCGCTATTGGGATTTGTATGAAGGTGCGCCTGAATGCGCGCCGCCCCCGTCGCTGGACTATGCCGATATGGACGCCCATTCGCAGCGCCTGATGGATGCCTGCGACCACACTGCCTTCGACATCACTGACGAGCAGATCCGCCGCGCGCGCCAAGGCTATTTCGCCAATATCTCCTATGTCGACGACAAGATCGGCGAGATCCTCGACGTGCTGGAACGGACACGGATGGCGGAGAATACCGTCATCCTTTTCGTCTCCGACCATGGCGACATGCTGGGCGAGCGCGGGCTGTGGTTCAAGATGAACTTCTTCGAGGGCTCCGCCCGCGTGCCACTGATGATCTGCGCTCCCGGGCTCGAGGGGCGGCTGGTGACGACGCCGGTTTCGACGCTCGACGTGACGCCCACGGTTGCAGGTCTCGCGGGAATCGACATTTCGACGCTGGCCCCCTGGACCGACGGCGAAGACCTGATGCCGCTTGCGACGGGCACCGGCGGACGTGGCCTGGTGCCGATGGAATATGCGGCCGAAGGCACGATCACGCCGATGGTCGGCCTGCGGGACGCCCGCTACAAGCTGACACTCTGCCAGGCCGACGATCCAATCCTCGTAGATCTGGAGGCAGACCCGTACGAGCTCGAAAACCTGGCGGATGCGCCAGAAGCCCAGGAGATCTTCGAGCGGCTGTCGGCCGAGGCGGCAATGCGTTGGGATCTCGGAAAGTTCGACGCTGCTGTGCGGGAAAGTCAGGCGCGGCGTCACGTGGTCTATCAGGCGCTGCGCAATGGCGCATATTTCCCCTGGGACTACCAGCCGCTGCAGAAGGCATCCGAGCGCTACATGCGCAACCACATGGATCTCAACATCCTGGAAGAGAGCCAGCGGTTTCCGCGCGGGGAGTGAGCAACGAAAAGGGCGCCCGAGATTGTCGGCCGCCCTCTTTAGATCTCGCCAGTGTCCTTTGCCCTCAGGCGATCAGCCCTTCAACAAAGTCGAACAACCCGTGGCGGCGGTCGCGGCGCAGGCGTTCGGCCTTGACGATCGACTGGACCGCATCGAAGGCGGCGTTCAAGTCGTCGTTGACGATGACGTAGTCATATTCGCGCCAGTGTTTGATCTCGGAGCGGGAATTGTTGAGGCGGGTCTGGATGACCTCCTCGCTATCTTCGGCGCGGCGATGCAGGCGCGACTGCAGTTCGGCCATGGTCGGCGGCAGGATGAAGATCGAGACCACATCGGCCGACATCTTCTCCTGTAACTGCTGTGCGCCCTGCCAGTCGATGTCGAAAAGCATGTCACGCCCCTCGCCCATAGCGAGTTCGACAGCCTCGCGCGGTGTGCCGTAATAATTGCCGTGAACCTGCGCCCATTCGAGCAGCGAATCGCTGTCGCGCAGGCGCTCGAATTCGCGCTGGGAGACGAAGTGGTAATGCACACCCTCGATCTCGCTCTGACGGCGCGGGCGTGTGGTAACGCTGACCGACAGGCTGATCTGCTGGTCACGGTCCATCAGTGTGCGGGCGATCGTCGACTTGCCAGCGCCGGAGGGTGAGGAAATCACCAGCATCAGGCCACGCCTCGGGATCTTTACCAGTGCGGGTGCCGCAGGGGCCATGGACGACTACTCCAGATTCTGAACCTGTTCGCGGAACTGGTCGATAACGACCTTCAATTCGATGCCGGCGGCGGTGACCGCGACGGCATTCGACTTGGAACAGATAGTATTTGATTCGCGGTTAAATTCCTGCGCCAGGAAATCGAGTTTGCGGCCGACGGGACCACCGACCGACAACAATTCACGGGCGGCCGTCACATGCGCCTTAAGCCGGTCGATTTCCTCGCGCAGGTCGGCTTTCGTGGCGATCAGCGCGATCTCCTGGTGAAGGCGATCGCGATCGAGCCCGGCCGTCGTATCCATCAGGCCTGCCAGTTGGGCTTCCAGCCGACGGGCGATCTCTTCCGGCGAACGGGACGGATCAGCCTCGATCAGGATCGCCAGTCCCTCAATGCGGGTGATCTGGTCTTCGAGGATGGCGCGAAGGGCAGCCCCTTCGGTCTCGCGCATGGTGGCGAGCGCCGTCACGGCGTCGCCGAGACCGGCCAGGATATCGGCATCGCGGCGTGCGACGGCCTCCTCGTCATCGGTCGCCTCGCGCATGTCGACGAGACCACGGATCGAGAGCAGCGTATCGAGGCGCAGCGGTGCCGGATCGAGCACATCGGGCCCGAGTTGGTCGCGCAGTGCCAGCACGGCGTTCAGCGCATCATGATTGAGCACCGCCTCGACGCGGTTCTCGCTTACCGAAAGCGACAGCCCAACCTGGAGGTTTCCGCGTGTCAGGCGCTCGCCGACGAGGCGCCGGAGGTCTGTTTCGAGGTATTCCTGCCCCTGCGGCAGGCGCGCGCGGATGTCGAGGCCCTTGCCGTTCACCGAGCGCAGTTCCCACGCCCAGCGGTAGCGTCCGGACGTGCCCTCGACCCGGGCAAAGCCCGTCATGGATTGCAGTGTCATAATCCGGCCCCCTCGGCCCCACTCAATTGCCGGCGCCCGGATCGACTTCGGGCTCCGCGTCGATCGTGGCCGGCGGCGTCTGGGCGCGCTCGGCTTCCAGTTTGCGCCAGCGCTTCACATTGGCATTATGCTCGGCGAGCGTCGCTGCGAAGACATGGCCGCCCGTGCCGTCGGCCACGAAGTAGAGGTCCTCGGTCTTCCACGGATGGGCGACTGCTTCGAGAGCAGCCCTGCCCGGATTGGCGATCGGTCCCGGCGGCAGGCCCTTGATTACATAGGTGTTGTAGGGCGTTTCTTTCTTGATGTCCGACTGGAAGATCGGCCGGTCAGCCGGCTTTCCGTCGCCACCGAAGAGGCCGTAGATGATCGTCGGGTCCGACTGCAGGCGCATGCCCTTGGCCAGACGGTTGATGAACACGGAGGCGACATGGGCGCGCTCGTCGTCCTTGCCGGTTTCCTTCTCGACGATCGAGGCGAGCGTGACGAATTCGTCGCGGGTCTTCACCGGCAGGTCGGGATCGCGGCGCTCCCAGATCTGGTCGATCAGCTTCTCTTGGGCCGCCGCCATCTGGGTGACGATCTCGGCGCGCTTGGTGCCACGGGTGAACTTGTAGGTGTCCGGACGCAGCGAGCCCTCGGGCGGCAGGTCGGACGGAAGGTCCCCTTCGAGCACGGTGTCATCGGCAAGGCGCTGGAACATCTGCTTGACGGTCAGGCCCTCCGGCATCGACACAGCATACAGGATCGACTTGCCGGATTCGAGAAGCTCGGTCACATCCTTCATCGAGGCGCCGGCCTTGATCTCGTATTCGCCGGCCTTCAGGGTCTGGTTGTCTTCGAGATAGGTGGCGGTGACGTAGCGATAGATGCGGGCATCCGAGACGATGCCGTTGCGCTCGAGATTGTTGGCGATCTCGGCGAGGCCGGCCCCGCTGCGCACGACGAAATTGCTGTTGGCGGCCAGCGGACCCGGCTTCTGATAGCTATCCATGACATAATAGAAGCCGGCGACGGCGACCACGCCGACGAAGACCACCATGGTCATCAGGAAGTTCAGGAAGATCACCAGCTGGCTGCGGGCTTTCCGCGAACGACGGGGCGGCTGCGGCACGCGTTCGGGGCGAAGCGCATCATTCGGAGACTTCGGAATGAATGGACCCTTGCCGCTGCTCGTCTCGGCGTCGCGACCGAAGGGAACACCGTTGTTCTGGCTACCGCCGTTCTGGCTGTTGTCGGTCACCGGCAATCCTTCTTTGTTTTCTGTCGCGGCTGTTTCAGCCAGCAATGCGGCAAAAATCCGGGTCGTCGCCCGACGCAAAGCGCCGGTCGTGCCCGATGATTTCTATCCGTAGAACATCACTGCGGGCAAGAGCGCCCGCACAGTCATCCACCTGATGCAGAGCCGGGCCGCACTGGGCGGACCGGCCAATTGCGAGATCAGGCCTCGTAGCGCTTCAGCACGAGCGACGCATTGGTGCCGCCGAAGCCGAAGGAGTTCGACAGGGCAACGTTGATCTCGCGCTTACGCGCCTTGTGCGGCACGAGGTCGATCTTGGTCTCGACGGCAGGGTTGTCGAGATTGAGTGTCGGGGGCGCGACGTTGTCGCGGATGGCAAGCGCCGAGAAGATCGCCTCGACGGCACCGGCGGCGCCCAAGAGATGGCCGATTGCCGACTTGGTCGAGGACATCGAGATCTTCGACGCATGCTCACCGACCAAACGCTCGACGGCGCCGAGTTCGATCGTGTCGGCCATGGTCGAAGTGCCATGGGCGTTGATGTAGTCGACATCGGCAGCCGTCAGACCAGCACGCTTCAGCGCCATGGTCATGCAGCGGAACGCGCCGTCGCCATCTTCCGACGGGGCGGTGATGTGGAAGGCGTCGCCCGAGAGACCATAGCCGACGACTTCGGCATAGATCTTGGCGCCGCGCGCCTTGGCATGTTCGAGTTCTTCGAGCACCACGATGCCGGCGCCCTCGCCCATGACGAAGCCGTCGCGGTCCTTATCATAGGGGCGCGAGGCGGCCGTTGGGTCGTCGTTGCGGATGGTCGAGAGTGCCTTGCAGGCGGCAAAGCCCGCGAGCGAGATGCGGCTGATCGGGGATTCCGTACCGCCGGCGACCATCACGTCGGCATCGCCGAGACCGACCAAGCGGGCGGCATCGCCGATCGCGTGCGCCCCGGTCGAACAAGCCGTGACCACCGAGTGGTTCGGGCCGCGCAGCTTGTGGCGGATGGAAACCTGGCCCGAGGCGAGGTTGATCAGACGGCCGGGAATGAAGAAGGGCGACAGGCGACGAGGGCCTTTGTCGCGCAGGATGTGACCTGCCTCAACGATGCCTTCGAGGCCGCCGATGCCGGAGCCGATCAAGACGCCCGTCTGGCACTGGTCCTCATAGGTCTCAGGCTGCCAGCCGGCATCCTTCAGCGCCATTTCGGCAGCGGCCATCGCATAGATGATGAAGGCATCGACCTTGCGCTGTTCCTTAAGCTCCATCCAGTCGTCGGGGTTCCAGGCCCCTTCGCCTTCGGTCGGAATGCGGCAAGCGATCTTGGCTGGCAGGTCCTCAACCTCGAATTCGGTGACGCGGCGGGCACCACTCTGGCCGGCCAATAGCCGCTGCCAGGTCAGTTCCGTTCCACATCCCAGAGGAGATACCATGCCGGTACCGGTGATAACGACACGTCTCATCGTCCGAAGCCCACCCTGCGTTTTTGACCAAAGTTCGTCTTAACAAAGCTCTTGATACAACAAGGCCCGCTTTACGCGGGCCCAAGCGGATAGTCCGGGTCTAAGACCCGCCTTCCGCATTCTCGTGATCGATCAGGCCTGGGCCTTCTCGATGAACTTGACAGCGTCGCCGACCGTCAGGATCGAGTCTGCAGCGTCGTCAGGAATTTCAACGCCGAATTCTTCTTCGAAGGCCATGACGAGTTCGACCGTGTCGAGCGAGTCGGCACCGAGATCGTCGATGAAGCTCGCGCCTTCGACAACCTTTTCAGCGTCAACGCCGAGATGATCAATTACAATTTTCTTCACGCGTTCTGCGATATCGCTCATGTCGGTTTCCTCGACCTTCTTAATCTCAGAGGGAGCCGTAATGGCATCCCCGCCCTGCATTCAACCGGTGAACGTTTCCGTCCCCACCAGCAAACCCGTTCAGCTCTGCCCCAGAGCCGTTTATGCAAATAAAAGCATAAACTTCGGCTCATGAGACGGAGCAACTGCTCACAGTCATGGCCCGCTTAACACGGTTTCAGCGTGTCGCAAAGCCAGAAATTCGCCCCCTCGCCTTGGTCAACAGCCTTTGGCCAGAAGGGCGAACCGACCCTTGTCGTCAGATCATCGCCATGCCGCCGTTGACGTGCAATGTCTGGCCAGTCATGTAGGCGGCTTCCGAAGACGCCAGGTACAGAACGGCAGACGCCACTTCGGCACCGGTGCCCATACGCTTCATCGGAATGGCGCCCATGATGGCGTCTTTCTGCTTGTCGTTCAACTTGCCGGTCATCGCGCTTTCGATAAAGCCCGGAGCGACGCAGTTGACCGTCACGTTACGCGTGGCGATTTCCTGGGCGAGCGACTTCGAAAAACCGATCATGCCGGCCTTGGAGGCGCAGTAGTTCGCCTGGCCCGGATTGCCGGTCACGCCGACGATCGAGGTGATGTTGATGATGCGGCCATAACGGCGGCGCATCATCGGATGGGTGAGTTCGCGGGTCAGGCGGAAGACCGCCGTGAGGTTGACCTCAAGCACGCTGTCCCAATCGGCATCCGACATGCGGACGAACAGGCCGTCCTTCGTGATGCCGGCATTGTTGACCAGGATGTCGACGCCTTCGAGTTCGGCTTCGGCCTTTTCGCCAAGCGCCTTCACCTCGTCGCGGTCCGACAGGTTGGCCGGGAAGATCTTGACGCGGTCGCCGAGTTCGGCGGCCAGCGCCTCCAGCTTTTCGACGCGCGTGCCGTGCAGGCCGACGGTCGCGCCTTGAGCATGCAGCATGCGGGCGATTTCTTCGCCGATGCCACCGGTTGCGCCGGTGACGAGGGCCTTGCGGCCGGTCAGGTCAAACATGATCGCGTTCCTTGTTGATCGTTTAGGGGCGGTCAGCCATTCAAGGCGGCAATGGCCGCATCGATATCGGCCGGGCCGTTGACGGCAATGCCGCTGATGTTCTTGTCGATGCGGCGGGCGAGACCCGTCAGGACCTTGCCGGCACCGATTTCGTAAAGCGTCGTGACACCACTGGCGCTGAACCATTCGACCGTCTCGCGCCAGCGGACCTGGCCGGTCACTTGCTGGACGAGCAGATCGGCGATCTGAGCGGCGGAAGTGACAGGAGCTGCAAGCACATTGGCGACCAGCGGAATCGAAGGATCATGCTTTTCGACGGTCGACAGCGCCTCGCGCATGGCCTCAGCAGCCGGCCCCATCAGGGCAGAATGGAAGGGCGCGGAGACCGGCAGCATGATGGCGCGCTTGGCGCCCTTTTCGGTGGCAAGCGCTGCAGCCTTCTCGACGGCGGCCTTACCGCCGGAGATGACAAGCTGTCCGCCGCCATTGTCATTGGCGATCTGGCAGGGACCTTCAGCGGCAGCGGCCTCACAGATGGCCTGCACATCGCCATGCTCCAGGCCGATGATCGCGGCCATGGCGCCGGCGCCAACGGGAACGGCTGCCTGCATGGCATTGCCGCGGATGCGCAGCAGGCGTGCGGTGTCGGCGATCGAGAAAGTGCCGGCAGCGGCGAGCGCCGAATATTCGCCGAGTGAATGGCCGGCGACGAAGGAGACCTTGGACTTCAGATCCAGGCCCTTGGCTTCGAGCACGCGGATAACGGCCATGGAGACGGCCATCAGGGCCGGCTGGGCATTGGCGGTGAGGGTCAGCGTTTCCTCGGGGCCGTTCCACATGATGTCGGACAGTTTCTGGCCGAGCGCATCATCGACTTCCTGGAAGACGGCGCGGGCTTCAGCGAAATTGTCGGCAAGGTCCTTGCCCATGCCAACGGCCTGGCTGCCCTGGCCGGGGAAGGTGAATGCGACTGTCATGGGCGTTTCTCCCTTGGGTTTTTCCCTGTCAATTCACAATACACTCCTGCGAGTCAAGCCTTTCAGGACCGCTGGACCTTGCGGCAACGCGCCAAGTCACAGTCTGTTAGGCTCTCCATCCATCTTGCAGTGCGGCAAATTCCTCTTATTTTGTTCCAGCATCTCCCCAGCCCTCCCGGGCCCATTTCCTACTTGAGGCATTTCCCCCATGAAGACGAACCGGCTCGGCCGAACCGATATCCTTGTTTCCGAAATCTGCCTGGGCACCATGACCTGGGGCTCGCAGAATTCGGAAGCCGAAGCCTTTCAACAGATGGACTACGCACTCGAGCGTGGCGTCAACTTCTTCGACACCGCCGAACTCTATCCGACGACACCGCTCTCCAAGGAGACCTACGGCAACACCGAAGAGATCATCGGCAACTGGCTGAAGACGACAGGCAAGCGCGATCAGGTGGTTCTCGCCACCAAGGTTGCCGGCCCCGGCCGCCCTTACATCCGTGAGGGCAGCCCGATCACCGGTGCGTCGCTGCGCGAAGCGCTTGATGCCAGCCTGTCGCGGCTGAAGACCGACTATGTCGATCTCTACCAGATCCACTGGCCGAACCGCGGGCATTTCCACTTCCGTGGCGCCTGGAACTACAATCCTTACAAGCAGGACCGCGCCCAGGCGCAGCACGACATCGCCGAAATCCTCGAGACGCTCGGCGAGCTGGTCAAGGCCGGCAAGATCCGCGCAATCGGGCTGTCGAACGAGACGACATGGGGCACGCAGACCTTTCTGAAGCTGGCCGAGCAGAAGGGCCTGCCGCGCGTCGCCTCGATCCAGAACGAGTACAATCTGCTCTATCGGCATTATGATCTGGATCTTGCCGAACTGTCGCATCACGAGGATGTCGGCCTGCTCGCCTATTCGCCGCTGGCCGGTGGCATTCTCTCTGGCAAGTATCTCGGCGGACAGAAGCCGGCAGGCTCACGCGGTGCGATCAATGGCGATATCGGCGGCCGTCTCGTGCCGCAGCAGGAGGCACCAACGCGCGCCTATGTCGAGCTCGCCAAGAAGCATGGCATCGATCCCTCTGCTTTCGCCGTCGCCTTCTGCCTGACGCGCCCGTTCATGGCCTCGGCCATTATCGGCGCGACGACGATGGAGCAGTTGAAGGTGAATATCGATGCGGCTGATGTGACGCTATCGGAGGAGATCCTCGCGGAGATCGCCAAGATCCACCGCGAATATCCGATGCCGATCTAATATCGTCCGTTGCAATCGACTGTGCCGGCGCCTCAGGGTACCGGCATTTTCACGTCGCGTCAGCCGATGGTCAGCACCGTCCGCCCCTGATCGTATGCGAAGCCATAAGTCAGCCCCTGCCCTGAAAGGGCCGGCTGGTCGAGCGTCACGGTGATCCGGTCCGACGTACCGGCAAAGGTGGCAGTCAGCGTGTTGCCATCCACGCTGATGCTGACGTCCTTTTCATCATAGCCGGCAAAGCGCAGTTTCAGGCTGCCATTGGTATTGATGGTGTCTTCGCCATCACCCCGGGCAAAGCCGTATTCGGCAATGGCATTGTCGGCCTTCATATCGGTGCGCTTGATGCTGACCATGTCGTTGCCGGCGCCACCGGAGGCGAAGATGCGGGTGCCTTCCAGCGTCATGGTGTCGTCGCCGGCGCCGCCGTCGATGCCGATCAGCGCCTCACCGGCCACCGTGAGCGCGTCCTTGCCGTCACCGCCCGTCACGTTCATCACGAGCTGGCCGGAGAGTTTCACGGTATCATCGCCCTCGCCCATATCTATGTCGCTGATGAAGCTGGCGCTGGCGGACAGGCTGTCATTGCCGTCGCCCGTGGATATGGAGGCCAGCGCCGCGGCTTTCGCGGTCACCGTATCGTCGCCCGCGCCTGAGTCGATGTTGTAGACGGATCTGGCATCAAAGGTGAGTTTGTCCTCGCCCTCCGTGCCCTTCCCGCCGGTGATATAACCAAGGGTCTCGTCGACCGACGCGCCTTCTTCGGCGGCCGCATCGCGCAGTGAGAGGATCCCGACGATGCGGGCGAGCGCCTTCTGACCCGTGGTCTCGGTAAACGGTGTCTCATCGTCCTGCCGCGACCATGACGATGGGGCAGCCGCTTCCGTCCGCACAGAAGACGACGCGGAAAACAGCTGCGTTGCGTAGCTGAGCGCATTCGGATTGCGGTAGAAGCTGTTGATCACCGTCATAGGCTGCATTCCTTGAGCCCACACTCAGGGCCGAATTCCATGTCACGCTAACATACGCGCATTGAGAAAAGCTTACAGGAGCGGTTGCAATGCGGAAAACGGGTCTGCCAAACGCGGTAAGCACCCGGTAAAGATGAGCTTGAACATCTGCGGGCATTTAGATCGCCTGCACCAAAAGCGGAAAAGTCACGTCTCCCCTTGCTTTTCCGCCAAACACGCGTATAAGCGCGCCGTTCACAACACCCGGTCCTCTGGCTGGTGGCTGAACGGAGGGCTGGCGGGCTGATAAGGCTTGCAGCAGGAACCAAAAGGGTTTCCGGTCTCCCGTGTCTCCGCTCTCGACCGTCTCGAACACAACGCTTTTCTTGCCGCGGCGCATGCCGCACAGGAGCAGTCTGTGAGGCTTAGCGCCGGATCCGGGTGACGACAACCGCAAGAAAGGCAAAGCTGTCATGGCTCTTTACGAACATGTATTCCTTGCCCGGCAGGATATGTCCGCCCAGCAGGTTGATGCCCTCGTCGAACAGTACAAGGGTGTCATCGAAGCGAATGGTGGCAAGGTCGGGCGCGTAGAAAACTGGGGCCTTAAGTCCCTGACCTACCGCATCAAGAAGAACCGCAAGGCGCACTACGCCCTGATGGACATCGAAGCTCCGGGTGCAGCGATCCACGAAATGGAACGCCAGATGCGCATCAACGAAGACGTTCTTCGTTACATGACCATCTCCGTGGAAGCCCACGAAGAAGGCCCGTCTGCCATGATGCAGAAGCGCGACCGTGACGACCGTCCGCGTCGTGATGGCGATGACCGTGGCCCGCGCCGCGAAGGTGGCTTCGGCGACCGTGGTCCGCGTCCGGACCGTGGCCCGCGTGAAGGCGGCTTCGAGCGTCGTCCGCGCGAAGACCGCGCGTAATCTGTAGAACAGGAGAAATTACAATGGCTGATGCATCCTCTTCTCAGGCACGTCGTCCCTTCCATCGTCGTCGCAAGACCTGCCCCTTCTCGGGCGCCAATGCTCCGAAGATCGACTACAAGGACGTCCGTCTCCTGCAGCGCTACATCTCTGAGCGCGGCAAGATCGTTCCTTCGCGTATCACCGCAGTTTCCCAGAAGAAGCAGCGCGAACTGGCCCAGGCCATCAAGCGCGCCCGCTTCCTCGGCCTGCTGCCTTACGTCGTAGCGTAATCTGATCCGAAGCCTGCCGGTCACCGACCGGCGGGCTTCATCCCTTCCGCGTTGGGCGCGGATCGGAACCACTGTCTTGAGGCGCCGGCATCTGTTTGTGGCGACTTTCGGCAAAAACCCATGTTGGGGAAATCCTGCCAGACGGCATGAAGACCTTCCCCTAACTGCTCAACCAGCAGGACAGCGACCTTGCAAAAACTGGATGCGAAATTGCTGATGACCGGCCTTCTGGCTGGTATTACCGCCGCCCTGCTCGTGCTGGGTGCTGCGGCGCAGCCGACGCTCGCCTCCATCCTTTATGCGGCCTCCGCCCTTCCCATCCTCATCGTCGGCCTCGGCTGGGGCAACCTCGCCTCGATCACGGCCATCCTGACGGCTGCCTTCCTCGGCACGATCAGCATGTCGCCGACGTTCGCCTTCGGCATGGCGATCTTTACGCTGGCGCCCGCCGGCTGGCTCGCCCATCTGTCGAGCCTGGCACGCCCGGCCTCCGAGATCGGCGGCCCCGACCACCTGATCGCCTGGTATCCGCTGTCGGACATCCTGCTGCAGCTCTGCGTCTTCGTCACCTTTGCCGTGGTCGCGCTTGGCGTGATCATCGGCTTCGGCCCTGAATTCACCGACCAGCTGGTCGAGGCGATGACACAGGCGATGAGCAGCCAGGATCCGGCCATGCTACCCGATCCGGCAGCGCTCGAGCAGCTGAAGCGCACCATGGTCGTGCTTTTGCCGATCATTCAGGGCGGCACCTGGGTGATGCTGCTGTTCCTGATGTATTATGCGGCGCAGCGCATCGTCTCTGCCTCCGGCCGTGCAAAGCGTCCGCGCGAAGATATCCCGTCTTCGCTGCGCATGAACCGCAATGCCGTCTTCATCTTTCTTGCCGGCATCATCGGCTGCTTCATCGGCGGCGTACCGGCAATGATCGGCGCTACCGTCTGCGGCACCTTCGGCGCAGGCTTCCTGATGGCCGGCTTTGCCTCCATGCATCTGAAGACCCGCGGGAAGGACTGGCGCCTGCCGGCTCTGGTGCTTGCTTACCTGTCGACGATCATGCTGCTGCCGCTGATCATTCCGCTCATCATCGGTCTGTCGGATACCCGGCGGACCGTTGCACTCACCCCGGCCTCCAAGGCCGAGACCCCAGACAACCCGAATTGACCACTGAAAGGAACACAAATCATGGACGTCATTCTGCTTGAACGCATCGCCAAGCTCGGCCAGATGGGCGAAACCGTCAAGGTTCGCGACGGCTTCGCTCGTAACTTCCTGCTGCCGCAGGGCAAGGCGCTGCGCGCCAACGCCGCCAACAAGACCCGCTTCGAATCCGAGCGCGCCACGCTCGAAGCCCGCAACCTCGAGCGCAAGTCGGAAGCTCAGACGGTTGCCGACGTTCTCAACGGCAAGGCCTTCATCGTCGTCCGTTCGGCTGGCGAAACCGGCCAGCTGTACGGCTCGGTTGCGGCCCGTGACGTCGTCGAAATCCTGTCTGCCGAAGGCTTCAACATCGGCCGCAACCAGGTCGAGCTGAACACCCCGATCAAGGCCATTGGCCTGCATCAGGTTGTCATCCACCTGCATGCCGAAGTCGAAATCTCGGTTCAGCTGAACGT
>JARXAQ010000151.1 GCA_029865825.1 Rhizobium sp.
CTGGGTTGCCGCAGTCGATCAGACGGGCGTTCCGACGCAGGAAGTTGCGGTCAACGACGGCACCACCAGCTGGGCGGTTGATACCACGGCAGCTCCTGGTACCGTCACCACGGCCTCGGTTTCCGATCTGACCATCAGTGCCACGACCACCGCGGGCCAGCTCGACCAGTTGATCCAGATGGTCGACGATGCTCTGACCTCCATGACGAGCGCTGCAGCCGCAATCGGCTCGATCTCCTCGCGCATCGAAATGCAGACCGAGTTCGTCGCCGCCCTCAGCGACTCGATCGACTCCGGTGTCGGTCGTCTCGTCGATGCCGACATGAACGAAGAGTCGACGCGCCTCAAGGCACTGCAGACCCAGCAGCAGCTGGCAATCCAGTCGCTGTCGATCGCCAACTCCTCGTCGGAAGTCATCCTTACGCTCTTCCGTTAAGAGTTTCTCTGATCCGAGAATTCGCACGATTGATATCCGCGCTCCGAAAGGGGCGCGGATCTTTCGTTTCAGCCTTGCGCGAAACTTTTGGACTTTCTTATTCTCGCGGATTTACCGTTTATCAGCCTTGCTTAACTGAGGTCCTGCTTGTTAGATGGCACCGTTAACGATTTGTTAACGGTGACGGGGACTGCGCGCTCGCGCGGTCTGCATGATGCCCACCCGTCTCTGCCGGCCGTCTGCCGGATGCGCACAGATGTACGCTTGAGGGCACCAGCATGACCAGCATTATGACCAACGCGGCCGCCATGGCCGCGCTCCAGACGCTTCGCTCGATCGACACCAACCTCGAGACCACCCAGAGACGGGTCTCGTCTGGGTATCGCGTCGAAACCGCGTCCGACAATGCCGGCTACTGGTCCATCGCCACCACGATGCGTTCCGACAACGCGGCCCTGTCGACGGTTTCCGACGCGCTCGGCCTCGGGGCGGCGACCGTTGATACCGCTTACACGGCACTCGACAACGTCATCGAGGTCATGTCGAGCATCAAGGCCAAGCTGGTGGCCGCCAGCGAACCGGGCGTCGACAAGAACAAGATCAACGAGGAAATGAAGCAGCTGAAGGACCAGTTGGTCTCTGCCGCCCAGTCTGCCTCCTTCTCCGGTGAAAACTGGCTCTACAATACCAATGTCAACGAATTGGGGACCAAGCAGGTTGTGTCCTCCTTCATCCGCGGCGCCGACGGCAGCGTGCAGGTAACGACACTCGATTTCGACACGGAAGACTCCGTGCTGATCGATACAGAAGACGCCAGCCGTGCGTTCCTGACCAAAGCAATCGATGCAGACCTCCTGCGCATCCCGTCGACGGGCACGGCGCGCGAGTACTATCTTCTGGACGTCGGTTCGGTGATCCCGGTGACGGGCACCGAGATCGCGATCAGCACGGCGACGACGACGGACGAATTGAGCGACATGATCAGCGTCATCGACAACCTGATGGGCCAGCTGACGGATGCCGCCGCCACGCTGGGCGCGATCACCAGCCGCATCGAGATGCAGGACAATTTCGTATCGAACCTGATGGACGTGATCGACAAAGGCGTCGGCCGTTTGGTCGATGCCGACATGAACGAGGAATCGACCCGGCTGAAGGCCTTGCAGACCCAGCAGCAGCTCGGCATCCAGGCTCTGTCGATCGCCAACAGCAGCGCCGAGAAGCTGCTCACCCTGTTCCAGCGTTGAGGAACGACGTGACGGCGGCCTGCAAGCCTCGGCCGCCGCAAGCATATTCGCAACCAACATTCATCTTCGCGCAAGTTTGACCCCCTAGTTTCAAACATTGTCCATGGCAGGAAAACTGCCGGGCGCTGTGGCTCTGAAGTGAAAGTCGATTTCGGAAGATGCGAACACGTTCTGGTCCCTGCGATGTCTCTATTCCTTTTCTGCCGGCCCGCGCCTGCGGCCCGCATCTTGTCGCCGATGGAGGCGATTGCCGATGAGCATGCCTTTGGCCAGATACCTGAAAGATTTCTCGGCGCCGCCTGCGCCGCCGCAACCGGTCGACACGCCATTCGGCGGGATCGGGACGGATGATTTCGACATGGACTTCCCGGCTCTTCCCGAACCCGAGCCGGAGCCTGTCGACCTCGAAGCCGAGCGCCGCGCGGCCTATGCCGAGGGTCACGAGGCTGGCGAGCAGGCTGCCATCGAGCGTCTCCAGGCCGAGCGGCAGACGATCGATGCGGATCACTCCGAGGCCCTGGCCGAGATCGAGCGACGCTTGCGCGACGAGTTCGCGGCAGCGCTCGCCACCCAGTTGCCCGAAATCGTCAAGCGTTTGTCTGTCACGGTCAGCGAGCAGGTCGCCCATGCCCTGGCGCCGCTGATCGAGGAGAGCATCGTCGAAAAGGCCATCGTTGAACTGGCGGAGCAGCTTGAAGCCGCAATCTCCGGCGGTGAAGCCGGGACGATCCAGGTGCGGGGTCCGCGTGACCTGTTCGAAAAACTCCTGTCGGAGATGCCCGACCATGCCGAGATGCTGCGGCATGTCGATGGCGTCGATCTCGACCTGACAGCCGAATTCGGTGATGCGGCGCTCGTGACGCGTATCTCCGCCTTCAGCGCCAGCCTGAAGAAAGTGCTTTCATGAGCGACGAGAACCACCACCACGGCAAGAACGAGATCATTATCGTCAAGCGGCACAAGGGCGATCACGACGGAGCCCATGGCGGCGCCTGGAAAATCGCCTATGCCGACTTCATGACCGCGATGATGGCCTTCTTCCTCGTCATGTGGCTGGTCAACGCCGCCAACGAGGAAACCAAGGCCTCTGTCGCGAGCTATTTCAACCCGATCAAGCTTTCGGATGAAAAGCCGACTGAAAAGGGGTTGAAGAAGCCCGTCGATCAGGCGGAAGGTGAGCAGAAGAAGGAACGGTCCAAGGTCGAGGACGACGAGGATCGGGTTGGCGCAGCCGCCGCAACTGGGGAAGATCTCACAGCATCCTCGGGCGAGAACTCCAACTACTCGGAAGCGGATTTCTTCGAGAACCCTTACTCCGTTCTCGCCGAGATCGCCCAGGAAGTGGGCCAGCAGGCCAATGTCAGCGCCAAGGGCGAGGGCGGTGCTGCCGATTCCGGCCCGTCCACCGGCGCTCAGGGCGGCGAAGCCTATCGCGACCCCTTCGATCCGGACTTCTGGACGCAGCAGGTACAGACGGCCAACGGCCCGGCCGGAAAGCCGACTGAAGCCCTGACCCCGGCGGAACAGCAGCAGACCGCAGAACAACAGCCGCAGGACCCGACACAGCCGCTGGCTGATCCGGAACAGCAGGTTGCGCTGGTCGTGCCCGGCCAGAAACCCTTGCCCGACGATGTGAAGCCGGACGACAGCGAGGCAAAGGCCGCGCCCCCGGCAGCAGACGGTGAAAAGCCGAAGGAAGGCGCTACGGATCTCGCCGAGCCGGCGGACATTGCCAAGGCTCAGGTCGAAGCAGCGGAACAGCTGAAGAAGGATATCGAGAAGGCCATTGGCGGAACGGCCGGCAAGCTTGCCGAGGGCTTGCTCGTCACGCCGTCCGAGGGCGGCCTGCTGGTCACCATCAGCGACCAGAGCGATGCGGCCATGTTCAATGTCGGCTCCGCCGTGCCCCAGCGGGATATGGTCATCGCCATGGAACGGATCGGCACGCTCCTGCAAGACAGGCCCGGCCAGATCGTCATCCGCGGCCATACGGATGGTCGGCAGTTCAAGGGAACGGAAAATGACAACTGGCGGCTCTCGATGGCGCGCGCCCACAGCGCCTATTACATGCTGGTGCGCGGTGGTCTGAAGGAAGAGCGCGTCGAGCAGGTCTCAGGCTTTGCCGACCGGCGCCTGCAGGTCGCGACCGATCCGCTTGCGGATGCCAACAGGCGCATCGAAATCCTCATCCAGCCGGAGCAGGGTTAACCCATGGTGGCCAGGCGGTTCTCGCTCACGCTCATGATCTGCGCTGCAACTGCCCTTGGCGGCGGTCAGACAGCCCGTGCTCAGAGCCTTGACGAGACCATCGAGCCCTATCGTATGCTCCGTTCCCTGCAATTCGTGCAGGACACCGTGGTGCGCGGTGACCATTCCGCAGCCGAGATGCAGCGTTTCATGCTGGGCGCGATCGACAAGCGGCTGCGCTCCGCCGATCCGGCCGTCTTCGCCGATCCACGCAACGTCGATGCCGCCCTGATCTACGCCATGAGCGGCGGCAATCCCGCGACGCTCGAGTTTCTCGTCGCCCGCGACGTCGACGGCAACTTCGACAACCGTATTGCCGACGCTCTGCGCAAATATCTGAGCGGCAAGGGAACGCTGATCTCCAAGACCCTGGGCGACATGGTCGCGGAATACAAGGATGCGGATATCGCGCCCTATCTGGCATTGGTTGCGGGCAATGTAACGATCGCCAAGGACCCGGGAGGCTCGCTGAAATTCTACGACTGGGCCCGACTGACCGCCCCCGGGACGATTGTCGAGGAGGCGGCTTTGCGCCGCTCGCTTGCCGTCGCCGTCGATGCCAAGATTGTCGAGAAGGCGTCAGGCTATGCCAATCGCTATGCCCGCCGCTTCCTCTATTCGCCTTATGCCAGCCAGTTTGCCGATCTGTTCGTGCGCTTTGTCGTCGAACACTACGATGTGCTGAAGCCGGAGGACATCGAGGCGACGCTCGGTTACATGGATGTCGATCGCCGCCGCGAAGTATATCTGCGCATCGCCCGCCAGGCGGCCATCGCCGGGCGTCGTGAACTGGCTGTCATGGCCTCCGAACAGGCACAGTCTTTGTCGGGAGATGGTGCTGGCGCCGATGCGCTGGCCAAGCTCTACGGCAGCCTCGTTGGCGTTCCCACCGACAAGGTGGATGACGCCATGGCAGCTTTGATGCAAATCCCCGAGGAGGCGCTGTCTCCGAAGGATCGGGCGCTACGCCAGGCGGCGGAGGCGGTCGCCAAGGAAGTGCTGCGCAAACCGGAGGGACCGGTTACACCGCCCCCTTCCGAGGTGCCTCCCGCACCGACGACCGATGTCGGCGTTGCCGCGGCCGTTGACGACACGGATTTGCAGGATCCGCTTGCCCCGCCAACGGCGCCGGGCACCGAGCCCGCTCCCGCCACAGATACTCCGGCAGCGACGGTACAGCCGGCCGCCGCGGACCCGCCGCAATCCCCGGCAATCGATCCAGAACTGCGCACCTTTGTCGATGCCGGCCGCTCCAAGCTCGATGCGATCGACAATCTTCTCAAGAAAGAAGGCCCCTGACATGATGGATGCATTATCGGCTCCCCCAGCGCCCGTTCCTGGCGCAATCGTGCAGCAAGGCGGATCCGGCGCACGCGCTGATCAGACGGACGACGGCGGTTTCTCGAAAGCGCTGTCGAATTCCGGCAATCAGGAGAAGGAGGCACGACTGACCGAAGACGGTCAGGCAACCACGACCGGGACCGGCGAGGATGCCGAGCAATCCGTCGAAAACCGCAGCAAGCGCCCCATAATCGAACTGTCGATGAGCAAGGCTGCGACCGGAGATCAGGTGCAGGCCGAACTGGGCGATCTGTCCACGGACGATCTCGCCCGTCTTCTCGCCGCCGCTCGCTCCAAGACCACGGACGCCAATCCGCAGATCGAGGCAGGGGGGCGTCCGGCAGTTGCGATCGAAACCGTATCAAAGGCTGAACTGGCCAAGGCAATCGGCGGTCTCCGAGACAAAAAGCCGACATCCGAGGACGATGCGACGACCACGACGGCGTCCACCGACGAACTGGCGGCGGCAGAGGACGCGAAGAGCACGGATCTTTCCGACGTTCTGCGTCTGCTGGCCGGAACCCCTGTCGAAGAGGTGGCGACCGGCGACAAGAAGGACGAGGGACAGGACACCGGCAAAGGGGCGATCGAGCACCGGGCGCATGGTGGCCTGCCCGAGGCCATAGCGTCGGGCGACGGTGTCGCCTCGGATGATGGAGCCGCACCCGAAGACCAGGATCGAACCTTCCGGCTCGTGAGAGCCGATGGCAAGGGCCAGCCTCTGGTCCTGCAGAACGAAACGAAGACCGGGGTTGATGACACGGGTGAGGCCGCTGGCATCGAGACGGTCACTGTCGTCGATGCACGTCGCTACATCGCGCCGGCCTCGACCACGAACGCCGCGTCGATCACGGCCGCCATGCTGGGCGACACGGAATGGGTCAGCGCCATGTCCTCGGGGTCCGAGCTGGCCAATGCCGCAGCCCATTCCAGTCAGGGTAAGGTGGTCAACACGCTGAAGCTCCAGATGAGCCCGATCGAACTCGGCAGTGTGACGGCGACACTGAGGTTGTCGGGCGAAGAGTTGAGCGTGCAGCTGACCGTCGATAATCCGGCGGCCCTGCGACAGCTGTCAAACGACACCAGCGACATTCTGAAGGCCTTGCGTGCGCAGGGGCTTACCGTTGACCATGTACAGGTCAACATGCAGGCGCCATCGGTTGATCGCAGCGCGGATGCCGGATCGAACAATGCCGCGAGCCAGCAGCAGGGCCAGCAGGCCTTCCAGTCGGGTGGCCAAGGGGGCGACAGCCGCGCTCGTGAGGATGGCAACAACAGCAGGGTGAGGACGTCCGATGAATGGGTGGCGCAGCAGGCCGAAGTTTCCTCTACTGACGCTCGCAGCGCTCGCCCTGATCAGCTTTACGTCTGAGGCAGCAGCCAGCGTCGCGAATTGCGAGACCCAGATCAGCGCGGCGGCAGCCAAATACGGCGTTCCCGAGGGAATTCTATATTCGGTCGGATTGACGGAAACGGGACGCAAGGGAAGCCTGCAGCCCTACGCAATGAACGTGGAGGGAAAGGCCTACTATTTCACTGGGCTTGAGGAGGCCTTGGACGCCTTCCAGCGGGCGCGTGACGGTGGTGCCAAACTGATCGATGTCGGCTGCATGCAGATCAACCAGCACTTTCACGGCGAGTATTTCACCTCCGTGCAGGCCATGTTTGACCCGCAACGGAATGTGGAATATGCGGCTCGCTTCCTGAGTAATCTGCACCAGCGTCACGAAACCTGGACGATGGCGGTGGCGCGCTATCATGCCGGACCGAACAACGACCCGGCGCAGAAGCGTTATGTCTGCCGTGTGATCGCCAATCTGGTGGCCACGGGTTACGGGAATTGGACGGGTCCTGCGCGACAATTTTGCGGTGAATAGCAATCAGAAATTGATTGACAGGCGGTCGGGTGGCGATTTGCCAAATGTGGCGAGACTGCGTCGAAATGGGGCCATGCAAGAGCTTGCGCGAGGCTTGCGTTAACTTTTCAACAAAATAATAGTGTCGATGGTGCGGTGCACCTACTAAATATAGTGCAAATCGGCACCGAATCCTTAATCAATTATTAATATCTGTCATTAAGTTTACCTAGTTGTCCCTGAATCGCACGATTCGTACCCATTACGTATCGAAACACCACACTGATTCGGAGGCGGCTGAATGATCGTCGTGGTTGATGAGCGAGAGCTCGTGAAAGACGGATACACATCTCTATTTGGGCGCGAGGGGATTCCTTCGACGGGATTCGACCCGAGAGAGTTCGGGGAATGGGTCGTGACAGCGGCCGATTCCGATATTGCGGCGGTCGAGGCGTTCTTGATCGGGCAGGGCGAAGCGATGCTGGAACTGCCGCGGGCAATCCGCGACAGGACCCAGGCGCCGGTGATCGCTGTCAGCGACCAGCCGTCGCTTGAGGCGACGCTGGCACTGTTTGACTGTGGCGTCGACGACGTCGTGCGCAAGCCGGTTCATCCCCGGGAGATTCTGGCCAGGGCCGCGGCCATCCGCCGTCGCCTGCGCGCCATCACCAACTTCACCGAGATCGGCCCGATCAAGGTCTTCTCCGATGGACGTGACCCGGAAATTGCCGGCGACATGTTCCCTCTGCCGCGACGCGAGCGCCGCATCCTGGAATACTTGGTCGCCAACCGTGGCCGCCGTGTCTCCAAGACCCAGATCTTCAACGCGATCTACGGCATCTTCGACGAAGAGGTCGAGGAGAACGTCGTAGAAAGCCACATCTCGAAGCTTCGCAAGAAGCTGCGCAAGAAGCTCGGTTTCGATCCCGTCGATTCCAAGCGCTTCCTCGGTTACTGCATCGATTGGAGCTGATCCGGCGCCCAAGCCGGATCCCGCATTCGGCGGCTCTCTGGACGAATAACGTCGAGAGCCGCAATGCCAGACAGCTTCACGCAAGGCCCACCTCATACTCTCGAAAATGACTACGGAAGCGAGGATTTCAATATGAGCCTTTACGGAACCATGCGAACTGGTGTCTCCGGCATGAATGCGCAGGCAAACCGCCTGGGTACAGTCGCAGACAACATCGCCAATTCCAGCACCGTCGGCTACAAAAAGGCCTCGGTGCAGTTTTCATCCATGATTTTGCCAACCACAAACGGCGCCTACAATTCAGGCGGCGTCGAAACGGATGTCCGGTACTCGATTTCTTCGCAGGGCACGTTCAGCTATACGACGTCCGAGACGGACCTCGCCATCAATGGCGACGGCTTCTTCATCGTCAACGGCGACGACGGTGTTCCCTATCTGACCCGAGCCGGTTCCTTCGTGCTGCAGGATGACGGCACGCTGAAAAACACGGCGGGCTATACCCTTCAGGGTTACGAATACGATTCTACGACCGATCCGACGATTGTCGTGAACGGTTTCGACGGTCTCCAGGACATCGACCTCTCCGGCTCCGGCATCTCGGCAGTCGCGTCCACCACCGGCACGCTCAACGTCAACCTTCCGAATGGTGAGGCTGTCGGATTCGAGCAGAAGACCTCGCTGAAGGTTTACGACAGCCAGGGGTCGAGCCGGCTCATCGAATTCATCTACACGAAAGTTGCCGACAACGAGTGGTCGGTCACTGCGACCGGGCCCGGTACGCCGACAACAGTGCTCGCGGCCGAGACGCTCGAATTCGACCTGGACGGACAGCTCATCACGCCGGCCAGCGGCGAAGTCACGCTCGACGAGTTCGACATCGATGGCGCCATGGTTCCGGAAATTGTGCTGCAGATCGGCGACACCAGCCAGCTCGCCTCGGCCTTCTCGGTTGAGAGGGGCAAAGTTGACGGTAACGCGGCCTCTAAGGTCAAGGGTTATGAGATCGACGAGACCGGTGTGGTGTCGGTCGCTTACGAAAACGGCGATCTGGTGCCGAAGTTTCGTGTGGCGCTTGCCAGTGTGCAGAGCCCCGACGAACTCAATCCGGTGGCCGGAAACCTCTACACCCAGTCGAACAACTCCGGCGTCATCGTCATGGGTTACGCAGGCTCCAGCGGATTTGGTTCGATCATCTCCGGTGCCCTTGAAGACTCCAACGTGGACGTCGCCGAGGAACTGACGGCGATGATCGAATCCCAGCGGAATTATACCGCAAACTCCAAGGTTTTCCAGACAGGCTCCGAGTTGATGGAAGTCCTGGTCAACCTGAAGAGATAATCGAAAGAGTAGGTTAGTCCTATGTCGCTTGCATCGTCGCTCAATACGGCCAATTCGATCTTCCGGAACACGTCCCAGCAGACGGCTGTGTTGTCCAACAACATCGCCAATGACGGGAACGAGAACTATGTTCGCCGGCAGTCGGTGGTGGTGCAGACGGTCTACGGCGCCTCGACAACCCAGAACGAGCGGTCGCAGCACATGGCGCTGCTGCGACAGCTCTCCTCCTCGACCTCGCAGGAGAGTGCCCAGACAACCCTGCTCGAGGGGCTGACCTCGCTGTCGGACGCGCTCGGCGGCAATGACTACGAGCTGTCGACCTCGACCTATCTCGCCAACCTCCAGAGCAGCCTGCAGTCCTTCGCGTCAGCCCCCGGTGAATATGCGCTCGCCTCGACCGTCGTGACCGACGCGATCGATGTCGCCAATTCGCTGAACAACGCCACGGTCTCTACGCAGGAAGTCCGCCAGGAGGCGGACGCGCAGATTTACCAGCAGGTTGAATCGCTCAACAAATTGCTGGCGGAGTTCAAGATCGTCAACGACACGGTCGTACGGCTGACGGCGACGGGTGATGATCCGAGCAACTATCTCGACCGTCGCGACACCCTGCTCAAGGATATCTCAGGCATCGTTGGCGTCAGCATCAACATGCGCGAAAACAGCGACATGGTCCTCTACACGTCTGATGGAACGACGCTGTTCGAGACGGACCCGCGCGAAGTTACGTTCGACCGGACTTACACATACGATTCCACCGTGACCGGCAATCCGATCTATATCGACGGAACGCCGGTTCGCGCCGGCGTCGGCGGCAACACGGATGCCCAGGGTTCGCTCGCGGCTCTGGTCCAGTTGCGCGACGAGGTTGCGCCGATCTTCCAGACCCAGCTCGACGAAGTGGCGCGCGGCCTGATCGAGGCATTTGCCGAAACCGATGCGGGCGGTCTGAACGAATTGCCGGGCCTCTTCACCTGGCCCACGGGCACGGTTCCGGCAACGGGCACGGTCCAGCCGGGTCTCGCGGCCCTCATCCGCGTCAATCCGGCGGTCCGCTCGGATGCCGGCGGCGATCCGATGCTGGTGCGAGACGGCGGCATCAATGGTGCAGGCTACGTCCGGAATACCGACAATTCCTCAGGCTATACCGACCTCATCAACGCCTATGTCGACGCGCTCTCGGCCGAGCGTGCCTTCTCCGCCGACGCGGATCTGAAGACCACGGCCAGCGTCCTGTCCTTCTCCAGCAATTCGATCGGC
>JARXAQ010000235.1 GCA_029865825.1 Rhizobium sp.
TCGGACTACCGCGCATCCATTGATACATTTCCGGTCGCAAAGACGGTTCATGTGCAGAATGGTTGGCACCCGGGGGATCCCGTCGGCGAGACGGCTTGGCTCGCCGGAATGGCAGTTGAGACGGGCCTGCCCACGGCGATCGTTGCCTATGCCGATCTCGCCGATCCGGGCGTCGACGCGATCCTCGACGGCCATCTGGCATTTGCGCAGATGCGTGGTGTCAGACAAATCCTCAACTGGCACGACGATCCGGCCCTTCGGGTCGCTCCGCAAATCGATCTGATGGAGCAGGACGATTGGCGACGGGGATTCCGCGCCTTGGCCGATCGCAAGCTGAGCTTCGATTTGCAGATCTACTGGCCACAGATGCGCATGGCTCAGGACCTGGCACGCGACTTCCCCGAGACGCCGATCGTCCTCAACCACTTTGGCATGCCCATCGACCGGTCGGCCGAGGGCATTTCGCAGTGGAAAGATGCGATCCGGGCGCTGGCGCGAGCGCCGAATGTTGCAGTCAAGCTCTCCGGTTTCGGGCTCGGCCACCCGCATTGGAGTATCGATGATACGGTGCCGCTGCTGACCTTCGTCATCGACGTCTTTGGTCCGGAACGGGTGATGTTCGGCTCGAATCTGCCAGTCGATCTGCTCTTCAGTCCTGCAGCTAAGCTATTCGCTGCGCTCGAACGTTGTCTGTCACCATTTTCAGCCGTGGATCGACGGCATATCGCACGCGGGACCGCAGAACGGATCTATCGGCTCTAAAGCCCAAGAGTGATTGGCTCTAACCGTCTGTCAGGCACCCGAAGGTGGTTTGACGGTCCAATGCCCGGCAAACAGTGCTTCGGACCTTATCTCTGCATGCCAACCAGGCGAGCTGCCGCCCGGTTTGCGCCGTTCAAGGCATCCAGAAGCGTGCTGCCGAGCGCAATCTCTGCCGCGAGCACGCCGGTGAAGGCATCGCCGGCCCCATGGGTGCTGACCAATTCGACGTCGATGGCTGCAATCACGTAGTCGTCACTGCCCGACACACAGGCAAGGCCGTCACCACCGGCGGTGACCACGACCGTTGGAAAGTGGTCAGCGAGCCGTCTTGCGGCCTCGAGTGCTCCGGCGCGTGAGGCGATCACGGGCAACCCGGACATCTGCTCGGCTTCGATGGCGTTGACCACGAGAATATCGACGAGCCCCTGGAGGTCGTCTGACAGCGCTCTTGCCGGTGCAGCGTTCAGGATGACCCGACCTCCTGCCGCCTGCATGGCGCGCGCCGCCGCGACATTGGCGTCTTCCGGCACCTCGTTTTGCAAGATGAGCACGCTGCCCTCGTCGAAACAGCCGGATGCCGCATCGACATCAGCCTGGCAGAGCGTCAGATTGCTGCCGGAGACGATCACGGCGCCATAGTCGCCGCCGGCATCGAAGATCGCCACGCTCATGCCGCTTCCGACGCCGTCGCAGATGCGGACGAGGCGGTGATCCACCTGGGCGGCCGCCAGATTGGCAATCAATGCCTGACCGAATGCGTCGTCGGCCACCGCACCGATCATCACTGTCTCGACACCGGCCAATGCTGAGGAGACGGCCTGATTTCCGCCCTTGCCGCCGCATTTGGGTTGCCAGCTCTCACCGGTCACCGTCTCGCCCTTGCGCGGCCGGTCGGGGCCATAGACCATGATGTCGTAGTGCAGGCTGCCAAACACGATGACCCGGGGCGCCGTCATGGGATCTTGTCCTTCCGTTTCGACGTCACGGCGGACATCGTCTTGTTCAGATTGTTTTCCGCCGCCTCGTAGTCGCGTTGGGCGACCGCCACGAAGAGCGCGTCGAGAATGTTGAGCTGGGCAATGCGGGCGGCGGCGTTTTCACCCATCAAGGGCGAGCCCTGGGCCGTCGAGCACAATACGATATCGGCGATCTGGGCGAGCGGTGATCCGTCGTAATTGGTGATGGCGATCGTGCGCGCGCCATTCCTGCGAGCGAGTTGTATGGCCTCGATGACGGCGATCGTATTGCCGGAATGGGAGAACCCGACGGCGACATCCTCGCTCTTCAGCAACGCAGCCGACATCAGCATCATGTGGGAATCATCCTCGACTGATGCGCGCACACCGATGCGCAGGAATTTATGCGCAACGTCCCGGGCGATCTGCGCCGAGCCGCCGACGCCGTAAAAATCACGATGGCGCGCCCGGCTGAGAAGATCTGCTGCGCGATCGAAAGCCGCGACGTCCATGATCGCCAGCGTTTCCTCCAATGCCTGGATCGAGGTGCGAAAGACTTTCTGTATGATCTGGCGCGAGGTGTCCTCGACAGACAGTTCCTCATGCATTTCGGCCGTCGGAAGGCTGTTGTAGAGCGACACCGCCGCCCTGAAATCGCGAAATCCGTCAAAGCCGAGTTTCTTGGTGATCTTGACGACCATGGCTTCCGAAACGCCGGCCTCCGCCGCCAGCTCCTTCAGCGCTGTGTTTTCCGAAAACGTCCTGAGCGCGAAGACCGTCTCCACCACCCGCGCCTCCAGAGGGGTGAGTTTCGGCATCATCATCCTGATGCGTGGTCCCACCGCCTTCGGATCCTTGTCTGAATGCATCCAATTTCCCTCGTGAAGCGATCCACCGTCGTCGCAACGCGAAATGATAAGGCGATCGGCGCGTGGTTGATAGCGGGTGGGCTCCATCATCCGCGGAACGAACCGTTCTCTGGAGCATCTCCTGGATACTGGATGTGAAAGACGGGGCTCAGGTGTCGGCTCCCAGCGTCAAGGCGTGAACGATGGCCATGGCGGATACGGCATCCTGGCGATTGATCGCCCCGCTCAGCCGGTTGTCCTGGTCGAGCTGATCCACGATCTTCAGCATGCGTTCGACGGTTTTGATGTTCACGGCGCATTCGTGCACCGGGTCAAGGCCGGTCAGATCCGGAAACGTGTCGAAATAGATGGCCCCTTGATAGCCGTCACGCTTTATCTGACGCAGAAGCTCGATGGTTTGCAGCGTGTGGACCGCACCCACCATCAGGCCGTCGTCACGCTTGGCATAGCCGTCGTTGAGATGAACGCCCAGGAGTTTGCTCTGTCGGCCAATCATCGCGGCTGCAAACGCCGGCTGTTCGTCGGCATAGAGCGCATGGGCGAAATCGAGCGTCACGCCCAGATTCGCGGCGCCGACATCTCTGATCATCAGCAAAGTTGTCGCGCAATCGGGCATCAGGCTGTAGGCGCGCGGTTCATTCGGCTTGTATTCGATGGAAATCGCACAATCCCTATCATGGGCGCAAACTTCACGAATTCCATCAAGCTCGTGTTGCCACATCGTGTTGTAGTCGGCCTGAAACGGATAGTCGAAACCGTCCTGCCCAAGCCAGATAGTCATGAGCTGGGCACCTGCGTCGCGCGTTGCATCTATCCCGCGCTTGGTGAGATCAATCGCTTCGCGTCGTATGGCCTGATCTGGATGAGTGAAGGCGCCGAGTTTAAAGGCCGGATTCGTGTAGTAACGCATCGCAAAGCCGTTGATGGAAAGACCGACATCATGAAGTTTTTCTGCCAGGATTGCGGGGCTCTCCGTCACATGATCGGGATAGTTCAAGTCGAGGTCGGTGAGCCCCTCCACCTTGGCCGCACGCGCCGCCATCATCATCATCGTCGGCTTGCCGGTATGAACCGGCCATGCCTCTTGAGCACCGGACGCGAATGAGTTGAGGCGGGTTGCAAAGCGGGGTGCGGTCACGGCATTCTCCATCGTCAATGGCTCATAAAATCACAAAAATACGAGAAAATGTAAAGTGAGGAATTCTGTAAAGCCTTTGGTCAAATGACTTCAGACGCTCCGCTGCACTGTTCGGACCATTGTGATCAATCTGATCGACGCGATAACTTGTAAATTAGCAATATTTTATAGGCTCTCGTGAATTCTGGTGCCCAAAGCACCGGAAGTCATCCCTGAGAGCATGCCGAGATGGTGCAGGATCGTTATTGAGGACAAACGATGAAGCGAACTCTTGCATTCAAGCTGCTGAGCGTGAGCGCCACGGCAATCCTGCTCTGCCTGGCGGTCACCTTTGCCGCAGTCATTTATCAGGTCCGTGAGCGGACGGTCGCCATGACCCTCGATCAGGCCCGCACGGATGCCAAGGCGACGGCGGCAGGGGTCGCGTCGCAGCTCAACAATCTTGCCGGCTCCGTCAAGGTGATGGCGTCGAGCGTGTCCCGCTCCGAGGTCGATCGCGCCACTGTCACGGCGATGTTGCCCGGGCTCATCGACAAATTCGATCTCGTCTTCGGCTCCTGGCTCCTTGAGGAGGTCAACAGCTTCGACGGTCAAAAGCCTGAGATGAGCACAAAGACTGGGACCAACGCCAATGGCGAGTTCACGCCCTATTGGACGCGCGGCACGAACGGCTTCGAACTCATCATTCCCGATGCGATCAATCGCGAGGAAGGTTACTTCTCACTCGCCGCCAAGAGCCGTGCGGGGGCAGCAACCGAGCCTTACGTCGAAGACGAGGCCGGCGGCATGCTGATGATGAGCATCGCATTTCCGGTCGTGACCGATGACAAGCTCCGCGGCGTCCTCGGTGTGGACGTGGGTCTGGATGCCTTGTCCGGCGCACTCAAGGACCAGCGCCCCTTCGGCGTCGGTCATGTCTATCTCTTGTCCGCACAGGGCCACTGGCTGACCTCTCCCGACCAGGCCCAGGTGATGAAGCCCTATGAATTCGAAGGCGATGCGGCCGCAAAGGCTGCCGCCGCCAAGGGCGAGACCGTCATCCTGCAGAACGTCATCGGCGTTGATCAGCAGCCCGTGTTCCGCGTTGTCATGCCCTTCGAACTGCCGGGGCTGAACGCTCGTTGGATGATCGTCGAAGATGTGCCGGTTTCCGTCGTCTCGGCGATCGTCAACCAGCAGACGATGATCCTTGTCGCGGGTGGCCTCGTTATCATGGCAGCCGTCATCATCTCGCTGCTGATTGCGGTGCGAATGTTCATCCAGAAGCCGATCGGCTCGCTGCTGGTCGAAGTCGCGCGCCTGTCTGACGGTGATTATGAGCAGGCCGTTGCCGGTCAGGAGCGCAAGGACGAAGTAGGGGCGCTTGCGACCTCGCTCGATGCGTTCCGCCACCAGCTCGCCGAAGGCCGCAGCATCGAGGCGATTGCCGAACGCCAACGCATCGCGGCCGAAGACCAGCGCAGCCAGACGGAGGCCGAGCGCCAGGCGGTCGCGGATATCCAGCGCAGCGTCGTTCTGGCTCTGGGCAAGGGCCTGCAGCAACTGGCCGACGGCAATCTCACGCACCGGATCGTGGAAACCTTCCCGGGCTCCTATAAAGAGCTGCGCGAGCACTACAACTCGGCGGTGGAAAGCCTCGAAAACACCGTGCTGCGTCTGAACGTGACCGTGGAAACCCTGAATTCGGGAACGCGCGAAATCAGCGGCAGCTCCGATCAGCTGTCCAAGCGCACCGAACAGCAGGCGGCAAGTCTCGAAGAGACGACTGCAGCTTTGGGTGAGATCGCCGACAAGCTCAACGAAAGCGCCGGCAATGCCGAAATGGCGGCCGACAAGGTCAAGACGGCCCGCACCGAGGCGGAACATTCCGGTAAGGTTGTCCGCAACGCGATTTTGGCGATGGAAGGGATCGAAGACAGCTCACGCAAGGTCAGCCAGATCATCGGCGTGATCGATGAGATTGCCTTCCAGACGAACCTGCTGGCGCTCAATGCCGGGGTGGAAGCCGCAAGAGCGGGCGAAGCCGGCAAGGGCTTTGCCGTGGTTGCCCAGGAAGTTCGCGAACTTGCCCAGCGGTCCGCTCAGGCGGCGCGTGAAATCAAGGCATTGATTGCCGAATCCAATGCGCAGGTCGGGCAGGGCGTCACGCTGGTTGCCGAGACAGGGGGAGCACTGGACCGGATTGCCGAACAGGTGCAGACGATCGACGCTCTGATGCAGCAGATCTCACGGGCCACCGGCGAACAGGCTTCTGGTCTGCGCGAAATCAACATCGCGGTGAACCATATGGACCAGTCCACTCAGCAGAATGCCGCCATGGTCGAGGAGACAACGGCAGCCTCAGCCGTGCTCAATGGCGAGGCCAATAGCCTGAGCCAGATGATCTCCCGCTTCGTCGTCACGCGCGCTGCGATGAGCCGGGCCGCCTGACGCTGCAGACATGGACAGCGGGCGCGCCCTGCTCGTATATAACGAACCGGAAGACAGCAGGAACGCTGTCTTCCGGTTCGTGATTCCGGGATCCGGAAAATATGCGTAAGGAGCAGCCATGTCCGCGACAGCCTTGATCCTGGTCGACTTTCAGAACGACTATTTCGACGGCGGGGCCTTCACACTCGTCGGCACAGCGACCGCTGCCGCCACTGCGCGCCGCGTGCTTGATCACTTCCGGGCCAAGGGCGGGACGGTCGTGCATGTCCGCCATCACGCCGGGGAAGACGATGCGACATTCTTTGTTCCGGGAACCCAGGGCGCTGAAATCAATGCCATGGTGGAACCCCGTGAGGGCGAACACCGCGTCACGAAGTCGAATATCAACGCCTTCCTCGGAACTGACCTCAAGGCGATCCTCGATGCGCAGAATGTGACAGATCTCGTGGTGGTCGGAGCGATGAGCCATATGTGCATCGATGCCGTCGTGCGCGCCGCAAGTGACATGGGATACCGGGTGACTGTGGTCCATGATGCGGTTGCGACACGCGACCTCGACTTTGACGGCAAGACCGTGATGGCGGCAGAGGTGCATGCGGCCTTCATGGCGGCGCTCGGCTTTGCCTATGCCGAGATCGTCAGCGCGGATGCCTATTTCGTCCGCTGACAGGCTAACCGATGCTGAGAGGTCAAATGTGCAAGGGCGTGACGTTGCCGGACCGTATTTTTGATCTCTTTACGCGCTGTCCTGCAGCCGCCTGCTCGGTGCGTGACCTTTCCAGGTCTTGAAGGCCCGGCAAAACGCGGTGCCATCGGCATAGCCCAACGCCTGGGCGATATCCGCGATCTTTGAGGTGCCCTTGGTCAGCAGGGTCGTCGCCAGCCCCTCGCGATGGGCGCGGGTCAGGTCGCTCACCTTTAGATCTTCCTTTTCGAGGGGCGCGCCTGTGTAGCGCTCACGACCAGATCGTCGATCGGAGATGGCCTGTGCCTTGCGACCTTAGCCTGCGGTCGAATCCTCAAAATCCTCGCCTAGAGGCTGGGACGTCACGCTTATAGTGAGAATACACGTAGCCAGTGGCTTAAAACGCCTGCTGGTGTTTCGGGGGGAGAGCATCAAAGCAGCGAGAGTGGTGCGCGGCGGGATGGAGATCCAGCAGGCTTCGAGATCGCGGAATCCCTAGGACGGGTGGATACCGTCAACCGACGTCCTTGAGCGCATCCAATGGCCCGGTCAGCGCGGTTCGCGGCGGCACAAGCATGGGCTGGACGAGATGCGTGAGCGCCGGGGGGCGGGGGGTGGCGAGAATTTTGAACCCTTCCGTGATCATGGCCTCACTGTCCTGCCGGATCATATAGACCGGGAAGGGCAGGAAGGATCCGAAGGGATCGTAGTCGTAGCAACCGACGATGATGTCGGCGAAGGTTTCATGCGGGTGCTGGCCGAGGAAGCGCAGCAGCCCTTCGAGGTTGATCGACGAATTGACGAAGAAGCAGCGGGGCAGCTTGTGGTGTGCCTCATAGAAGGTTTCGAAGGCGCGCGCCGTCATACCGGGAGAATAGCCGGTGGGATGGATGCAGGCCTCGGGATCAGCGCCGAGCATGGCACGTTTGACCTCGCGAAAGCCTCGGATTCGTTCACGGCTGGCATGGTCGTCGCGACCGCCGAACAGATAGACTTCGTCTGCGGAGAGCGGGCCGTCCTGCATTGCCCGCTCAATGATCGCACGGGTGAGCATGCAGGCGCCTTCGTAATTGTCCGAGATGATTGAGGGCGCGCGCGTTCCGGGCAGGTCGATATTGACGTGGCGAAGGCCCGCCTTGACGCAGACGTCGTGCACACCATCCGGATCCGTGGCGCCGGCAATGAAAAGCTCGTCGATCGAATAGGAAATCAGCGTTTCGACGATCTGGCGCTCTTCCTCCGGATCGCGGCAGGCACTGACAACGATCGGGCATTGGCCGCGACTGCGCACCTCCGCCTCGAAAGTCTGGGCCATCGAGGAGAAATAGCGATTGTCGTGCACCGGCAGCAACAGTCCGACCAGCCCGGAGCGGGACGAGCGCAGACCGCGCGCCTGCAGGTTCGCCGTGTAGCCGTGCTCGTCCGCGAGCCCCTGCACAAGCAGTGCCGTCGCTTCCTTGATTCGCCGCTTGCGCCACGTGCCGTTCAGCACCGCGCTGACCGTCGATGGCGAACACCCGGACAGAACCGAGAGGTCGTAGATCGTTGCCTTTTTCTTCCCGAAGTCACTCATGCCGTTCTCCTGACCGATCTCATTAGGAAAAACTCCCTCTTGACGAAAGCCTACGGCTGACGGATATTCATTGCACCATCGATTGTGCAAAAAAGAAAGATCGATTGTGCTGGATGGTTCGCCAGAGGAAGGCGGGACGGGAGGCAAGGGAGTTCCCCGGGCCTGGAGGAAACCAAGGAAGGCCTGTTGCGGGAGCGGCGGGTCGGGATCGTTCGCGAGAACGACGTTTGAGGAGGAGTGAACATGAAAAGATTTATCGTGGCGGCACTTGCCGCATCGCTTTCGCTTGCCGGCGCGGTCGTTGCCTATGCGGCTGACGCGCCGAAAGTCGGCGTCGTGGTCAAGATCGGTGGTATTCCTTGGTTCAATGCCATGGAAGCCGGCATCAAGGCGCAGGGCGAAAAGCTTGGGCTCGATGCCTTCATGGTCGGCCCAACCAGCGCCGATCCGGCTCTGCAGGTCCGCGCAATCGAGGACCTGATCGCCCAGGGCGTCAAGGTCATCGGCGTGGTGCCCAATGATGCCAAGGTTCTGGAGCCGGTGCTGATGAAGGCGCAGGCCGCCGGCATCAAGGTCATCACCCATGAATCGCCGTCGCAGAAGGGTGCCGACTGGAACTTCGAACTCGCGTCGTCGACCGGCTTTGGTGAAGCCCATGCCAAGCTGCTGGCCGAAAAGACCGGTGGCAAGGGCGAATATGCCGTCTATGTCGGCTCGCTCACCGTGCCGCTGCACAATGCCTGGGCCGATGCCGCCATCGCCTATCTGAAGCAGAACTATCCCGACATGAAGCTGGTCGGTGACCGCTACGGCGTCGCCGAAGACGTCGACAAGAGCCGCTCGACTGCGCTCGACCTGATCGCGGCCCATCCGGATCTCAAGGGCTTCCTCGCTTTCGGTAGCCAGGGTCCGATTGGTGCGGGCCGTGCCGTTGAGGAGCGCCGCAAGACCGGTGAAATCTTCGTCATCGGACCCTTCTCGCCCGGCCAGGGCCAGAAGCTGATCAAGGCCGATGCGATTGCAGGCGGCTTCATGTGGAACCCGAAACAGGCCGGTGAAGTCTTCGTCACCATGGCGGACCGCCTGATCAAGGGGGAGAGCGTCAAGGAAGGCGACGATATCGAAGGTCTTGGTATGATCAAGCCGGCCGGCAACGACATCATCGTCGACCAGCTGCTCGCGATCAACAAGGACACTGTCGACGAACTCGCAGGCATGGGGCTCTGATCCAGCGAAAGACCTCCCCGGAACCCGGATTGGCAAATCTTGCCCGCCCGGACCTTCGCTGACCCACCGGGGTCCGGCCTCTCTGGGCCGGACACCGGACCACAGTTCCAGTTGTAAGCAGACAGGCCATAGGTATGAAGACCGCAACGGATCAGGGCGATGGCGCCCGGCCGCTCCTTTCGCTGCGCGGCATCAACATGACATTCGGGGGCGTCCAGGCGCTCAAGGACGTCTCCTTCGAGGTGATGCCCGGCGAAGTTCACTGCCTGGCCGGTGAAAACGGCTGTGGCAAAAGCACGCTGATCAAGGTGATCACGGGTGTCTATCGGCCGGCGCCCGGTGCCGAGATCGTTTTTGACGGCGAGACTAAGGCCCAGATGACCCCAAGCCTTGCCCAGTCGCTTGGCATCCAGGTGATCTGGCAGGACCTGGCGCTCTTCCCCGAAATGACGGTCGCCGAAAATATCGCGTTCCAGACCCTGACCGGTGCGCGACCACGCTTCGTCAATTATGGGCAAATTCGCAAAATCGCCGAGGAGGCCCTGGCCCGGCTCGGCGTCACCTTCGATGTCGACCGACCCCTCAAGGATTTCGCCATTGCCCAGCGCCAGATCGTGGCGATTGCCCGGGCGCTGGTTGGCGAAGCACGGATTGTCTTCATGGATGAGCCGACGGCCTCGCTCACCCAGTCGGAAACCGACTACCTGCTCGATATCGTCCGAAACCTGTCCGCCTCCGGCGTCGCCGTCGTCTTCGTCAGCCACAGGCTCGCCGAAGTGCTGGAGATCTCGTCTCGCATCACTGTGCTGCGCGATGGTCGCTTGGTCGGTGTCTATTCCGTCGAAGGCATGACCCAGTCGAAGGTCACAGAACTGATGACCGGTCGCACTTTCGACCAGACCGTGCGCGCCCGTGACATGTCC
>JARXAQ010000258.1 GCA_029865825.1 Rhizobium sp.
AATCCCGCTGGTCAGCGCTATCCGCAACGATTCTTAGCGAAATTCTTCAGTCCTGCCTGTGCTCATGGTTCGTCTCCTTTGCTGCACAATAGGTGATCAGAGGAGCGGCACAAAACCGGGACAGGTCCAAACTAGGTCGAGAAGGTTTCAGTGTCGCGCGCTGTACCGTGGCCCGCCTGATGCGTGCGAATGGGATTGAGGGTGCGGTTCGCGGGAAGCCCCTGCGCACGACCTTTTCTGACAAGGCAGCCCCCTGTCCAAAGGATCACGTCAATCGGGAATTCCAGGCTTCGGCACCGAACCGGCTTTGGGTCTCTGACTTTACCAGGCATATTTGGTCGCATTTTCCGAGCCGCCAAGCGTTCCGCTTGGCTTGAGAATGCTCCATGTCTCGACCTGGACTGGCTTTGTTTATGTCGCCTTCATCATCGATGCATTTTCGCGCCGGATTGTCGGCTGGCGCGTCAGCCGCACGGCGCATACGGAGTTCGTGCTTGATGCGCTGGAGCAGGCTTTGCATGACAGGCGGCCCCTGCATCGCGGCGGCCTGGTCCATCACAGCGACAGGGGCAGCCAATATGTCTCGATAAAATATACGGAAAGACTGCGGGAAGCCGGGATTGAGCCTTCTGTCGGCAGTGTCGGCGCGTGCGGCGACAACGCGCTCGCCGAGACCATCAACGAGCTCTACAAGACAGAGGTCATTCACCGCCGCGGGCCGTGGCGCAGCTTCGAAGCCGTGGAATTCGCTACCTTGGAATGGGTAGATTGGTTCAATAAAAGACGCTTGCTGGCACCAATCGGCTATATACCGCTCGCTCGAGCCGAGGAACGCTACTATGCCTCACTGGATCAACCAGCCATGGCAGCGTAACTTAAGCAAAACAGCCTCCGGCAAACCCGGGGCGGTTCACGACCACCGTCAGGGGCACGCTGTAAATCGGCAAGGTTTGTCCAAATGGGCGCTGACGCTGACCAGTCGAGAAGAACGGCTTGCGCAGCCCACTCTAAGTCCGCGCCGCGCGCCTTGACACCAACCAAATGCCAGCCGCATGGTCGTCAAGGTTGGTCAGGAAACCGGGACCGGTATAGTCGGAGAGGTTCCAATCGCGGCCGCCTCCGCTACTCCCGACACCTCCACCACCAAAGGGGCTGATGCTAAGACGAAACCTGCTCAGCGCCGCGGCGATCCCACATCCTGGAATTTCTGCTATGGTGGATCCTTCTGTGCTTGCAAACCCGAACCGCCTCCAAGGCGCGTCGGCCTTAGCACCCCTTATCTGGCTTGGAGGTCCGTCTTGCCCGCCCCCGACATTGCAGCACCCATATCATCAGATGCGGCGAAGCTCCGCGCGCTGATTCTCAGTAAACTCACCTACCAGCTTGGCAAAGTAGCGGCCGATGCCAGCGACCGCGACTGGTTCGTGGCGACTGCGTTGGCGGTCCGGGACGGCATCGTCGACAGTTTCCTGCGCCAGATGGGCGTCGGGCCATCCGGAAGTCGTAAGCAGATCTACTATTTCTCCCTGGAATTCCTGATTGGCCGGCTGCTGAGGGAGAATATCCACAATCTCGGCCTTAGCGACACGGTGCAGGAAGCGCTGGCGGGACTTGGCATTGTGCTCGACCAGGCGCGGCTCGCGGAACCCGACGCAGCGCTCGGCAATGGCGGGCTCGGCCGGCTGGCGGCCTGCTTCTTGGAAACCATGTCCTCGCTTGGCATCCCGGCCTTTGGTTACGGCATCCGCTACGATCACGGCCTCTTCCAGCAGGTCATTCGGCATGGCTGGCAGCAGGAATACCCTGAGCATTGGCTGATGTTTGGGAACCCATGGGAGTTCGCCCGGCCTGAAATCGCTCACCCGATTGGCTTCGGCGGAGAGGTGACCCTCGAGGCCCAGGCCGACGGGACCGAGCGTCATGTGTGGCGACCGGATGAGACGGTGACGGCCGTCGCCTACGATACCCCCGTGGTCGGCGCGCCTGGTGGGCGGGTGAACACCCTCCGCCTATGGCGCGCCCGCGCGCCGGATCCGCTTAGGCTAGACGCCTTCAACCGCGGCGACCACGTTGGCGCCTTGTCGGAACAGGTCCGGTCCGAGGCGATCTCCAAGATCCTATATCCCAGCGACGACAGCTCGGCCGGCCAGGAATTGCGCCTGCGGCAGGAATACTTCTTCTCCTCCGCCGCGCTGCAGGATCTGCTGCGCCGCGACCTCCGGGAAGATCGCGACCTTGCCAGCCTGCCCGACCGCGTTGCAATCCAGCTCAACGACACGCATCCCGCGATTGCGGTGCCCGAGCTGATGCGCCTGTTGGTTGATGTGTACGACGTGCCGTGGGCCGAGGCCTGGCGCATCACCACCGGCTGTGTCTCCTACACCAATCACACGCTGCTACCGGAGGCGCTAGAATCCTGGCCCGTGCCGCTGATGGAGCGCCTGCTGCCGCGGCACATGCAGATCATCTATCGCATCAACGCCGAGCACCTGGACGCCGTTCGGGAGAGACACCCGCTCGACGACCGGCTCCTCGCCTCGGTCTCGCTGACAGACGAGAACCACGGTCGGAGCGTCCGAATGGGTCACCTTGCCTTCATCGGCTCGCACCATGTGAACGGTGTTTCGGCGCTGCATACCGACCTGATGCGGCGCACTGTCTTCAGCGACCTCAACAGCCTGCATCCGGGGCGCATCGTCAACAAGACCAACGGCATCTCCTTCCGCCGGTGGCTGCAACAGTGCAACCCCGGCCTGACGGCGCTCCTGGTCGAGGCGCTGGGCCCGCGCGTGCTGACCGATCCAATGGCGCTCAGCGACCTGCGCAGCCTGGCGGAGGATGCCGCATTCCGCGGCCGATTCGCCGCCATCAAGCGCGCCAACAAGGAGGCGCTGGCGGCGATGGTCCAGAGCCAGGTCGGTGTGCGCGTCGACCCGGCAGCGATGTTCGACGTGCAGATCAAGCGCATCCACGAGTACAAGCGCCAACTGCTCAACGTGCTGCAGACCGTCGCGCTCTATGACATGATCCGGTCCCAGCCGATGCGCGACTGGACGCCGCAGGTGAAGATCTTCGCCGGCAAGGCGGCGCCGGGCTATGCGCGGGCGAAGCTGATCATCAAGCTTGCCTGGGATGTGGCCCGTGTCATTAACCGCGATCCCGCCGTGCGGGGGCTGCTGAAGGTGGTGTTCTTGCCGAACTACAATGTCTCCGCCGCCGAGGTAATCGTCCCGGCCTCCGACCTATCCGAGCAGATCTCGACAGCCGGCATGGAGGCTTCCGGCACCGGCAACATGAAGCTGGCGCTGAACGGTGCGCTGACCATCGGCACGCTGGACGGCGCTACGGTCGAGATGGCCGAGCATATCGGCGCTGAGCACATGTTCCTCTTCGGCCTGTCGGCCGAGGAGGTGACCAGGCGCCGCGCCGAGAGCTGGAGCGGCACGACGGCCATCGACGCTTCCCTCAATCTTGCTGAGACGCTGGAGGCGATCGACAGCGGCGTCTTCTCCCGCGACGATCCCAGCCGCTACCGCGACCTGGTTGACTCTCTGCGAGGCAATGACTGGTTCATGGTGGCGGCTGATTTCAACTCCTATCTCGCGGCCCAGGCGCGTGCTGCCGCGCTCTATCGTATACCAGAGGCTTGGCGCCGCGCCGCGGTGCTCAACAGCGCGGGGATGGGGTGGTTCTCCTCCGATCGCGCCATCGCCGAGTATGCCGCCGAAATCTGGGGGATCCCGCAAGCGTCATGACAGGATGGCGGGCCCGGGACGATACGGTCGCCGACCTTCTCGCGGGGCGCCACGGCGACCCCTTCGCCCTGCTCGGACCGCATGCGGCTCCGGGCGGCATCGTACTTCGCGCCTTCATCCCCGGCGCCGAGACACTCGAGGTGCTGCGGCAGGGCGCGGCGCCGGCCCGCCTGGACCGGCGCGACCCGGAGGGTTTCTTCGAGGGTGTCCTGCCCGGTGCTGCCCTGCCGCTGCGCTACCGGCTGCGTGCGACCCGCAGCGATGCCACCTGGGAGTTCGACGATCCATATGGCATTGGCCCCACCCTCGGCCCTCTCGACGACCATCTGCTGGTCGAGGGCACGCATACCCGGCTTTTTGACCGCCTAGGCGCGCATCCCTGCCTGCATGACGGGCTGGCCGGGGTACGCTTCGCGGTCTGGGCGCCCGAGGCGCAGCGCGTTTCCGTTGTTGGCGATTTTAACGCCTGGGATGGACGGCGCCACCCCATGCGCAAGCGCGTCACTTCCGGCTTGTGGGAGATCTTCCTGCCCGGGGTCGCGGAGGGGGCACGCTACAAGTACGAGATCCTCGGCCGCCACGGGCAGGTCGTGCCGCTCAAGGCCGACCCCCTGGGTTTCGCGGCGGAGCTACGTCCCGCCACCGCCTCCGTCGTCTGCCGTACCGACGACTTCGCCTGGACCGACGCCGCTTGGCTGGCAGCGCGAGCCGCTACCGATGCCCGCCGGGCGCCGCTCTCTATCTACGAGGTCCATGCCGGGTCCTGGCGTCGGCATCCCGATGGCCGCTTCTACACCTGGGACGAGTTGGCGGAAGCGCTAATCCCCTATGTCGTCGATCTCGGCTTTACGCATATTGAGCTGATGCCCGTCACCGAGCATCCCCTCGATGCCTCCTGGGGCTACCAGCCGCTCGGCCTCTACGCCGTCACTGCACGGCACGGCCCGCCCGAGGGCCTTGCTAGACTGATCGACCGCGCCCATGCGGCTGGCGTCGGGGTGATCCTCGACTGGGTGCCGGCGCATTTCCCGACCGACGCCCCTGGGCTCGCTTGCTTCGACGGCGGCCCGCTTTACGAGCACCCCGATCCGCGGCGCGGCTTCCAGCCAGGCTGGGGCACCGCAGTCTATGATTTCGGCCGGCGGGAGGTCGCCGCCTACCTGGCCGCGAGTGCCAGCTTCTGGCTCGGGCGCTACCACGCAGATGGGCTGAGGGTGGATGCCGTCTCCTCCATGCTGCATCTCGACTACGGCCGGGGTCCCGATGCCTGGCTGCCGAACCCGGACGGATCGAACATCAACCACGATGCCGTTGCCCTGTTGCGGCAGATGAACGCCCTGGTCGCTGCCGAGCATCCCGGCGCCATCACGGCGGCCGAGGAAGCCTCCGCCTGGCCTGGCGTGACCGCCGCGCCGAGGCCAGGTGGCCAGGGTCTCGGCTTCGGCTTCAAGTGGAACATGGGGTGGATGAACGACACGCTGCGCTTCATCGCCAAGGAGCCGGTGCATCGCCGCTGGCACCACGACCTTGTCACATTCGGCATGATGTACGCCTGGAATGAGGCCTTCATCCTGCCGCTCAGCCACGACGAGGTGGTGCACGGCAAGGGCACGCTGCTCGGCCGCCTGCCCGGCACAGATGCCGAGCGCTTCGCCACCTTGCGCTGCACCTATGCGCTGATGTGGGGCCATCCAGGCAAGAAGCTGCTGTTTATGGGCCAGGAATTCGGCCCCTGGCGCGAATGGTCCGAGGCCCGGGAACTCGACTGGTGGCTGCTGCAGTACGCCCCGCATCGCGGGCTCCAGGCCCTGGTGCGCGACCTCAATAGGCTTCACGGCAGGTGTTCCGCCCTGCACGCGCGCGACACGGAGCCCGAAGGCTTCCGCTGGATCGACCCCGACGATGCGGAACGCTCCGTCTTTTCCTGGCTGCGCTTCGATGGCAGTGGTGGCCCGCCGGTGGCGGTTATCTGCAATTTTGTCCCGGTGGCGCGGCCTGGCTATCGGATTGGCCTGCCAGCGGCCGGAGCCTGGCGGCAGATCCTAGACACTGATGCACAGCGCTATGGCGGCACTAGGGCTGACGCACCGGACCATATCCTGGCCGTGCCAGTGCCGCTGCATGGGCTGCCGGCCTCGGCCGCGCTTGACCTCGCGCCGCTATCGGCGATTTATCTCGAACCGCTTTACTAACAGGCTGCGAAACGGGCATGATTTATGCTGGCACGCCGCTCGAAGTGGGACGTGCCCGACACGAGGACGTCCATGGCAGACCCCTACTCGATCAGCACCGCGCCCTATGCCCGCAGCACGCTTGCCTTCGTCCTTGCGGGCGGGCGCGGCAGTCGGCTCTTGGAACTCACCGACCGCCGGGCCAAGCCGGCGGTTTATTTCGGCGGGAAGTCGCGCATTATCGATTTTGCGCTGTCTAACGCCATAAACTCCGGCATCCGTCGCGTCGCCGTAGCGACGCAGTATAAGGCGCACAGCCTGATCCGCCA
>JARXAQ010000265.1 GCA_029865825.1 Rhizobium sp.
GCATCGACCATGCGGATCGCTTCTTCGGCAGCAAGGTCCGGGTCGTTGTAGTCGTACTCTCCGGCCGCGTTCTTCGGATAGAGATAGGTGTAGGCGCGCAGCTTCTCATGCACGGTGCCACCAAGCAGATCCGCCACCGGCCGGCCGGCCGACTTGCCGATGATATCCCAGCAGGCGATTTCCAGACCCGAGATGATCCCGACCATGGTCGGATCCGGCCGCTGAGTAAAACCGCTCGAATAGGCCGCGCGCCAGAAGCGTTCGATCTGGTGCGGGTCATGACCCTCCAGATAGCGGCCAAAGACATCTTCGACGAGCATGGCGATGCCCGAGGGGTGGAAGGCGGTCGAATAGATCTCGCCCACGCCCTTGATGCCGCAGGCCGTCTCCAGCTCGACGAAGATCCAGTACATGCCGCCGATATGCGGGGCGGGCGTTGCGACGACGTGTGTCTTGAGCGATGCGATCTTCATGGATGCCCCCTTGGTGCCGCGATATGATCAGTGCTTGAGAATGACGAGGCGTGTCTGGGTGAATTCCAGCATGCCGTGTTTGCCGTCGTCGCCGCCGAGGCCGGAGCGCTTCCAGCCGGCGTGGTAGCCCTGGTAGGGATCGGCAGGGAAACGGTTGATGTAGAGTTCACCCGCCTCGATCTCGTTCGCCGCCTTCATCACCTTGCGATAGCTTTCGGAGAAGACCACCGAGGCGAGGCCGAACTGATGGTCGCTCGCCATGGTGAGCGCCTCATCGAAATCCATATAGGGAATGACCGCCAGAACGGGACCGAAGACCTCTTCCTGGACGATCTCCATGTCCTGATGGCAACCGGATAGCAGGGTCGGCGGATAGAAATAGCCATCCCCCTCCGGCAGGTAACCGCCGGCCTCAAGGATGGCGCCAGCGGCCTGAGCGCGTTCCACCATGTGATGCACGCGCAACCGTGCGGCGGCATTGGCCAGCGGCCCCATACGGTCCGGGTCACTGGCGCGGTCGCCAAAGCGACGCTCGGAAAAGGCGGTCTTCAGCTTCTCCAAGAGATCGCCATGGATCGAGGCATGCACGTAGAGCCGTTCGACCGAGGTACAGACCTGGCCGCAATGGGCGGTCTTTGCCGCCAGCACACTGCGGGTGACGACGTTGAGATCGGCATCCGGCTCGACGATGACAGGTGTCTTGCCGCCCAGCTCCAGCGAGGGTTTGGCGATATTGGCCTTGCAGTAGTCCAACACGACCTGGCCGGCGGCGACACTGCCGGTCAGCGTGATCATGCCGACCTCGCGGCGCTTGCACATGACCTCCGCCACCTCGTGGCTCATCGTCATGATGTTGACGAGGCCTGCGGGCACTCCGGCCTCGGCGATGCATTCGGCAAAGACGAAGGCGGAGGTCGGCGTATTGTTCGACGGGCGCACCACGACCGCATTGCCGGTGATGAGCGCCGGGGCGATCTTGCGCACGAGCGTGTAGATCGGAAAGTTGAAGGGGATGAGGCAGGCAACAACGCCGATCGGCGCGCGCTTCAGCATCAGCGTCTCGTCCGGCGTATCGCTCTCGATCACCTCGCCTTCGATGCGGCGGGCCCATTCGGCATGATAGCGCATCAGCTCGACGCCGTAGATCGCCTCACCTGTGGCATCTGAAACGCTCTTGCCGGATTCCTTCGCCAGTGCCTCGCCGATGCGGCCGGCACTCTCCTCGATGATATCGGCTAGATGGCGCAGCGCATTGCCGCGTTCGATCGCCGGCAGACGGCCCCAGGGCTTCTGCGCCTCGGCCGCATGGCGCACGGCACTGATGACTTCTGCCTCGGTCGCCGAGGGCACTGCGGCAAAGACCTGGCCTGATGCCGGATTGCGCACCTCGATCGTCTCGGGCGAGCCGGGCTCCTGGAAGGCGCCTGCGATAAAATTGCGATAACTGGACATGGCAAACGCTCCGACGGCGGATTTTGTCTGCCAGTAGGACGCCGGGCGAAAGGCTTCGCAAGCGAGTTATTCTCGGTCAAAACATTCGAAAAACGAATGTTTCAGCCGACCTTGAGATGCGGTGCGCCAACGTCGTCCTCAGCGAGTTCCGCGCGCAGCCAGTCATGAAAGGCTCGGACGTGCCCGGAGGGCGGCTGATCCGCCCGGGTGACCAGCCAATAGGATTCGTGGCCCTCGACCTCGACATCCAGAACCTGCACCAGATGGCCTGCCTGCATCAGCGGTGCGACCATGAAGCGATCGGCGACGGCGACGCCGAGGCCGTTGCAGGCCGCCTCGATCACCAGGTCCAAAAGATCGAATTCCAGACCGCCGCGCGTGTCGGTCTGGCCAAGGCCTGCGGCATCCAGCCAGCGCTGCCAGGTCAGGTAGCGCTGGTCGGCCGAAGCCAGCACATGCAGGAAGGTGAGGCTCGACAGATCGACGGCGTCGAGGTCCTTGCCCTTCGGCAGAAGTTGCGGAGCGCACACCGCGATATGGCGCTCGGTCATCAGCCGTTCGGATTTCATCGCCGACCATTCGCCGTCACCGAACCGGATGGCGCAGTCGAGGATGCCGCGTTCGGCGAGGTTGTCCTGCAAGTCGGTAGTAATGCTGAGATCGATGCCGGGCAGAAAGCTGCGCAGGCTGGCAAGGCGCGGCATCAGCCAACGCTTGGCGAAGGTCGGGGGAACATTGACCCGCAGCCGCTGCGGATTGCTCTTCTCCATGATGTTGCGGACGGTCAGCTCGACATTGTGGAAGGCCTGCTGCAGGGCCGCCAGCAATTCCATGCCGGAGGGGGTGAGCTCCAGATGATGATGCCGCCGGATGACCAGCGGTTCGCCGAGCTGATCTTCGAGATTGCGGACCTGGCGGCTGACCGCACTCTGTGTCAGGTGCAGCAATTCGGCGGCGCGGGTAAAACTGCGGGTCTGGCCCACCACCTCGAACACTTTCATCGCCGATAACGCAGGCAGTCTTCGCATTGTCACTCCAGCTATGCGGTTTGCCGTTATGTCTGCATTTAATCAGAGGTGCCACACGCGCGCCACGCAGATTCGAACGGCATCGTGGATGCGGCCGATGTTTCCGAAAGCGGTTGCATGCCGTCCGCTGCCAGTGAGATAACCAGAGGAACATCCGGTCACTCCGGATCAGAGGGAGAGCGCGTCATGAAGGTTGGCATCGTCGGCGCAGGCATGGTCGGGAGTTCGGCGGGCTATGCGCTCGCGCTCATGGGCATCGCCAACGAGATCGTGCTCGTTGACCAGAACGCCGCGCTTGCCGTCGCTCAGGCCGAAGACATCGCCCATGCCGTGCCCTTCATGTCGTCCACCGTCGTCAATGCGGGAAGCTATCGCGATCTCGAAGGCTGCGGCGTGGTCATCCTGGCGGCCGGGGTCAGCCAGAAGCCCGGAGAAACGCGGCTCGAACTTTTGGGCCGAAATGCGCTCGTTTTCCAGGCAGTGCTCGGCGAAGTCCTGCCCGTCGCGCCCGATGCGATCCTGCTGATCGCCTCAAACCCCGTCGACATCATGACCCAGATCACCACGCGCATTTCGGGGATCGCTCCGCAACGGGTGATCGGCTCCGGCACGATCCTCGATACCGCCCGCTTCCGTAGTCTCGTCGGCCGGCATCTGGGAATTTCGCCCCAGTCGGTGCATGCCTATGTTCTCGGCGAACACGGCGACAGCGAAGTGCTGGCCTGGTCTGCCGCGCGTGCGGGGTCCGTGGCGCTCTCCTCCTTCGCTGCACAGGTTGGATCACCCCTCACCGATGCGGTGCGTGCCGAGATCGACGACGGGGTGCGCAATGCGGCCTACAAGATCATCCAGGGCAAGGGCTCTACCTATTACGGCATCGGGGCCGGCCTTGCCCGCATCGTCAAGGCGATCGCCGGGGACCAGCGGGATGTGTTGACCGTTTCCATCGCCACACCGGAGGTTGCCGGGGTTACGGATGTCGCCCTGTCGATCCCCCGGATTGTCGGAGCCGGCGGTGTGATCGCGGATCTGTTTCCGGATCTCGACGAGGCCGAGTATCAGGCGCTCAATCGCAGTGCCGCGCTTCTCAAGCGCCAGGCCGACGCCGTTCCGCTCCAGGGGATCGCGTGACGCCACGCATCCGCGCCTGCCTCAGCCTTTCAGGACATGCATCATGATCGACAAGCTGGAATTCTTTATCGCGCTCGCACGACAGGAGCATTTCGGGCGCGCAGCGGAAGAATGCGGCGTGACGCAGCCGACCCTGTCTGCCGCGATCCGACAGCTGGAAGAACAGCTCGGCGTCATGCTGGTGCATCGCGGCTCGCGCTTTCAAGGGCTGACGCCCGAGGGGCAACGCGTTCTGGAATGGTCGAGGCGGATCGTCGCCGACACGCGTACCATGCGCGACGAGATGCGCGCGGTTCGTACGGGTCTCGCCGGCCACATCCGGCTTGCCGTCATCCCGACGGCGCTCGCAATGGTTCGGAAATTGACGGAACCGTTCCAGAAGCGTCACCCAGATGTGACATTCACAATCTTGTCGCGAAACTCGCTGCAGGTCTTGAGCATGCTGGAAAATCTCGAAATCGACGCCGGAATCACCTATCTCGACAACGAACCGCTCGGGCGGGTGACCAGTGTTCCGCTCTATTCAGAGCGGTATCATCTGATCAGTGCTGCGGGTACGCCGCTGGCAGATCGCGAAACCGTCACCTGGAGAGAGGTTGCGGAGGTCAAGCTTTGCCTATTGACCCCGGACATGCAGAACCGTCGGATCATCAATCTGCATATGGCGGATGTGGGCGTTTCCCCGCGTCTGATGCTCGAATCCAACTCGATGATCGTCCTGTTTTCGCACATTCGCACGGGCCAATGCGCCTCGATCATGCCCCGTAACGTCGCGGAATCTTTCGGTTTTCCGGAGGAAATCCGGATGATCCCGATCACCGAACCGCATGCGGAGCATCTGGTCGGCCTCGTCGCGACCCACCGCGAACCGCATACGCCGCTGGTCTCGGCTCTGCTGCATGAAGCGCGTGCGCGTGTCGCAGCGCTGGATTTTGATAGAAATCTTCTATCGTCCAACGGAAACGCGATATTGACCTGACGCCCCCATTCAACCCATGCTTTACCGATGGCCGGCCGATCTACCGGCTGCTGAAGGCGATGTTGCCTCGAATTGCATTTGATGCAGAGGGTCGTTCAGCACGGTAGACGATCTTGCTGTGTCGGTTTGGGAGGACTGACCAATGAACCTACGTGCGGTTGTGGCTGACGAAGCGACCCGGGTTTCCGAAATCATCGATCACTGTCGGCATTTGGAAGGTCCGATGCTGCCGATCCTGCACAAGGTGCAGGAGGAGTTCGGCTGCATCCCTGAAAGTGCCAAACAGGTGATCGCCACCGCGCTGAACCTGTCACGCGCGGAAGTCCATGGTGTCGTCAGCTTCTATCACGATTTCCGCGCCCAGCCGGCCGGGCGCCATGTACTGAAACTCTGTCGCGCCGAAGCTTGCCAGTCCATGGGCAGCGAGCCTCTGGCGGAGACGGTCAAGGCCAGGCTCGGCATCGATTGGCACGGTACGACCCCCGATGGGGCCGTGACGCTCGAACCCGTCTTCTGTCTCGGCCTGTGTGCTCAGGCGCCGGCCGCCATGCTGGACGGTGCGCTCTACGCCCGGTTGGATGAAGACTGTCTGAGCGACATGCTGACGGAGGCTCGCCGATGAGCGTGACCATTTTCGTCCCCCGCGATGCTGCGGCATTGGCCGTCGGCGCTGACAAGGTGGCCGCGGCCATCGAACGGGAGGCCCAGGCCCGCAGCCTCGACGTAACACTCGTTCGCAACGGTTCGCGCGGCATGCTGTGGCTGGAAGTATTGGTGGAAGTCCGCACAGAGCACGGACGCGTCGCCTATGGCCCCGTCAAGGCGTCCGACGTGCCGTCGCTCTTCGATGCCGGCTTCCTGACCGGCGGCGACCATCCGCTCGGCCATGGCCTCACCAAAGAGATCCCGTTTCTCCGGAGCCAGACAAGGCTCACCTTCGCCCGCTGTGGGGTCACCGATCCGCTGTCGCTGGACGACTATCGCCACTATCAGGGCCTCAAAGGTCTCGCCAATGCCATTGCAATGGCGCCGGCCGACGTCGTCAAACAGGTCACCGATAGCGGCCTTCGTGGTCGCGGCGGTGCAGGCTTCCCGACTGGTATCAAGTGGAAGACCGTCGCCGATGCGGCGGCCGATCAGAAATACATCGTCTGCAATGCCGACGAGGGTGACAGCGGTACCTTCGCCGACCGGATGATCATGGAGGGCGATCCCTTCGTGCTGATCGAAGGCATGGCGATCGCCGGCATCGCGGTCGGAGCCACCAAGGGTTATGTCTATACGCGGTCCGAATATCCGCATGCCATCGCCGTCATGGAAGAAGCGATCGCGACCGCGCGACGCGCGGGCATCCTCGGCGCCTCAGTGTTGGGCTCGCCTTACGCCTTCGATATGGAAGTGCGCATGGGCGCCGGCGCCTATGTCTGCGGCGAGGAAACCTCGCTGCTGAACAGCCTCGAGGGCAAGCGCGGCATCGTTCGGGCCAAGCCTCCTCTGCCCGCACTGCAGGGCCTTTTCGGCAAGCCGACGGTCGTCAATAACGTCATGTCGCTCGCATCCATCCCTGTCATCATGGATCGTGGTGCGCAGTTCTACCGCGACTTCGGCGTCGGACGCTCACATGGCACAATCCCGATCCAACTCGCCGGCAATCTGAAACATGGCGGCCTGTATGAAACCGCCTTCGGCCTGCCGCTCGGTCAGCTCATCAATGAGATCGGTGGCGGCACGATCTCCGGTCGCCCGGTCAAGGCCGTGCAGGTCGGCGGGCCGCTCGGGGCCTATTTTCCGCCGTCGCTGTTCGACACAATCTTCGACTACGAGGCCTTCACCGCCGCCGGCGGCCTGATCGGCCATGCCGGTGTCGTTGTCTTCGACGACACGGCCGACATGCTGAAGCAGGCGCGGTTCGCCATGGAATTCTGCGCGGTCGAAAGCTGCGGCAAGTGCACGCCTTGCCGTATCGGCTCGACGCGCGGTGTCGAGACCGTCGACAAGATCGCGCAAGGGATCGAGCCGGAAAAGAACAAGGTGCTGCTGGAAGACCTCTGCAACACGATGAAATTCGGCTCGCTCTGTGCGCTGGGCGGCTTCACGCCTTATCCGGTTATGAGCGCCATGACGCATTTTCCGGAGGATTTCGCACCCACTCCGGTCAGGGAGGCGGCGGAATGAGTGTGTTTTCTTCCACGTCATCCTCGGGCTTGTCCCGAGGATCTACCGAGATGACCATGCGGGCGACGTTTACAACTGAACCGACACCCGAAATTCAGACGCAGCAGATCCTCGGGACAAGCCCGAGGATGACGGCGGAAAGGTAAGCGACATGTCTCTTATCCATGAAATCGACTACGGCACGCCCGCCTCTCTTTCGGAGAAGATGGTGACGCTCACCATCGACGGTCGCGCGATTACGGTTCCCGAGGGAACCTCGATCATGCGCGCCTCGATGGAGGCCGGCATTCAGGTGCCGAAGCTCTGCGCGACCGACATGGTCGATGCCTTCGGCTCCTGCCGTCTCTGTCTGATCGAGGTCGAGGGTCGCAACGGCACCCCCGCCTCCTGCACCACGCCGGTCGCACCTGGCATTGTCGTCCACACCCAGACCGAGCGGCTGAAGGCAATCCGCAAGGGTGTGATGGAGCTCTATATCTCCGACCACCCGCTCGACTGTCTCACCTGTGCTGCGAACGGCGACTGCGAACTGCAGGACATGGCCGGGGCCGTTGGCCTCCGCGACGTGCGCTACGGCTACGAAGGTGAGAACCACGTGAAGGCGCGGTCTGCCGAAGGCGGCATCAACGCGCAATGGATGGCGAAGGACGAGAGCAATCCCTACTTCACCTATGACCCGTCGAAATGCATCGTCTGTTCGCGCTGCGTGCGGGCCTGCGAGGAAGTCCAAGGTACGTTCGCGCTGACCATCGAAGGCCGCGGTTTCGACAGCCGAGTGTCAGCAGGTGCGCACGAAGCCTTCCTTTCCTCCGAATGCGTTTCCTGCGGCGCCTGCGTTCAGGCCTGCCCGACCGCAACACTGACGGAGAAGTCGGTCATCGCCATCGGCCAGCCGGAGCATTCGGCTGTCACCACCTGCGCCTATTGTGGCGTCGGCTGTTCCTTCAAGGCCGAAATGCGCGGCGAAGAACTCGTGCGCATGGTGCCGTGGAAAGACGGCCAGGCCAATCGCGGCCATTCCTGCGTCAAGGGGCGGTTCGCCTATGGTTACGCAAGCCATAAGGACCGCATCCTCAACCCGATGGTCCGCGAAAAGATCACCGATCCCTGGCGCGAAGTTACCTGGGAAGAGGCTTATGCGCATGTGGCCGCAGAATTCCGCCGCATCCAGTACCAGTATGGTCGGGAAGCGATCGGCGGTATCACCTCGTCGCGCTGCACGAACGAAGAGACCTTCCTCGTGCAGAAGCTGATCCGCGCCGGCTTCGGCAACAACAATGTCGATACCTGCGCCCGAGTCTGCCATTCCCCGACCGGCTACGGCCTCGGCCAGGCTTTCGGCACATCTGCCGGCACGCAAAACTTTGATTCCGTCGAGCATTCGGATGTCGTCGTTGTCATCGGCGCCAACCCGACCGATGGCCATCCGGTCTTCGGTTCGCGGCTGAAGAAGCGGCTGCGCAAGGGTGCCAAGCTGATCGTCATAGATCCGCGCCGCATCGACCTCGTGCGCACGCCGCATGTCGAAGCCGCCTTCCATCTGCCGCTCAAGCCCGGCACCAATGTCGCTGTCATGACGGCACTCGCCCATGTCATCGTCACGGAAGGTCTGTTCGCGGAGACTTTCATTCGTGAGCGCTGCGACTGGTCGGAGTTCGAGGATTGGGCGGCCTTTGTCGCTGAGCCGCAGCATTCTCCTGAAGAGACCGAGAAATTCACCGGTGTCCCGGCTGCCGATCTGCGCGGCGCGGCTCGGCTGTTCGCCACCGGTGGCAATGGCGCGATCTATTATGGCCTCGGCGTCACCGAACACAGCCAGGGCTCGACCACCGTCATGGCGATCGCCAATCTCGCCATGGTCACCGGCAATATTGGCCGGCCCGGCGTCGGCGTGAACCCGCTGCGTGGCCAGAACAATGTCCAGGGCTCCTGCGACATGGGTTCCTTCCCGCATGAACTGCCGGGCTATCGCCACGTCTCCGATGATGCGACCCGCGAGACCTTCGAAAAGCTCTGGGGCGTCGAACTCAGCAACGAGCCGGGCCTGCGCATCCCCAACATGCTGGATGCCGCCGTCGATGGCAGCTTCAAGGGGATCTATATCCAGGGTGAAGACATCCTGCAGTCCGACCCGGACACCAAACATGTCTCGGCCGGTCTCGCCGCGATGGAATGCGTCGTCGTACACGACCTCTTCCTCAACGAGACCGCCAATTACGCGCATGTCTTCCTGCCGGGCTCGACCTTCCTTGAAAAGGACGGCACCTTCACCAATGCCGAGCGCCGCATCAACCGCGTGCGCAAGGTGATGACGCCGAAGAATGGTTATGCCGACTGGGAAGTCACCCAGAAGCTCGCGCAGGCCATGGGGCTTGCCTGGAACTACACGCATCCTTCCGAGATCATGGACGAGATCGCCGCTTCAACGCCGAGCTTTGCCGGCGTCTCCTATGACTACCTGGAGAAAATGGGCTCTGTGCAGTGGCCCTGCAACGAAAAGTTCCCTGTGGGATCGCCGATCATGCATGTCGACGGTTTCGTGCGCGGCAAGGGTAAGTTCATCCGTACCGAATATGTCGCGACCGACGAACGCACGGGACCGCGCTTCCCGCTGCTGCTGACCACCGGCCGCATTCTCTCCCAGTACAATGTCGGGGCGCAGACGCGGCGCACGGAAAATGTGGTCTGGCACGAAGAGGATCGTCTGGAAATGCATCCGCACGATGCCGAACAGCGCGGCGTCAAGGATGGCGACTGGATCAAACTCGCCAGCCGCGCCGGAGAGACGACGCTCAGGGCCCTGCTCACCGACCGCGTTGCGCCGGGGGTGGTCTACACGACCTTCCACCATCCCAATACGCAGGCGAACGTCATCACCACCGACTTCTCCGACTGGGCGACCAACTGTCCCGAATACAAGGTGACGGCCGTGCAGATCTCGCCGTCCAACGGGCCAACCGAGTGGCAGGAAGGTTATGAGGAACTGTCGCGCCAGTCGCGGCGCATCGCCGGCAAGCTGGAAGCAGCGGAGTGATGCGGATGCACACCGCGCGCGTTCATCCGAAAGCGGTCGGGCAATGATCCCTGCGTCCCGCATGATCGCCAGTGACCAGTTTCGCGCGGGTCAGTGGACTGCCGGTCCCCGGTCTGTGCCGGAGGAGATTCCGGTCGCCTTCTCCTATGGCGGTTCCACCCATGCGGTGATGATGGCGACGCCGACAGATCTGGATGACTTCGCCGTGGGATTTTCCCTTGCCGAAGGGATCATCGAGCGGGCGGAGCAGATCCTGTCCATCGAAGCGGTTGAGGTCGACGCTGGCATAGACCTGCAGATCACGCTTGAGGTTGATACGGCGGAGGCCCTCGTCTCCCGCCGACGCCGCATGGCCGGGCCTGTCGGTTGCGGGCTCTGTGGGATCGAATCGATCGAGCAGGCGACGCGGTCGGTCCCATTGATCGCCGAGGACGGGTTTCGCCTTTCGCCGCGCGATCTCGTCGAAGCCATGCGACTGCTCGGCGCACAGCAGGTTCTCAACCGCGAGACGCGCGCCGTGCATGGCGCCGGTTTCTACATTCCCGGGCGCGGTTTGGTTGCGCTGCGCGAAGATGTCGGACGCCACAACGCGCTCGACAAACTCGTCGGTGCGGTGCTTCGGGGAGGTTTCAATCCTGCGACAGGCCTGGTCGCGGTCACCAGCCGCCTCTCGGTGGAAATGGTGCAGAAGGCCGCCATTCTCGGCAGTCCCATCCTTGCCGCCATATCCGTTCCGACGGCGCTTGCCATCCGCACCGCCGAACAGGCGGGCCTCACGCTGGTGGGTATCGCCAGGGACGACGATTTTGAAATCTTTACCAGGGCCGATCGCCTGATCGCAGGAGCCGCAAGCCATGTTGCATAGCCACACCGACGAAAAGCTTGTCCGCATGGCCAACCAGATCGCGACCTTCTTCCTGTCGCAGCCGCAGGATGTGCGGGTCGACGGTGTGGCGACGCATATCAACAAGTTCTGGGAGACGCGCATGCGTCGCCGATTCTTCGAGCTGCTCGCGGATGCCGATGCCGGCTTTCTGCCGCTGGTGGTCGAAGCCTCGGCCAAGATTAAGCGGCCGGGTGAAGCAGATGCGCGGTCCGTCGGCCTGGGACAGGACGCTGCCGACGGCGCGCCGGGTGGGCAGGGTGTGGCTGCCGGCGAATCACTCTCCGAACCCAGCATTCCCGAGGCAACAGCCTAGATTTTTTAGTGAGGGGCCTGGGAGAGGCTCCGGACATGGTTTCAAGAGGAGGACGGACTTTATGGCAGTTTCAAATGTTAGCGCTGACACGTCGGTGGGTGTTGGCATACTCGACAAAGAAAGAATTATCGCAAAACCTGGTTTCAATCGCTGGCTCGTGCCGCCGGCCGCCCTCGCCATTCATCTGTGTATCGGCATGGCTTACGGTTTCAGCGTGTTCTGGCTTCCGCTCAGTCGTGCGGTCACGACACCGGATGCGAGCTGCGCGGAACTCACGCTGATCGGTGCCTTGTTCACGACTGCCTGCAATTGGCGAGTGGCAGACCTGGGATGGATCTACACGCTCTTCTTCGTTTTCCTCGGATGCTCAGCCGCGATCTGGGGCGGCTGGCTTGAACGGGTCGGTCCGCGCAAGGCGGCCTTTGTCTCGGCCTGCTGCTGGTGCGGCGGCATTCTCGTTGCCGCCGTCGGCGTGATGACCCATCAGCTCTGGCTGATGTGGCTTGGTGCAGGTGTGATCGGGGGTATTGGTCTTGGTCTAGGCTATATTTCGCCCGTCTCCACCTTGATCAAATGGTTCCCCGATCGGCGCGGAATGGCGACCGGCATGGCAATCATGGGCTTCGGTGGCGGCGCGATGATCGGCGCGCCTCTGGCCAATATTCTGATGACGGCGTTCAAGACCGACGTGACCGTCGGCGTCTGGCAGACCTTCGTCGTCATGGCGCTGGTCTATTTCGTCTTCATGATGGGCGGCGCCTTCGGCTATCGCATCCCGCCGGCGGGCTGGCGTCCGGAGGGTTGGACCCCGCCTGCGTCCAAGTCTACGATGATCACCACGCGTCACGTGCATCTGCGTGACGCCCACAAGACTCCGCAGTTCTGGCTGATCTGGGCCGTGCTCTGCCTCAACGTTTCGGCCGGTATCGGCGTCATCGGTGTCGCCTCGCCGATGTTGCAGGAGATCTTCGCCGGGTCGTTGATCGGACTTCCCGATCTCACCTTCTCGCAGCTCGATACCGCGCAGAAGGCCCAGATTGCGGCGATCGCCGCAGGCTTTACCGGCCTTCTGTCTCTGTTCAACATCGGTGGCCGTTTCTTCTGGGCTTCGATGTCTGACAAGATCGGCCGAAAGAACACCTATTTCTGCTTCTTTGTCCTCGGCATCATCCTCTATGCCGCGGCTCCGACGCTGGCTGGTCTCGGTTCCAAGGCGATGTTCGTACTCGCCTTCGGCATCATCCTGTCGATGTATGGTGGTGGCTTTGCGACGATCCCGGCCTATCTGGCCGATATCTTCGGGACCCAGTTCGTCGGCGCCATCCATGGCCGGCTACTGACGGCCTGGGCAACTGCCGGGATCGTCGGACCTGTCGTCGTCAACTACATCCGCGAAGCGCAGATCACTGCAGGTGTGGCACCCGGTCCAGAACTCTATACCGGTACCATGTATATTCTTGCCGGCATGCTGGCGGTTGGTCTGGTCGCCAATGCCTTCGTCAAGCCTTTGTCCGACAAGTGGTTCATGTCGGATGAGGAAGTCGCGGCCCTGCAGGCCAAGACTGTCGCTGCCAATGCCGGTCCCTCCGGTTCCTTCGGCATCGGCAAGGGCGGTCTCGATACCAAGGCGGTCCTCGCCTGGGCCGTTGTCGGCCTTCCGCTCCTCTGGGGCGTTTGGATCACCTTGCGCAACAGCCTGTCGATCTTCGGCTGAGACAACCACGAACGATACGCTAAACACAGAAGGCGGCCACGCGGGCCGCCTTTTCGTTGTCCGCGCGGGCTGAGCTCAGTTGAGCCAGAGATGGATCAAGGCCGCTTCCGGTGTCTGGCTTCCCCCATTGGTAATCCCCGTGCTCCTGAGACCCGCACCCGCAGCATAGGTGCCCGGCGCAAGGCCACCCGATTCGCATTGGCTGACGGCGCGCAGCGACTTTCCGGCCGACACGGCGTCGGAGAGAACCCTCAGCAGTGCGGGATCGGCCATCGCGGTGCCGGATCCGAAGACGCGCAGCACGGCGCCGTCGAGCTGCGACAGTGCCGCCCCGTCCTAATGCGCCGGAATGCACGGAGATAGCTTGAGGATCGCCAGCTTGCGCGCGGTGAACCGGCGGTGGCGCGGTGCTTCGGGCCTTTCCTGCGGTTGGGCGCGGAAGGCATCGAGTTTTTGGCTGTCATGTTTCACGAGGCCAGCCGCATCGAGCAGATGGCCGCCAAACGCCAGGAAGACACCCGGTTCTGCGGTTTGCACCGCATCGACCGCCAGCGACAGGTTCTGTTCGGCATCGCCGCCTGTTCCGAGCGGGTGCATGGAGCCGCAGAGGATGACCCGGCGCTCTTCGCCAGCCAGCGCTTGGGCGAGCGCGGCACCGGTGAAGGCCATCGTGTCCGTGCCATGGGTGATGATGACAGAGGCATCCGTGTGACTGCGGATGACGTCCAGCATTTCGTTCCAATGTCTGTGACCAACGTCTGCGCTATCCAGCAGCGGATCGAAGACATGGCTTTTCAGCTCAGTGCCGGACCCGAGCCGGGCCGCAAGCGCCGTCTCGACCAGGCCGCGCATCGGCGCGAGCCCGGCTGGCGTTTCCGCCATGCCGATGGTCCCGCCAGTGTGGATCAGAACAAGCTGCATGGGTGACGCGCTCCTTGTGTATCCGCGGTCTGGTAGGGCAAGTGCCGGATCAGATCAATACGGGTGCTGATCCCGGCGCATTGCCAAACGCAAAAGGGCAGCGCCCGTATGCGCTGCCCTTTTGAAAGAAATCTCTTGTCGACTGGTTCGGCCGATCAGGCGGCCAGATCTTCCAGATCGCTGCCCTTGAACATCTTGGCGAGGTTCAGGAAGCAGATCATGCCGTTTTCGTTGGCAATGATGCCTTCCGAGAAGGTCTTGTCGAAGGAGGCCGAGACTTCCGGAACCGGCTGGACCTGGCTCGACGGGATGGTCAGGATGTCCGAGACGCGGTCGACCAGCATGCCGATCACCATGTTGTGGACTTCGGCAACGACGATGGCCGAACGCTCGTTGGCAACGGTGCTCTTCATGCCGAGCTTGTAAGCGAGGTCGATGATCGGGATGACCGAGCCACGGAGGTTCATGACACCAATGACGTCTGCCGGGGCGTGCGGGATCGGCGTCGAGGGCGCCCAGCCGCGGATTTCGCGGATGGTCGTGGTCTTGACGCAGAATTCCTGATCATGAAGCCGGAAAGCGATGATCTCGAGCGTTTCGCCGCCGAAGCTGGTGGAACTGATAGTGGCCATGTGAACTTTCCAACCTTCCTGTACTGTGACACGTGCCACGACATCTCGTGCGTCCGACACTCGCCATCCGTCCGCGTGCCCTGATGCCAGAAGGCACCGTAAGGACGCTTTGGACAGACAATACGGGAAGAATGTTGCGTAATTCTAAACTGTCCGGCCTTGATTGACGGTCGACACGTGAAATGCCCCTCAGGCAGCACGTGTCGGCCGATCCAGAATGCGCTTTCCGAAAAGGCTTGCGGCCAGATCGACCATTACGCGCGCACTGCGCCCGCGATCGTCGAGAAACGGATTGAGTTCGACCAGATCCAGCGATGAGACGAGGCCGCTGTCATGCAGCAGTTCCATGATCAGATGCGCTTCGCGAAATGTGGCGCCACCCGGCACCGTGGTTCCCACGCCGGGCGCTACGTCCGGATCGAGGAAGTCGACGTCCAGGCTGACATGCAAGAGGGCGCCCGCCGCGCGGACATCCGCAAGAATGCGTTTCATGATGCTGCCCATTCCGTCCTCGTCGATGGCACGCATGTCGAAAACATTGACGGCATTTTCAGAGATCAGCTTGCGCTCCTCGTCGTCGACGGAGCGGATACCGACCTGATAGACGTTTCGCGGATTGACCAGGGGCCGTCCGGCGGGAAGGATGGGGGCGAATTCGGCCTTGCCGCAGAAGAAGGCGACCGGCATGCCGTGGATATTTCCGGAGGGTGATGTGTCAGGCGCGTTGAAATCTGAATGGGCGTCGAGCCAGAGCACGAAGAGCGGGCGGCCAACCTCCTGCGCGTGGCGTGCCATGGCGGAGACACTGCCCATGGACAGGCTGTGGTCGCCGCCCAGCAGCACCGGGACAGATCCCTCTGAGGCAGCCTTATGGGTCTCAGCCTCGATGGCGCGGGTGAAGGCGCCGACAACGTCGAGCTTGCGGGCGCGCTCCATCACCGGCAGGTCGCGCGCCGGCTTGGGGCGCAAATCTCCGCGGTCCTCGACAACAAACCCGAGGTCATGCAGGGCCTGGGCTATGCCGGCGATCCTGAGTGCGGCAGGCCCCATGGCACAGCCGCCGCGGCCAGAGCCTTCTTCGAGCGGGACGCCGATCAGGCTGACGGTCTTGCTTGCATTGCTCATGGTCGTCCTCGTTTGTCGCTTTTCTGGATCATCGGGCATTCACGTGTTATCAAAAAGATGGAACATCGTCACAAAGCGCTATAGTTTGCGCATATCGCAACCATCATGTGACGATTTGTAAAATGGATGATCTCGATCGCAATATTCTGGCCGCCCTCCGGCAGAATTCCCGGTTACCGGTCGCCTCGCTGGCCGCAATGACAGGCGCGTCGCGCGCGACGGTTTCGGCCCGCATCGACCGGCTTGTGGCGAACGGCACAATCGCCGCCTTCACCATCCTCACTGGCCAGGAAATCCAGTCGAGCGGTGTGCGTGCCATCGTGATGATCGAAGTGGTCGGAAAGTTCGCCGATCGCGTCGCCCATCAGTTGCGTGGCCTGCCGCAGGTGAAGAGCCTGCACAGCACCAATGGCCGTTGGGACTTCATCGCGGAGCTCGAGGATCGCGATCTCGCCGGCTTCGACGAGACGCTGCGCCGCATCCGCCTGATCGAGGGCATCAACCTCACCGAATCCAGCATCCTCCTGAAGACCAGCAAGGTCGGCTGACCTCGGTCTAATATTCCTTCTCGTAAAAGATACCGCCGCCAGCCCCTTCGCCGCCTGCTTCGCCTTTCAGCTTCACGCCCCGGCCAATGTCGAGATTGATCACCGCTTTGGCGCCGCCGCTGCCGCTCTGTTGCAGTTCGAGATAGGTTCGGTCGTTCAGGTATTTGCCGGCGCTGATGCTGGTCTGGCCTGTTTCATCGGTCGATACATCGAGGTCGTCGATGCCGAGCGACGTGCGCAGCGACTGGAAGAGCGAAGTGCCTCGCCCACCGGCAAGCTGGGCCGCCGCATCCGCCAGCTGGGCGATCTGCAGCGCCGAGAGGCGGGCCATGGACTGGCCGAAAATCAGCTGCGCCAGGATTTCGTCCTGCGGCAGGGCGGGCGACGAGTTGAAGGTCACCGACGGGTTGCTGGCAAGGCCGGTGAGGTTGATCGTGATTGTCGCGCCGCCCGACGTGGTCGTCGCTTCCAGGTCTATCAGGGGAACGAGGTCGCCGCCGAAGGTGATCGTCGCCTCGGTGATGTTCAGCCGCTTCGTCAGGATCTGCATGCGTCCGCGACGCAGTTCGAACGCGCCCGAGATACTCGGCGCGGCGGCCGTGCCGGTCAGCGCGATCGTGCCGCCGAGTTCGGCATCGATGCCACGTCCGCGGATGAAGGTCTGGGTCGGCGAGGAAATTGTGAGATCAAGCACGATCGGGGCGCTCGACGAACGGCCCTGGGCGGGGTCCTGCTTGCTTTGCTGGCGCAGCACTTCTGCCGGCGCATTGCGATGCTCGATATCGAGTTCGCGCAGACTGGTCGGCTTGCTTTCCGAGATGGTGATCGAGGTGCGCGAGAGATTGACGGTGCCAGCTAGCGTCGGTCCCGCCAGCAGCGGACCCTTGAGTGTCAGCCGCGCATCAGCGGTGCTGGTCACCGTGTTGCCGTCGACATAGACAGCCTTGTCGAGCGCGATGGTGAGGTCTGCTGGCAGGCC
>JARXAQ010000023.1 GCA_029865825.1 Rhizobium sp.
ATTTTCAAGGAGCATGACCATGACCGAAGCCGATCAGACACCTTCCAACCCTGTCCTCGTCGAATTCGACAATGGCATCGCCTTCGTGACGCTCAATCGTCCTGAAAAGCGCAATGCCATGAACCCCGCCCTGAATATCCGCATGATGGAAGTGCTGGACGAGCTAGAAGGAGACGACCGCTGCGGCGTGCTCGTTCTGCGCGGTGCCGGCCAGTCTTGGTCTGCCGGCATGGACCTCAAGGAATATTTTCGCGAGAACGACGGCAAGGGCCGTGGCGCCGTCCTGAAGAGCCGTCGCCAGTCCGGCGGCTGGTGGAACCGGCTGATGTATTTCGAAAAGCCGACCATAGCCATGGTCAACGGCTGGTGCTTCGGCGGGGCGTTTACCCCGCTGGTGGCCTGTGATCTCGCTATCGCGGCCGATGAGGCGACCTTCGGCCTTTCAGAGATCAACTGGGGCATCCTGCCGGGCGGCAATGTCACGCGCGCCGTCGCCGAAGTGATGAACCACCGCGATTCCCTCTACTACATCATGACCGGCGAGAATTTCGGTGGTCAGAAGGCGCGCGAAATGGGGCTGATCAACGAATCCGTGCCGCTTGCCGATCTCGAGACCCGCGTGCGCGCGATCTGCGCGAGCCTGCTGGAGAAGAACCCTGTAGTCCTGAAGGCTGCCAAGGATACCTTCAAGCGCGTGCGCAACATGCCTTGGGAACAGGCCGATGACTACATTTATGCCAAGCTTGAACAGATGCTGCTTCTCGACAAGAGCAATGGCCGTGCAGAGGGTCTGAAGCAGTTTCTCGACGATAAGAGCTTCCGCCCGGGTCTCGGCGCCTACAAGCGCTGAGAGCCTCCGAACCGTGATAATCTAGGCCGGGTCTCCAAAGCGACCTGACCATCTCTTTCGTTAACACCCGGAACGAAAACCGTCCCGAAGCATTGTTAAGACAAGCGGATCGTTAAGCAGCCCAAGACGGACTTCCCCGGCATTTGACCGGATAGCGACTTGAGGGCCGTGCGTAGCCGCCAAAGAAGGAGAACGATCATGGGTTCTACATCCGATAAGATTGCCGGCAAGGCAAACGAGTTGACGGGCAAGGCCAAGCAGGCCGTCGGTGATGCCACCGACAATCACAGCTTGGAAGCCAAGGGCGCCGCCCAGGAAGCCAAGGGCGATGCCCAGCAGGCCAAGGGTCATGCGAAAGATGCTGTGAAGAACGTCATCGACAAGGCCTGACATCCTGTGTCTCGGCCAATCGAGAGGCCCGCCTTACGGCGGGTCTTTTGCGTTTGGTGCGTGTCTGTGGTGAAAATAGGCCGCGCGTGCGTTCTGCAGATTTTCGACGGGAGCGAAGCAGAGATGCTTGGTTCCCGTCTCTCGTTTCAGATGTACACGGCTGCAAGGCCGCCATCGATCGGCAGGTTGATACCGGCCACCCAGCGCGCGTCATCGGAGCACAGGAAGAGCACAGGGCCTGCAATTTCGTCAGCGAGTGCCGGACGTTTCATCTTGTGGGCATCGGCCTCAACGCGGGCCTGGCCGAGCATGGTGACGAAGTCGCCGAGGATCGGGGTGAACACCGGTCCCGGGGCGACCGAGTTCATGCGGATGTCGCGTTCCATGAAGAGCGAGTGGCTTCGCTTCATCGTCCAGACGATCAATGCCTCCTTGAAATACTGGTAGCAGGTATCCTGGGCCACCGGATTGGCGGCAAGCCAATCGTGCCCCGCAGAAAAGCTATCCGTCGCGGCGAGCTGCTTGTGAAGCTCGACACGGTGGGGCCATTCGGCTCCTAGGATCGAAGCGAAATTGACGATCGACGCACCCTTCGGCATGCGATCGAGAAGTGCTTCGGTCAGATGGCGCAGGCCGAGGTAATTGACCCTGCCGACCAGATCCTTGTCCGCCGTGCCGGGCACCCCGGCAGCGTTAACGAGGGCGTCGATGTGTGCCGGGAACCGCGGCAAGGTCGCGTCGATGGCGGCCGGGTCCGAGAGGTCGGCCTTGATGAAGCCGTCGAGCGTCAACATGGCGTCGTTGCGGTCGACGCCGATGACGGTCGCACCGCGAAAGCGGGCAAGGCGGGCCACTTCGCCGCCGATGCCGGACGAGACGCCGGTGATGACGATTGTCTTTCCTGAAAGGTTCATGATCGTATTTCCTGGGATCGAGAGGGGGTGAGCGTCGTTCGCCGGGCGGCGAACCTCGCAGTGTCGGGATGCATGGTGCGTGCTGGATCAGAAGGGGTAGGGGGTCGCCGCGTTCTTCACCGAAACCCATTGCCACTGGGTGAATTCCTCGATGTCGGCAGGACCTCCGACGCGGCTGCCATTGCCCGACTTGCCTCGCCCGCCGAACGGGGCATAGGGACCACCGTTCACCGTCTGGTCGTTGATGTGCAACTGTCCGACATTCAGCTGGTCCCCCAGCGCCATGGCGCGGCCGAGATCGGCGGAGATGACGCCGGCTGCGAGGCCGTAGTCGGTGCGGTTGGCAAGCTCCACGGCTTCCTTGTCGGTCTTGAAGGAGACGATGCAGGCGACAGGCCCGAAGATCTCTTCTTCGAAAGCGAGCATGCCCGGTTTCACGCCGGACAGCACGGTGGCGGCATAAAAGCGGCCGTCATGGGTGCCGCCAGCAAGCAGTGTCGCGCCCTTGGCGACGGCATCGTCGACGACCTTCTGGATGCTCGCAACTTGGGCATCCGAGATGATCGGACCAAGTGCCACCTGTTGCGTGGAGGGATCTCCGGCCGGCAGGTGCTGCGCTTTGGTGGCGAGGCGTTCGGTGATGCCCTGCTCTATGCGCTCGTCGACCAGGATCAGGCCGGTTGCCATGCAGATCTGGCCCTGGTGCAGAAATGCGCCCCAGGCAGCGTTCGAGGCGGCGATGTCGAGGTCGGCATCGTCGAGGATGACGAGCGCATTCTTGCCGCCGAGTTCGAGCTGCACCCGCTTGAGGTTTCGACCACAGATCTCGCCGACCTTGGCGCCGCCGCGGGCCGAGCCCGTGAACGAGATCATGGCGATGTTGGGATCGCTGCACAGTGCCTCGCCGGCTTCTGCACCGCCCGGCACGACATGCAGGACCCCCTTCGGCAGTCCCGCGTCCTCGAAGATGCGGGCGATGATGATGCCGCCGGAGATCGGTGTGCGGGGGTCGGGCTTGTGGACCACCGTATTGCCGAGCGCGATAGCGGGGGCGATCGAGCGGACCGACAGCACCAGCGGAAAGTTGAACGGTGAGATCACCCCGACCACGCCATGCGGGACACGGCGGGCGTAGTTGGTGCGATCGTCCATACCGGGCAGGAACATGCCGGTCGGCTGCATTGCGAGCGAAGCGGCGTGGCGCAGGAAAAGCGCGCCATGTTCGATCTCGATCATGGCCTTCGCATGGATCGAGCCGGATTCCTGCATAATCCAGTGCGCCAGTTCGGCGCCATTCTGCTCGAGTAGATCAGCGGCACGGTTCAGGATTGCGGCCCGGTTTGACGGCAGTGTCTTCGCCCAATCCCTTTGGGCGGCCCGTGCCTGCTTGGCGGCGCGTGAAATGTCGGCCGCGCCGCAAAACCCGACAGCTGCGAGCACATTGCCATTGGCGGGATCGGTGACGTTTACCGTACCGCCCAGTGCTTCCTGCCAGTCAGAGATATAGGCCATACCGCCCCAACGTGCGGTGTCCAAAAACTTAGGCGTTTGCATGTTCATGTTCAGGGCCTCCAATCCCTCAGGGGTTCGGAAGAGCGCAGGCACAGCTTCGCCGTCGTGAGGCCGGCTCCTGTCGCCGTTCACCCGTCTCGTTTGTGATGCGTCATCCTCCGTGCCGCTTCCTCAAAGCGGCTCGAAGTCGTTTTTCGCAAAAGGCGTGCCAATTCGAACAAAGGTGGTCACGGCACGTGCAGCTGCGCGGGTTTCCCGTTGATCCGGATGGTCTTTTTTCCATGCGGATGGGCTCGCGCCAAAGGGGGGCACCGTTGCCGTTTTCACTAAATGATGAAATCATGCAGAAAATTTGGAAATCCATGAAAGGCTTTTGATGCGGAAGGACAAAGCGCCCACCCTCATGTCCCTGGCCGAGATGTCGAAATCGACCGGCAAGATGCTATCCCGGGGTGCATTCAGCGAACTGGACACCGGCGCTTCGCCGACGCTTTCGGAGCTGACGGAGGCGCTGCATTTCTCGCTGGGGGATGGACGGATCTGGCTCAACGACCAGCGCATGGTCTTGATGCAGAGTCAGGTTCTCGGCCGATTGCGCCAGGAAATCATCGAGGCCTTCGGAATGGAGGTGGCCAAGGGCATCTTCATGCGGGTCGGCTACATGCAAGGGGTGCGTGATGCGGAGCTCATCCAGAAACGCTTTCCGAATGAGGATCTCACCCATGCGCTGGCCGCCGGCCCGCGTGTGCATACGCTGGAAGGCTTCGTGAAGGTCGTCACCAAGCAGTTCGAATTCGACAGTGAGAAAGGGACCTATTTCGGCGAGTTCTACTGGCACGACTCGTCGGAAGCTGCGGAGCACATCGCCCATCACGGTCTGTCCAGCGAGCCCGTCTGCTGGATGCAGACAGGGTATCCGAGCGGCTATACAAGCACGCTTTTCGGTCGACCGGTGATCTTCCGCGAGATCGAGTGCAGCGCCATGGGCGCGCCGCGCTGTTATGTCGTGGGCCAGAATGCCGAGGAGTGGGGCGATGACGCACCGGAGCGCGCTTATCTCGGTCTCGAATGGTCGCGTCCGAAGCGCAGTGGCCGGGGTTCCCGCGTCAAGGAGCACAGTCCGACGCCAGAACCGGTGCCCGACAAGACCCAGATGTCAGGCGACCCCGTTGTCGGCGTGTCCGCGAGTTTCCTGCGTGCCCGTCTGATGGTGGAAAAGGTCGCCGATACCGAGGCGACAGTCCTCCTCGTGGGGGAATCGGGTGTCGGCAAGGAACTGTTTTCACAACAGTTGCACCGCCTCAGTCCCCGGTCTGCAGGCCCCTTCGTGGCCCTCAACTGTGCGGCAATCCCGGACACGCTGGTTGAATCGGAGCTGTTCGGGGTCGAAAAAGGCGCGTTTACTGGAGCGGTTGCCTCGCGGGCCGGTTATTTCGAACGCGCCAGTGGCGGGACGTTGTTTCTTGATGAGATCGCGTCGCTGGCCTATCCCGCACAAGGCAAGCTTCTCCGAGCCATCCAGGAACGTGTCATCGAACGTGTCGGCGGATCCAGGACCACGCCGACCGATGTGAGAGTAATCGCCGCGTCGAATGTCGATCTTGCCGATGAGGTGCATGCGGGCCGATTTCGCCAGGACTTGTATTTTCGACTGTGCGTCTTTCCGATTGCCATTCCCTCTCTTCGAGAACGGCGGGACGATATTCCGCTTCTCGTCGACCACTTCCTGCGGTTGTTCCGCGAGCGTCACCGTCGGGCCGTGGTCGGCCTGACGCGGCGGGCGATGGATGCGCTGCTCGCCTACGATTTTCCCGGCAATATTCGCGAATTGCAGAATTTGATCGAACGCGGGGTGATTTTTGCCGATGCTGGCGGCTGGATTGATGTCCACCACCTCTTCACGGCGGGAGAGGTCACTTCGCCCCTCTCTCCATCGCTGACCGCAGAGGGGCGGTTGACGGTTTCGGCACGCGGGTTCAGGGCGCCCGGCTCGGGTATCGGCGTAAGCGGTTTGCGGTCTGCCAAGGAACTCGCAGCAGCGGAAGCTGACCTCTATTTGAGCGCCCTTGATCATGCGGCCGGCAATATCTCTGCTGCAGCGCGTACCCTTGGGCTTTCGCGGGCAAAGCTCGAATATCGCCTTAAAAAACTGGGGGTGCCGGACTGAGACCCGTTCTACTCAAGGGAACAGCATCGCTTTCTGGTCGACGCAGGTCAGGCCACGACTTCGGCTTCACTCGTAGATCTATACGGCGTCATGCCTCGTAACGGGCGATCTCCATTCCTGCAGTCACATAAGTCCCGGCGTCGGTCCTCAGCCGCACGCGTCCCGAACGGGCAGCCGTGACCTGGGTTTCCATTTTCATCGCCTCCATTACGGCAATAAGATCCCCGGCCTCAACCGCCGCCCCGTCCTCGATCTTGAAGGCCTGCAGCGTGCCGGCGATCGGTGCCGTGATGCTGTCCTCGTCCTGTGCCTTTGCGGGGCTGATTGGTGTGGTGCCGGTCGAAAGACTGCCGAGACCTGCCAGAAGAGCTGCGGGAATGCCGAGCGCGTGGCGCTTGCCGTCGATCTCGACATGGGTGCGGACGAGGCCGGTCTCGGCGATCGGTTCGGGCCGTGCCATCGCCTCCAACGCGTTGGAAAAATCCGTCTCTATCCACCTTGTATGCACCTTGAAGCCCTCTTCGCCGGTAAAGTCGGCGCTCTCCATGGCGGCACGGTGGAAGGGAAGGACAGTTGCGACACCTTCGATGCGGAATTCCTTCAATGCCCTTCGTGCACGCGCAATCGCCTGTTCACGCGTCGCGCCAGTCACGATCAGCTTGGCCATCAGCGAATCGAACGTGCCCGGCACCGTCGAGCCCGAAACGACGCCCGTATCGAGCCGGATACCGGGGCCGGACGGCGGCTCGAACAAAGTGATCGCACCCGGTGTCGGCAGAAAGCCGCGACCGGGATCCTCGGCATTGATGCGAAACTCGATCGAATGGCCGCGCGGGGCCGGCGTCTCCGTCACCTCCAGCGCCTTGCCCTCGGCAATGCGGAACTGTTCGATCACAAGGTCGATGCCTGCAGTCTCTTCGGTCACCGGATGCTCGACCTGCAGCCGAGTGTTGACCTCGAGGAAGGAGATCGTGCCGTCTACGCCGAGGAGGAATTCGACGGTGCCGGCACCCGAATAGCCGGCAGCAGCGCAAATCCGCTTTGCGGCATCATGGATCTGATGGCGCTGGGTGTCGGTGAGGAAGGGAGCCGGGGCCTCCTCGACGAGTTTCTGATTGCGCCGCTGCAGCGAGCAGTCGCGGGTGCCCAGCACCAGCACATTGCCGTGTTTGTCGGCCAACACCTGTGCCTCGATATGGCGCGGGCGGTCGAGGAAACGTTCGAGGAAACATTCGCCACGGCCAAAGGCGGCCTTTGCCTCGCGAACGGCGGATTCGTAAAGCTCCGCGATCTCTTCCATCTTCCAGGCGACCTTCAGGCCACGTCCGCCGCCACCATGGGCGGCCTTGATAGCGACCGGCAGACCATGGGCCTCGGCAAAGGCGATGACTTCGGCCGCCGTTTCGACAGGACCGTCGCTGCCGGCAACCAGCGGTGCGCCGACGCTGGTCGCGATCCGCCGCGCCTCGACCTTGTCGCCGAGCGCCTCGATCACATGCGGGTCCGGGCCGATCCAGATGAGGCCGGCCTCCTGCACTGCGCGGGCGAACTCGGCGCGTTCGGACAAGAAACCATAGCCGGGATGGACGGCGTCGGCGCCCGAGCGCTTGGCGATCGCGATCAGCTTGTCGATGTCTAGATAGGTCTCGGCCGGGCGACTGCCCTCCAGCCCATAGGCTTCGTCGGCAAGCTGGACGAAGAGCGCATCCAGATCCGGATCGGCATAGACGGCGACCGATTTGAGGCCATAGTCGCGGCAGGCGCGAATGATGCGCACGGCGATTTCGCCGCGGTTGGCGATCAGCACTTTCTTCATCGGGGTCTCCTCACTGTCATTTGGCGGCTCTTGGTGTCGGCGTCTCGCGGATCAGCCCTTTGAGGGCTGGATCTCGGCGAAGGCCGTCACGGGCCGGAACTGGATTTTGGCATTGACCGGGATCTGCCCGGCGAGATCGAGATGGTATTCGGCAACCGTGCCGATGACCGGATAGCCACCGGTCAGGGGATGGTCGGCGAGAAACAGCACCGGCTGGCCGCTATGGGGCACCTGGATCGCGCCGGTCGCCGTGCCTTCGCTCGGCAGTTCCGCCTTGTCCTTGCGCTCCAGCGGCTCGGGCCCTTCGATGCGGATGCCGACGCGGTTCGACTGGGGTGTCACGGTGTAGAGTTGCTCTGTTAGCGTCGCGATCCCGCGCTCGGTGAACCAGTCGCTTCGTGGCCCCATGATGACGTCGAGCGTGACGATCTCGTTCGGTGCCGGACATTCGAAAGAAGGGGCCTCATCGAGCGATACCGAGGTTAGGCCCTTTGCCTCGCCGAGGAACAGCTGTGCGCCTGCAATTACCGGCTCGGGTCCAACGACGGCCAGCGTGTCGGTCGAGGCGCTGCCGAGAACCGGTGCAACCTTCAGCCCACCCCGGAAGGCGAGATAGCTGCGGGCGCCCCTCGGCGCAAAGCCGAGGGTCACCACGTCGCCGGCTTCCAGCGAAATCGGACGATAGGTTTCGGCTACGATCTCACGGCCATTTTCATCGCGAATGGTGATCGGGCAGGGGGCGCCGGTCAGCGCCATGACGGCGCGGCCGGAGACCTCGAAGGAAAAGCCGCCGAGCGTGATTTCAAGAGCCGGCGTCGAGACGGGGTTGCCCACGGCCCGGTTCGCCGCCTTGAAGGCGCCCTGGTCTAGTGCGCCTGATGACGATACGCCCTGTCCGGTTTGGCCGAAGCGACCGAGATCCTGGAAGAGGGCAGGCATCGGGGCAGCCAGCACGGTGATCGAGACGGCGTCGGAGGTCTCGCCAGTGGAGCGAATCGTCTTCGGCGCTGATGTGGCCGGGGTTGCGACCACAGCGCGACGCGCCAGATCAAAAAAGCGAACGCGATAGCCGGGCTGGAACAACGCTGGCGGATCGCGGGTCAGATCCCACATCATCACCGGCGTCGTGCCGATGATCTGCCAGCCGCCGGGGCTGTTTTGCGGATAGACGCCCGAAAAGGCGCCGGCGAGCGCCACCGAGCCGGCCGGAATTTTTGTGCGCGGGCTTTGCCGACGCGGAACTTGAAGGGCCGGATCACCGCCGACGAGATACCCGAAGCCGGGGGCAAAGCCGGAGAAGGCGACGGTGAAGGTGCTCTCTGTATGGCGACGGATCACCTCGTCCACGGAAAGCCCGGTCAGTTCGGCGACATCGGCGAGATCTTCTCCGTCATACTGGACCGGGATCTCGACCAGCATGTCCGAGGGCGCAATGCGGGCCGAGAGATCGCGCTCGGCGATGTTCGCGGCAAGGCGTTCGGCCGAGACCCGGTCTGGCCGAAAGCGGATCATCAGCGTGCGCGCCGCCGGCACCATGTCCTCGATGCCCTCGACCGGATAGGCCTCCAGCGATGCAAACAGCGCCAGCGTCTCGTCGAGATCAGTGAGTTCGACAAGTAGGACGGTCAGGCTGACGGGCAGGAAACGCATCTTAACCTCAGGCGTGATAGGCGGAATCGGGAATATCGGTGATGAACATATGGCCCGGTGCATGAGTGATGGCAAAGGGCACGCCAGACGCCATGACGGCGGCCTGGGGTGTCACACCGCAGGCCCAGAAAACAGGCACTTCACCCGGCTCGATGCGCACGGGATCGCCGAAATCCGGCTTGGCCAGATCCACTATGCCGATCTCTTCGGGCGCGCCGATATGCACGGGCGCGCCGTGAACGGCCGGGAAGCGACCGGAGATGGTTGCGGCATCCGCCACACGTGAGGCCGGGATCGGGCGCATCGACACGACCATATTGCCGTGCAGGCGACCAGCCGGCCGGCAGGGCCGGTTGGTCAGATACATCGGCACATTGGACTTGTCAGTGATGTGGCGGATCTCGATGCCGGCTTCGGCCATGGGCGTCTCGAAGGTGAAGCTGCAGCCGATCAGGAAACTGACGAGATCGGGATGCTCTGCCCAGGCCGCACTTGCATCCGGCGTTTCCTCAGCAAGCTTGCCATCGCGCCAGATGCGGTAGAGCGGCAGGTCTCTTCTCAAGTCGGCCCCAGGTGCCAGAAGTGTCGCATGCGAGCCGGGATCGGAGACGTCGAGCACCGGGCAGGCCTTCGGGTTGCGCTGGGCATAAAGCAGGAAGTCAAAGGCCCAGTCACGCGGAAGCACGATCATATTGGCCTGGGTGAAGCCGGGGGCAACGCCAGACGTCGGCGATATCTCTCCGGCCTGATAGCTTTCGCGGGCCAGGCGAGCCGGTGTGGCGTCCACATGACGGAGGTGGTCGAGTGCGATCATGACAGTGCTCCAGACGGTGTTCGGGCGATCTTGTCAGGCTTTAAGGAAGGAGCGGACGGTTATGCCGTCGGCCTCAAAGGCGCGGCGGATCCCTTGGGCAATGGCAACGGCCCCCGGGCTGTCGCCATGGACGCAGATCGATTGCGCATCGATCTTGATCGTTGACCCGTCGATCGCCTCCAGCGTGCCTTCGCGCGCAAGCTGCAGCATGCGGCGGGCAATAAGGTCTGTGTCATGCAGCACCGATCCGGCTTCGCGGCGCGAGACCAGTTCGCCGCCGGGTGTATAGGCCCGGTCGGCAAAGGCTTCCGCGACGATTTTGAGACCCGACTTCTGCGCGAGCTCGAGGATCGGCGCGCCGGCAAGGCCCATCAAAACCAAGTTCGGATCAATCGCCTTGATGCCGTCGATGACGGCCTGGCCCTGCTTTGGATCATGGGCGATGCGATTATAGAGCGCCCCATGCGGCTTGACGTAGCCGACGGTGACGCCTGCGGCCGCAGCCACGCCCTTGATCGCGCCGATCTGATAGATGACGTCGGCGGTCAGTTCCGCCGAAGTCACGTCCATGTCGCGCCGGCCGAAGCCGACGCGATCGGGATAGGAGACATGCGCGCCAATCGACACGCCCTTTGCAGCGGCGGCCTTGACGGTTTTCCAGATACCGAGCGGATCGCCGGCGTGAAAGCCGCAGGCGACATTGGCGCTGGAGACGATCGAGAGCATGGCTTCGTCGTCGCCCATGGCCCAGGCGCCGTAGCTTTCGCCGAGGTCGCTGTTGAGATCGATGGCAGTCATGTCTTCCTCCCTAATTTGGTTCAGGCTGTTGCGATCAGGCGGCGGTCAGAAGCGCGAAGATCGGTCCGATCGACTTGTAGCCCATGTACCAGGTCAGCGCGCAAGTGAGCGCTCCGAGCATCAGCAGCCAGCGGGGATAACGATAGCCACCCATCAGGTCGGAGCGTGCCCAGGCCGCATAGATGAAGATCGACAGGCCGATCGGCAGGATGAGACCGTTCAGACCACCGACGAAGACCAGCATCTGGGCAGGCGGTGTCGTGATGATCACGTAGAAGAACAGCGAGACGGCGATGAAGATCACGGTCGCGATGTTGCGCGCACGTTCGCTGATGTCCTGCTTGAAAACCGTGATGAAGGAGACCGAGGTATAGGCAGCACCAATGACCGAGGTGATGGCAGCAAACCAGAGGACGGCGCCGAAGATCCGGTAGCCGACATCGCCGGCTGCCGCCTGGAAGGCTTGGGCGGCGGGGTTCGCGCCCTTGCCCGAGATGTCGATGACGACGCCCGAGGCGACGACGCCGAGGATGGCGAGGAAGAGCACGTAGCGCATGAGGCCGGTGACGGCGATGCCGGTCAAGGCTGCGCGGTTGACGGCGCCGAGGTTTTCGATGCCGACGGTGCCCTTGTCGAGCAGGCGATGGGCGCCGGAATAGGTGATGTAGCCACCGACCGTGCCGCCGACGATGGTGGTAATTGTGGCGAAATCGATGGTGCTCGGCAGGAAGGTCTGGAACAGCGCGTCACCGACCGGGGGTTGCGAGACGATCGCCACATAGAGCGTGAGCAGGATCATGGCGACACCGGCGACGATGATCAGGCGGTCGATCGCAACACCGGCGCGCTTGGAGCTAAAGATGCCGATGGCGATCAGCGCGCTGATCGCGCCGCCCCATTTGGGGTCCATTCCGAGCATGGCATTGAGGCCAAGACCTGATCCGCCGATCTTGCCGATGTTGAAGAAGAGCCCGCCGATGATGACGAGGACGGCCAGCACATAACCCGTGCCGGGGATCGCCGCATTGGCAATGTCGGAGGCGCGCATCTTCGTCAGTGTCACGATCCGCCAGATGTTCAGCTGGACGACAAAGTCGATCAGGATCGAGGCGAGGATGGCAAAGGCAAAGGCCGAGCCGAGCTTCGTCGTGAAGGTTGCGGTCTGCGTGATGAAGCCTGGGCCGATGGCGGAGGTCGCCATCAGGAAGATGGCGGCAATCAGCGCTGCCCGGCGCGATTTGACGGACATGCCGCCCGGTGCGGCTGACGCCGGCACATTCGAATTCTGTTCCATGTTACCCTCTCCGTGGATCTTGCGCCGGTTGCTCCGGCAGACTTGACGATCGACAGGCCTCAGCGTCGCCGCGTTTCACAATTCTGTCAAGATTGTTCAACGATATTATTTGATCGTTCTACTATCGTGCCAAAATGTTGAGCAAAATGCCGGAATTCTGGACGAATTTCGCCGAGTTTCGGACATTTTTTGATCGTGTCGTGGCCCGCAGTTGCCGTCGACGGACGTTTGGACAATAAGGCAGACGCGCTTTTCGCTCTCCGCTTTGCCGGAGATGGGCGCGCGGCAGAGCCGGTCGGCACAGGTTTCCGGTGGCTATCGACAAGGGCCGCGAGACTGACAGAATGGGGACACGCATGGCAGAGGTCGACACGACGGCAGCACTCGCGCCAAGACTGGCCGAGGAGATCCGCGACAAGCTGATCCGGGGTGAATTGAAGCCGGGGCAACGTCTCTCGGAGGCGACGCTGAGCGCCGATCTCGACGTGTCGCGCAATTCGCTGCGCGAGGCATTCCGCCTTCTGACCAAGGAAGGTCTGCTGCGCCACGAACCCAATCGCGGGGTCTTCGTCGCCACCCCCAGCATGGCCTCGATCATCGACATCTACCGCGTCCGCCGCATCATTGAATGTCGAGCGCTGGCCGACGCCTATCCCAATCACCCGGCCGTGGCCCGCATGCGCGCCGCCGTCGAAGAGGCCCGGATCGCCAGACAGGCGGCTGACTGGGGCAGGGTCGGCAGCGAAAACATGAAGTTCCATTCGGCGATCGTCGAGCTGGCCGACAGCGTCAGGCTCAGTGCCTTCTACGCCCAGATTGCTGCCGAGCTGCGTCTCAGCTTCGGTCTGCTCGATGATCCCGAATTGCTGCATGCGCCCTATGTCGAGCTGAATGCCGCGATCCTCGATCAGCTGGAAACGGGGCACCCGAAGGATGCGGCAACAGCACTCGAGGCCTATCTCGCCCAGTCCGAGCGGACAGTGCTTGCCGCTTTTTCCCGCATCACGACGTAAGTTCTCTCACGGTCGCAACTGCGCTTCGAGCATCTCGCGCAGATCGGCAATATCGCTGGCAATGCGGATCTCGCCGCGGCTTTCGGCACCATGAAAGATGCCGTCCAGATGCAGGCCAACGAAGCGCGCCAGCTTTTCGCTGTCGACGGCGCGGTAGCGGCCGAGTGCCATGCCTGTCTCCAGCGTGCGCACGATGAGATCCCGTTCGAATTGATAGAAGCCCATGACCAGTGCATCGAGTTCGGGATCGCGCACGGGGAGAGCCGCCTGGTCGGACATCAGTTTCACCATGCGCGACATCATGCTGGGCGCCATCGCCGCATGGGTTGAAAACCAGGCGCCGATATCGCCGAGGAAATCATCCCCATGTTCGCCGCGCCGGCTCTCATAGTCGTCGGTGACCTGGTCGAGCGCTCGCGCCAGAACCCGGCGTACGAGATGATCCTTGCTGCTGAAATAATGATAGAGCAGGGCGACATTGACGTCGCAGGCAAGCGCGATGTCCCGCATGGTGACAACTGAGAAATGCGAGGTGCCGACAAGCCCGAGCGTTGCGTCGAGGATGAGTTCTACCCGCAGGCTCGGATCCAGTCTCTGTCTCGCAACCTTCGCCAAATGTCTCTCTCTGCCTCAGATTCGTGTCCGATTATAGCGCACCTGACAGCGTCGCCAGCGTGAATTTATGGCGCTCGAATGTGCAGTGCAGCATCGGTTCCAGCCTAAAAAAACACCTTCTACACAAAGCTTCTCGGAAGGCTGCCCATAATTTGATCTTCGTCATTTTTGCACTTGCGAAGCTATTAAACGCTTGCTTAGTTAGGCGCAATATCACGCGTGACAAGGTCGGGAGACTAGCCCATGAAGATCTCATTTCGTGCCTTAACCCAGTCCCTCATCATCACCCTTGGCGCCTCCATAGCGCTGGCCGGAACCGCGTTTGCGGCGCCTAAGACTTCCTTCAAGGTCGGCTATTCCATCTATGTCGGCTTCATGCCCATGGGCTACATGAAGGAAAGCGGCATTCTGAAGAAATGGGCCGACAAATATGGCATCGAGATCGAGATGATGGCGGTCAACGACTATGTCGGCTCGATCAACCAGTTCATTTCCGGCGACCTCGATGCCGTCGGCGTTGCCGGGATGGATGCGCTGACGATGCCGGCTGCCGGCGGGGTCGATACGTCGATTTTCCTGATCACCGACTATTCCAACGGCAATGACGTGCTTATGTCGAAATCGGCCGCCTCAGTCGCCGACCTCAAGGGCAAGGACGTCTATCTCGTCGAATACAGCGTCTCGCATTACCTCCTTAACCGGGCACTCGTGATGAACGGCTTGAGCGGTGTGGGTGAGGTGAAGACCGTCAACATTTCCGATGCCGACATTGCCGCTGCCTATCTCTCGAATGCCGATATCCAGAATGCCGCTGCCTGGAAGCCGATGACGGCCGACATGATATCAGGCTCACCGGAAACGAAGGTGTTGTTCGATAGCTCGCAGATCCCTGGCGAGATTATGGATGTGTTTATCGGCAACACCGAAGTGCTGAAGGACAATCCGGCCTTCGGCAAGGCACTGACGGGCGCCTGGTATGAAGCGCTCGCCGCCATCAAGGCCGGGGGCGATACGGCAAAACCCGTCAACGAATACATGGCAAGCGCGCTCGGAACCGACCAGGCGGGCCTGAAGACCCAGATCGACACGACGTTTTTCTTTTATACCCCGGCCGAAGCCAACGCCTTCCTGACGGACGCCAAGACCGGCACGATCATGGACGACGTTCGCAAATTCTCCTTCGATCGCGGCCTGTTCGGCCAGGGGGCGACCTCCGTCGATGCGATCGGCATCCAGCTCGCCGACGGCACCGTGCTGGGCGATCCCGCCAATGTGAAACTGCGCATCGACGCCTCCTACGCCAAGCTCGGCGCAGAAGGCGGGCTCTGAACGAGAACAGAAGGGAAGGGGGACGGTTTCATGAAACGCATCATCAACTACCCTCCTTCCCGCGGCCAGCGCCTTTTCCTCGGCGTCCTGCCATTCCTTTTGATCCTTCTCGCCTATGTGCTGGCCTCCGAGGCGCGGCTTGCGGTCAATCCGACCGACAAGCTGATGCCGGCGCTCTCTTCTTTCGTCTCGGCCATGAACCGCATGATGTTCGAGCAGGACCGCGCCAGTGGCGCGCTGCTCTTCTGGTTCGACACCTATCTCAGCCTCTGGCGATTGTTCGTCGGCCTCGGGATTTCGGCTTTGCTCGGCCTCGTGCTCGGTGCCCCGATCGGCTTCATCCCGCAACTGCGCGCCGCCTTCGATCCGGTGCTGGCAGCGATCTCGCTGGTGCCGCCGCTTGCCATGCTACCGATCCTTTTCATCCTCTTTGGCTTGGGGGAAGTCTCCAAGATCGTGCTGATCGTCTTTGGAGTGGCACCCTTCCTGATGCGCGATGTGGTGCTGAGGGTCGAGGCGCTGCCGCGCGAGCAGATCATCAAGGCTCAAACGCTTGGCGGCTCTTCTTGGCACATGCTCATCCATATCGTGTTGCCGCAGATTTTGCCGGGCCTGATCAACGCCGTGCGCTTGTCTCTCGGCGCCACCTGGCTTTTCGTCATCGCGGCAGAAGCGATCACGGCGGAAGGCGGGCTCGGCTACCGCATCTTCCTCGTCCGTCGCTACCTCGCGATGGATATCATTCTGCCTTACGTCATCTGGATCACGCTGCTCGCCTTCCTCGTCGACCTCGCACTGCGCAAGCTGTCGGCCTTTCTCTTTCCCTGGTCCGTGTTGAAGGAGGGCTGACATGGTCGAGATCGTCTTCGACAAGGTCTGGAAGGAATATGGCGATGCCATCATCCTCGAAAATGTCAGCCTCACGCTGAGGGATCACGAGTTTCTGTCCATCGTCGGCCCGAGCGGCGTCGGCAAGACCACACTGTTGCGCCTGCTGCTCAGCCAGGAAGTGCCGACGCGTGGCCAGATCCTGCTCGATGGCCAGCCGATTGCCGGCGAACCCACCGATGATCGCGGCGTCGTCTTCCAGCGCTATTCGGTGTTTCCGCACAAGACCGTACTCGGCAATGTCATGCTGGGGCCGCAATGGCGGGGCTCTGCCTTTCTCGGCACATTGTTTGGCGCAAGGGGTAAGATCCTGCGCGACCGGGCCATGGCACTGCTTGAGCGTGTTGGCTTGAAGGACGCGGCCTCCAAGTATCCGCAGCAATTGTCGGGCGGCATGCAGCAGAGGCTGGCGATCGCCCAGGCACTGATCATGCAGCCCAAGGTGCTATTGCTCGACGAGCCCTTCGGCGCGCTCGATCCTGTCACCCGCAAGAGCATGCATGTGCTGATCCGCGAATTGTGGACCGAGCGACAGATGACCATCGTCATGGTGACCCATGACATGGGCGAGGCCTTTGAACTGGGCACCCGCGTCATCGCCATCGACAAACACCGCAAGGACCCGCAGGCGCCCGAGCGCTACGGCGCCGGTATCATTTCCGATTTCGAGGCCAAACCGAGGATCGTGCGCGACTCCGCCCGCTTTGAATTCAATCGGTCCAAAATTATCCCGCTGCAGACTGCCCGCTGAAAGAGGAAAGCCCCGATGCCCAAGAAGATGCACCTTGCCTGGTTCATGAACTTCACCCCCGACGAATGGCGCGAGCCCTTCGGTCAGGGCGGCAACCCATGGGATGGACGTTTCTATATGGAAATGGCCCAGACTCTGGAGCGGGCCTGCTTCGACTATATCATGATCGAAGACAAGCTGATGGTGCCGCAGACCTATGGCGGTTCGCGCGACTTTGCGCTGAAGAACGCCATGATGGTGCCCAAGCACGATCCGGCACCGCTGGCGACCGCCATGGGCATGGTGACCTCCAAGCTCGGCGTCGTCGCGACCATGTCGACCATGGCCTATCCGCCCTTCCTGCTCGCCCGCCTGTGCTCGACGATCGACAGCCTGACGCGCGGCCGTTTTGGCTGGAACATCGTCACCAGCGCCGAGGACCTCGCGGCCAAGAACTTCAACATGGACAAGCTGCCACTGCGCGAGACGCGCTACGAGATGGCGGAAGAATATATGGAGGTCGTCAACAAGCTCTTCGACAGCTGGGACAAGGATGCCGTCGTCCTCGATCGCGAGAAGGGCGTTTACGTCGATCCGACCAAGGTTCGGACCATCGATCACGTCGGCAAGCACTATCAGGTGCGTGGGCCGCTCAACACCGTGCCATCGCCGCAGCACCGACCGATCTATGTCCAGGCTGGCGCCTCGCCGCGCGGCCGCGACTTTGCCGCCCGCTTCGCCGATTCGATCATTTCGGTCGCATCGGGTGTCGCCGAGATGAAGGCCTTTCGCGACGACATCCGGGCCCGTGCGGCAAAGGTCGGTCGCGATCCCGACGAGATCAAGGTTCTCTTCTGCATCACGCCGACCTTGGGCGAAACCGAGTTCGAGGCGCAGGAAAAGAACAAGCGGCAGATGTCGTCTGAATACTTCATCACCGACACGCTCGCCTCAATCTCGGCGATCACCGAGATCGACTTCTCGCAATTTGATCTCGACAAGCCACTGCCCGAAAAGCTCGTGACCAATGGCGAGTCCGGTTCGCTCGACAAGTTCCAGCAATGGGGGAGCGGCAAAACGCTGCGCGAACTGGTGGTCTCCGGCGGCGGCGGTCTCGTCTCCTCCGTCGAACTGATCGGCACGCCCGACCAGGTGGCTGAGCGCATGGGTGAGGTGATGGAAGAGGTCGGCGGTGACGGCTTCCTGGTGACGACGCCTGTCCTGCGCGTGTCGCGTCGATACCTGATGGAAGTGGCCGACGGACTGGTGCCGGCGCTGCAGAAACGTGGGCTTGCCCGCACCAGCTACACCCACGACCTGTTGCGCGACAACCTCAGAGAATTCTGAGGTTCGCCAGCCCCGAAACGATCCACGAAACGACCAGGAGAGCGCCATGACAGCGACAGAAGTCCAACCCTTCGACCGGTCTGCGGTGCTGCCTCCGGTGACGCGCGAGATCTACCGGGAGGGCATGGCCTCGCTTGCCGCCGCCGTCAACGTGATCGCTACCGACGGCCCAGCGGGACCCGCCGGCTTCACTGCAACCGCCGTCACCAGCGTGACAGACGATCCGCCGACACTGCTGGTGTGCCTCAACCGATCGAGTTCGGCGGCACCCGCCGTGCTCGCCAACAAGGTGGTCTCGGTCAATGCGCTCGCGCCCGGCCACGAGACGGTCTCCTCGCTCTTCGGCGGCAAGACACCGACGGCGGATCGCTTCGCCGCCGCAAACTGGACCCTTGGCAAAACCGGCGCGCCGCTTCTGCAAGATGCGCTCGTCTCCTTTGATTGCCAGGTCACCGAAACCGTTGAAGTCGGCACCCATGTCATTCTGATGTGCGAGGTTGTCGACGTCCGCGCCAATGATCGGGAAGCCGCCCTCGTTTATTTCCGCCGTGGCTATCAGGCGGTCGGGGTCTGAGACATCAGCCGATCGTTGTTTGACACCGGCGTTTCCCCGAGGCGGAGCCTTCACCCTTCACGCCTCTTCAGCCATGGTGGCCGCCTCCTTGAAGCGGGCCTCGAATTCCAGCCTGAGGGTGCGGCGGATTTCCGCGGCACGTTGGCGGCGCTTGCGCACCTCCGTCTGTGCCTCATAGGCGGGGACCGCCGTCGGGCGTCCCTCGGCATCGACGGCGACCATGGTGAAATAGCAGGAGTTCGTGTGACGACGCTCACCGGATCGGATGTTTTCCGCCTCGACACGAATGCCGATTTCCATCGAGGTGCGGCCGGCATGGTTGATCGAGGCGCGGAAGGTGACAAGCTCGCCAACATGGATTGGCTGGCGGAACACCACCTGGTCGACCGAAAGCGTCACCGCATATTGCTGGGAATACCGCGATGCGCAGGAATAGGCGACCCTGTCGAGCAAGTTCAAAAGCGCGCCGCCATGCACCTTGCCGGAAAAATTTGCCATGTCCGGTGTCATCAGCACCACCATTTCCAGCTGGCTTGCGTCGTGTGTCTGTTCCATTGGCGATCCTTCTCCGCAAGTCCGGGTTTGGCGCGCAGGCTAGGCGAGGCGAGGGCGCTTGCCTAGCCATAGCCTTCGACAACTGCAGCCGGCGCCTGCTTGGAAGCGTTCAGGCGCGGCGCCTGGCTTGGCTCTCCACCTGTTCGGCTGCCTCTGCGATCCAGCCCCAGAAGGCGAGATGAAAGCTGCGCACATCGGCCAGCATGCGCGGGGTGACTGAGACGCGATGCGATTTTCGGCCCTGCTGCACGAAACCTTCGCTTTCTGCGGCATTCACCACGTTGCGCAGGTGCGAATGCGAAACGCCGAGCTGGGAGGCCAGATGCCGGGATTCGAGCCCAAACCAGTGGGCGCCGTCCAGATCGGTGCCGGCGTAATGTGACCGCAGGAGTGCCAACGCGATCCGGTCGCCGCAGTCGAAGTCGTCGAACCATGCCCAGGCACCGGGTTGACGAAGCGCTGCGCGGGTTCGCTCCAGCATCGGACGCGTGCGGGCGATGAAGCCGAGCGCAAAATCCTTGTTCGTGCGCAGGCGCTCGGCATGACCGTCCGGCAGCAGCCCCGCCACTTCGGCGCAGGTCATATGATGCGACATCCAGGTCGTCAGGCCTTCCAGCAGCGGCGGTTTGGCAATCAGGACCTTGAAGCGCCGATCGTCGGGGTCCGGGACCGTGTCGACGAAGCCCGCAACTCGAAGCAAGGCGAAAAATGCGGAGAGCGTGCGCGACGAGCCCATATCCTCCTGGATCAGTGAGAGGGTCGGGCGGCCCGCCAAGCCGAGCTCCGCTTCGCAATGCATGACGGCGAGGAGCCCAGCGGCATGGGATTGCAGATTGCGGCCGAAGATCTTGTTGACCAGCCGTTCGCCGAGATGCATCGGCAGGATGCTGCTCGCGCAATGGCGGATCGCCTCCTCATAAGCCTGGTCCGTTAGTCTCGCGCGCAATGCATCCATGGCCGTTTTCGTCCCCGATTCCCTCGTGATTTTTGTAGCATGCTGAAATCGTTTCCGCTGTGACGGTAGCCAGGATGTCGTCGGGAATGCAATCCCCGAGATGTGGCTTCTCCGAATTGCACCCCATGGCCCTCCCTATACTGAACGTTAAGGCCCGAGCTGAGATAGTGCCGGCTATTCAGACATGATCACCAGAGCGGAAGGCCCGTGATGACTTCCCTTGCAGTTGCGGCACGAGAGCCAGCATCATCCAGCTTTTCCGTCCACCGCCACGAAGATCTGGCGGCACTCGAACCGCTGTGGCGTCGTTACGAGGCGGCCGGCTCGCTGTCGGGCTTCCAGCGCTTCGACTGGCTGACGGCGATCGACATCAATGTGACGCGGCCCCGCGGCGACGGCGCCTTCGTCATCGAGGTGTCCGATGCCGTGACCGGCCAGAGCCTGATGCTTCTGCCTCTGGTTCGAAAGACCCGTCGGACCCACAGCCGCATCGAGTTTCTCGGGGCGGAGGTCAGCGATATCAGCGCGCCGGTGTTGGCGGCGGGCTATCGGTTTCAAGCTGATGCAGGGCCGGCTCTCTGGCAAGCGATCGTCTCGACACTGCCGCCGGCCGACCTAGTCCATATCGAGCAGATCACCCGCATGGTCCAAGGCCTGCCCAATCCGCTCGCAGACCTGCCAGGCCTCGAACTCTCTCCCAAGAAGAGTTTCGATGTTGCGATCCAGGGTGATCCGGAAACGCTGATCGACCGGCTGGTGAACAATCAGACGCGGCGGATCCTGAAGACATCGGCAAGGCGGATGGCCGAGCGCGGCACAGTCCGCTTCCTCGCAGCAACGACCCGTGAGGAGGTGGAAACCCTGTTGCCGGTGATGGTGGCGCAGCGCCTCTCCCGCTTCCGCGAACTCCGTCGGTTCGACCACCTGACCGAGCCCGGCATCGAGCAGTGTTATCAAGCAGCGGCGCTTGCGAGCCTAGGCGGTCGCGGTCCGGCGCAGATCTTCGGCCTCGCCGTCGATGACGAGTGGATCGCCACCACCTATACCCTCGTCCATGCCGACACTATCCACCTGACGATCGTCACCATGGCCGGCGGCGAATGGCAATCCTGTTCGCCCGGCATGGCGATCCTCGCGCGCTACATGCGATGGGCGCGGGAAAAAGGTCTGACCGTCATGGATTTCTCCGTCGGCGATATGGCCTACAAGAGCGGATTTGGAGGGCAGGCGCGCGAGCTTCTAACACTGCGGGCTTCCCTCACCATCAAGGGTCGCCTCGTCGCTGCCATCGAAAACGGGGTGTCCTGGCTGAAGCAATGGGTCAAGGAACATCCCGTATTGGCGGGGCGTGCCCGCACGATCTTGCGTTATGTCAAGTCGAAGTGCCGATAATCGAGGCGGCATCCGCAGGAGTCGTTTCCATGCCAGATTGTGGCATGGAACAAAAAAAGTCACCAAATTTGGCCGCTGTCCCCAGTTCCGGCATGCAGGGTTGTAGACAAAAGCCTGCCACCCGAATTAGCTGTCGAAGTAACTTACGCCGGCATGGGGGTGTTTTGGCGCGGTTGCTTTCTTTGTGGGCAGGAGCTCAAAGTTGCAGCGCTATTACATGCATGTCATCGACGACGGTGAACGTCTTCTCGATGCCGAAGGCACGGAACTCAAGGACCTCGACGCAGCGAAGGCCGTCGCTATAGGCGGCATCCGCAGTGTCGTCGCGCATTCGTTCACAACGGGTGAGCCTTGCAATATTCTGGCGATTGAAATTTGCGATTCCGCAGGCAGTGTGTTGCTGCCCGTCACGGTTGCCGAAGCCGTGGCTGCGCCTCTGGAGCGTCTGCTGTCGATCGTTCACAGCCACGACTCCGTGCGGTGACAGAACTGGGCGCGATCCATTGATGCGGAAAAACAGATAGGTCAATCTATCGGTTTATTGCAGGTCATTGGAACTTTCTGGCCAGCCCCCGATTGTCTCAACGGCTGCTTGAATGGCGGCCGGCAGACCCGTGGGTAGCGATGCCTGGCTGAGACAATGGGGAAACCAGTGACCACTTCGACACATGTGACATTCACCGTGAACGGTGAGGCGACGACTCTCGATCTCGACAACCGAACGACACTCCTTGATGCCCTGCGTGAGCACCTGCATCTGACCGGCACCAAGAAGGGCTGCGATCATGGCCAGTGCGGCGCCTGCACCGTGATGGTGGATGGCCGCAGGATCAATTCCTGCCTAAGCCTGGCCGTCATGCATGAGGGTGACACGATCACCACCATCGAAGGCCTTGGCCAGCCCGACAATCTTCATCCGATGCAGGCCGCATTCTTGAAGCATGACGGCTTTCAGTGTGGGTATTGCACGCCGGGTCAGATCTGTTCCTCCGTCGCGGTGCTGGCTGAAATTGCGGCCGATATCCCAAGCCACGTGACCGGAGATCTGGTGCAGCCTGCCAAGGTCACGCCGGCCGAGATCCGCGAAAGGATGAGCGGCAACCTCTGTCGCTGCGGGGCTTACTCGAACATCCTCGATGCGATTCTCGACGTTGCGGGAGTGCCGACATGAGGCAATTTTCCTATGAACGCGCCACGTCCGCAGAGGCCGCTGCAAAAGCGGCAGCCGCCAATCCCGAGGCCAAATTCATTGCAGGAGGCACAAATCTCCTCGACCTGATGAAGCTGCAGATCGAAACGCCGACGCATCTGATCGATGTCAACGGTCTCGGCTTCGATGGCATCGAACCGACGGAGGAGGGGGGCTTGCGCATCGGCGCACTCGTTCGCAATACGGATCTGGCATCGCATGACATTGTCCGGCGCGATTATCCGCTCCTGTCGCGGGCGCTTCTGGCCGGTGCCTCCGGCCAGTTGCGCAACAGAGCGACGACTGCAGGCAACCTGCTTCAACGGACGCGCTGTCCCTATTTTTACGATCCGAACCTGCCGTGCAACAAGCGCCAGCCAGGTAGCGGCTGTTCCGCGATCGGCGGCATTACGCGCCAACTCGCGGTGATCGGCGGGAGCGATGCCTGTATCGCCACCCATCCGAGCGACATGGCGGTGGCCATGCGGGCGCTCGATGCTGTTGTGGAGACCGTCCAGCCGGACGGGACGGCGCGGTCGATCCCCATCGCCGAGTTGCACCGCCTGCCGGGCGACACGCCGCATATCGAAACCGTGCTCGAGCCGGGCGAGATCATCACCGGCGTCACCTTGCCACCGCCAATCGGCGGTCGGCAGATCTATCGCAAGATCCGCGATCGCGCCTCCTACGCCTTCGCGCTGATCTCCATCGCCGCTGTCATCCACCCGGATGGCACCGGACGGATCGCGATCGGCGGTGTCGCGCCCCGGCCTTGGCGGGTGGAGGCTGAGGAAGAGACGCTCCCGACCGGCGCGCGCGCTGCGGCCGCCGCCATTCTTAAGGGCGCGCAGCCTACCGAGCAGAACAGGTTCAAGCTCGATCTCGTTCAGCGCACGCTCGGCGCGGTTCTGGCCGAGGCGAAGGGATAATCTCATGCAGTTCGATAAACCAGCGACGACCAATCCCATCGACCGGCTCAAGGTCGTCGGAAAACCGATCCCGCGGATCGACGGCGCCCTCAAGGTCACGGGTCAGGCGACCTATGCCTATGAGTGGCATGATCCGGAAATGCACTACGCCTATGGCTACCCGGTCGGGTCTGCCATTGCCAAGGGGCATGTCACATCGATCGACACCGCAAAGGCGAAGGCTGCACCCGGCGTTCTCGCCGTTCTCACCACGCTTGACGTTGGCGATCTGCCGAAGGGCAAGTTGAACACAGCCAAGCTGTTCGGTGGCAGCGCGGTGCAGCACTATCATCAGGCCATCGCGATTGTCGTCGCCGAGAGCTTCGAACAGGCCCGGTCCGCTGCCGCGCTGATTGACATACGCTACGCCGTCGAGCCGGGCGCCTTTGATCTGCGGGCCGAAATGGGAAATGCCCAGACACCCGATCCGTCGACCGAGCCGGACAGTGCATTCGGCGATTTCAACGCGGCTTTCAAGGCGGCGCCGCTCACGCTCGACCAGGAATACACCACGCCCGACCACTCACATTCGATGATCGAGCCGCATGCCTCAATCGCTGCCTGGGAAGGGGAGAAGGTCACGGTCTGGACATCGAGCCAAATGATCGACTGGTGGCGGACCGATCTTGCAACCACACTCGGCGTCGAGAAGGACAAGGTCCATCTGATCTCCCCTTTCATCGGCGGTGGCTTCGGTGGCAAGCTCTTTCTGAGGGCAGACGCGCTTCTGGCGTCGCTGGCGGCCAAGGCGGTGGGACGCCCGGTCAAGGTCACTCTTCCGCGCCCCATGGTGCCGAACAACACGACCCATCGTCCGGCGACCATTCAGCGTATCCGCATCGGCGCCGAGCCTGACGGCCGCATCGTGGCGATCGGCCACGAAAGCTGGTCGGGCGACCTGCCGGGCGGCGGGCCGGAAGTGGCCGTCATGCAGACGCGGCTTCTCTATGCCGGTGCAAACCGGATGACGTCGATGAAGCTCGCGACGCTCGATCTACCCGAAGGCAACGCTATGCGCGCACCCGGCGAAACGCCTGGTCTGATGGCACTGGAAATCGCCATCGACGAAATGGCGGAGAAGGTCGGCCTCGACCCGGTCGCCTTCCGCATCGCCAATGACACGCAGGTTGATCCGGAAAAGCCGGAGAGACCTTTTTCCTATCGCGACCTGGTCGGTTGCCTGAAGACGGGTGCCGAGGCTTTCGGCTGGGACCAACGCCAATCACCGGGCCTGCGCCGCCAAGGCAACTGGCTGATCGGTTTTGGCGTGGCAGCCGCATTCCGCAACAATCTCGTCATGCCGTCAGGCGCGCGCGTCCGGCTCGACCGGCAAGGCAAGGTCACGGTCGAAACCGACATGACCGATATCGGGACCGGGAGCTACACCATCATCGCCCAGACCGCAGCCGAGATGATGGGGGTCGGGATCGACGAGGTCACGGTAAAACTTGGTGACTCGAACTTTCCGGTCTCCGCTGGTTCGGGCGGCCAGTTCGGTGCGAACTCCGCAACGTCAGGCGTTTACGCCGCCTGCGTCAAGCTGCGCGAAGCCGTTGCCAGCAAGCTCGGTTTCAACTCGGGCGATGCCGTCTTTGAAGACGGCAAAGTGCGCGCCGGCAACAGGGCTGTTTCGCTCTCCGAGGCCGCCGGCGATGACGGCTTGGTTGGAGAGGATACCATGGAATGGGGCGATCTGACCGAGACGCATCAACAGTCCACCTTCGGCGCCCATTTCGTCGAGGTCGGTGTGGATATGGCGACCGGCGAGACCCGTATCCGACGCATGCTCGCTGTCTGCGCGGCCGGACGGATCCTCAACCCGATCACGGCGCGCAGCCAAGTCATCGGTGCGATGACAATGGGAGTCGGCGCCGCCCTGTCGGAGGAACTCTCCGTCGACACCAGACACGGTTTCTTCGTCAACCATGATCTTGCCGGGTATGAAGTTCCCGTGCATGCGGACATTCCGCACCAGGACGTCATTTTCCTCGACGAAACCGACCCCTATTCCTCGCCGATGAAGGCAAAGGGCGTCGGCGAACTCGGTCTTTGCGGTGTGTCGGCTGCCGTTGCCAACGCCATTTACAATGCGACAGGCATCCGGGTTCGTGATTATCCGATCACGCTCGACAAGCTGATCGGCGAATTGCCGGACGTGGCTTAAGAGTGCCGGGTGCGTGGTTCACAGCTGCAAAAACCGAGGCCGGCGCAAAGCCGCCGAGTCTGGCGCGGGCGCCCGGGGTGTCTCTGAGGATTACATACGGCGCCGGTCCGGCTCGGCGATCTTGACCCGGTTGCGACCGGCGTTTTTTGCGGCATAAAGCGCCATGTCTGCCTGGCGGAAGGCCTCGGTGATATCATCTCCCGTGGAGAGGGATCCTGCGGAGACAGAGGCGACACCGAAACTCGCCGTCACCTTCAAGGCCTCCGGTAGGTCGGCAATGGCGAGGGCTTCGGCACGCAAGGTCTGAGCGAAGGCAGCGGCCCTGTCTACTGCCGTGTTCGGTAGGAAAATGGCAAATTCCTCGCCGCCGATGCGCCCCACGATGGCATCACTGGAGACACAAGCCCGCAACATCTGGCCGAATCCCTGGATGACCAGATCGCCGATCGGATGTCCAAAGGTATCGTTGATCCGCTTGAAGTGGTCGAGATCGCACAGGACAATGGCGTGTTGCAGGCCAGCCGATCGATGCAGAAGCGATTGGACGCCGCGGTCGAAACCGCGTCTGTTCGCGAGGCCGGACAAGGTATCCATCTCCGATTCGGAGCGCTGATGTGCCATGATTTCGAGGATCAAGACGGCCAGCAGGGTCAGGCCTATGCCCACCATCAGGACGGCGGTCGAACTTTGGGAAACGAGTGCGTAACTCGTGTGGATGTAATCGCGCGCTTCGCCGCCGGCGCCAACCACGACGGCCAGTGCCGCCTTCGCGAGGAAGTGTAGCCCGGTGATCAGCAACAGGATGCCAAGGAAACGGTCCATGGTCATGCGCCGCCGGGACGATAAGACCGTGTAGGCGCTGGCCAGAACCACCATTGCGAAAGGAGCCTGATACAGAAAGGCATGCAACGGTGTTCCGCGTCTCAGGTCGTAGATGAGGTAAGCGAGGACGAGGCTCGCAAGGCTGAAGATGACGATCACCCTGCGGTCGAGTCGTCGGCCATACAGCTCGCCGATGCCGATCTTCATCATGACCATGCCGAAGAGCACGGTTGCAAACGCGCCGAGCGCCCAGAATTTCGTCATCTCAGTATAGGCAACCAGGAGTTCGCAGAGCGCCGAGAACGAGGCCACGCCGAATCCTGCGGCAATCCAGAGAGCGGCCCTGCGGGACCGGCCGCTTTGGGCCACGACCACGAAGACCGTGCTGAAGGACATGGCAACGATAAAGTTGACCGCCAGGAAAAAAGTTGCGCCGTTCATGTCAGGTTTCGCCGAGCTGGGTGACGCCGGAGCCGTCGAAGCGCCGTGTTCCAACGTTGCTCTACCGCACAGACGTAAACGGTTTGCAGTGTAACCGTGTGCAGAAATTGCCCCATCAGTTTTGTCATGCGCGATGGCGCCTGTCGCGCCAAAGAGACGGCCAGGAGCCCCAGGGCTGCCGACCAAACAGCCGAAGTATATGGTTCCATAATGTATATTATCTGATGATCGTGGTGTAGCCGCTGCACTGCCATCTTCGACAAAGCGCAAATCTGCCGCCAGTTCCCTTCCCCGAAACAATACTGCGTAACACAGAGGCTCAGAGTGCTTGACATCTATGTTATCGATAACATAAAGTTCCCTCCAATATCGCTTTGGGAGGAGCACATGGAGAACGAACCACTTCTGGCGTTCCAGAATGTCTCGAAGGAATTCGGGGGCACAAAGGCCCTGACGGATGTCTCGATCGACCTCCAGAAGGGCGAAATCCTGGCCCTGCTCGGCGAAAACGGCGCGGGAAAATCGACGCTGATCAAGACCCTCGCCGGTATCTACAAGCCGGATGGCGGCCAGATCCTGTTTCGCGGCCAGCCCTACAATCATCGCCCGCCCAAGCCCAACACCCGCCAGTCCGTCGCCTTCATCCACCAGGATTTAGGCTTGATCGAATGGATGACGGTTAGCGAAAATGTTGGCCTCGCTCAGGGCTTTTCGATGCGCAACCGGTTGATTGACTGGGGTGGCACGGAGCGTCGAACGGCCGAGGCGTTAAAACTGGTCGGCTGCGACTTCGACCCTTCGACGCGCGTCCAGGATCTCACGCGGACGGAAAAGTCCCGTGTGGCCATTGCCCGTGCGCTCGCCGTCGAAGCCGATGTGTTGGTGCTGGACGAGCCGACCGCAAGCCTGCCGGCCGACGAGGTAGAGCGGCTGTTCAACGCCATCCGTCCGCTGAAAGAACGCGGCGTCGCGATGATCTATGTCTCGCACCGCCTCGACGAGATTTTTCGCATCGCTGATCGTGTCGCGGTCCTGCGTGATGGACGGCTCGTCGGCCAGTCCCGTGTCGAGGATACCAATTCCGATGAACTGATCCGCATGATCGTCGGTCGCAAGGCGGACCAGATGTTCGCGAAGGCCGAAAGTGTGGCCGGTGCGCCTTTAGTCACGGTGCGCAATCTGACATGCCGGGGCGCTGGTCCCGTCTCCTTCGACCTGCGCAAGGGCGAGCTCCTCGGTCTGGTCGGCCTGCGCGGTGCCGGCCAGGAGCTGGTTGGTCGTGCGCTGTTCGGTGCGGAGCCATCCAGTGGCGAGGTCCAGATCCATGGGGCGAGCCCGGACCTCACGGATACGGTCTCTGCCGTCCGCTCGGGCATTGGCCTGATCGCCCGGGATCGTACGGAGGAATCCGTCGCCATGGCGCTCAGCCTCAGGGAAAATACCTTTATCAATCCAAAAGCCTCCGGTCGTTCGCTCTTTGATTTCATGTCGCACAAGCGCGAAGCGGAACTCGCCCATGCACTCGGTGAGACGGTGGGCCTGCGCCCCAATGATCAGTCGCTTGCCATCGAGGCCTTGTCAGGCGGCAACCAGCAGAAGGTCGTGGTCGGGCGCTGGCTGTCGCCCGGCCGCAAGCTGCTGATTGCCGAGGACCCGACCGCCGGTGTCGATGTCGGTGCCAAGGCGGACATCTACCGCCTGATCGCCAAGGCCGTCGAAGAGGGACTGGCCGTACTCGTCATCTCCACCGACTTCGAGGAGATCGCTCATATCTGTCATCGCGCACTTGTCTTTTCCCGCGGACAGATCGTCCGCGAACTGAGCGGTGCCGCCCTTACAACCACGGCCGTCATTGCCGCAGCCTCCGCTTCCGAAGCGGCCTGATCGGGAGATTTGCCCATGAATTCGATCCAATCCACAGCGCTCGAGCCGACCAAGGCCGAGATGAAGGGCATGAGCACGAGCGACAAGTGGCTGAGGCTCACTCCAGTCTACGGTCTCGTCATCCTGACCGCCCTGCTCATCCTGTTCTTTTCGCTGCTTCTGCCCGACACCTTTCCGACGGTCTTGAACCTGCGCTCGATCGTTGCCAACAAGACGATCATCGCGATCCTGTCGCTCGCCGCGATGATCCCGATGGCCGCTGGGCGCATCGATCTCACCATCGGTTACGGCATCGTGCTCTGGCATATCCTCGCGATCAGCCTGCAGACCATGTACGGCTTCCCCTGGCCGGTCGCGGTTTTGGTCGTGCTGCTGCTGGGTGCTGCCACCGGCTTCCTCAACGGTGTTCTGGTCGAAGTGGCGAAGATCGACAGCTTCATCGCGACGCTCGGTACCGGCACGGTGATTTATGCGCTGGCGTTGTGGCACACCGGCGGCCGCCAGATGATCGGCGTGCTGCCAGATGGCTTCTATGCGCTGAACGGCACCATGCTCTTCGGCCTGCCGATCACCGGTTTCTACGTGCTGGCGCTTGCGATCGCCATGTGGATCATTCTCGAATACACGCCGATCGGCCGTTACGTCTATGCGATCGGCGCCAATCCGAAGGCGGCTGCCTTGAACGGCATCCCCGTACGCCGTTTCGTCATCGCCGCCTTCATCGTCTCGGGCACGCTGTCGGCCGTAGCCGGCGTCCTGCTCGCCTCGAAGCTGCGCATCGGCCAGGCAAGCGTCGGGCTCGAATATCTGCTGCCAGCCCTGGTCGGTGCTTTTCTCGGCTCGACCACGATCAAGCCCGGCCGAGTCAATGTCTGGGGCACGATGACTGGTGTGATCATCCTCGCCGTCGGCATTGCCGGCATCCAGCAGCTCGGCGGCTCGTTTTTCGTCGAGCCGCTGTTCAACGGTGTCACGCTTCTGATCGCCATCGGCATTGCAGGATATGCTCAGAGGCGGCGCGGAATTGCCCGCGCCGACATGAAACCCGCCGACCCGACGCCCGTCCAGACCATCAAGGCAGACTGAATACCAAAATCAACCAGAGTTTCATTGGGAGGAGACCATCATGAAACGCAGAGACTTTCTGACCACCACAGCCGCAACCGTCATCGCGATCCTCGCGGCCGGTCCAGTGCTTGCCGACGCCCTGTCGGACGCCCAGGCCATCGTCGACAAATATGCGAGCAAGGTCGAAAAATGGGACGGCCCGACCACTGGACCCAAGGCCCAAGAGGGTAAGACCATCGTCGTCGTCGCCGCCGACATGAAGAATGGCGGCATTCTCGGCGTCACCACCGGTATTGAAGAAGCCGCAGCCGCGATTGGCTGGACCGTCACCGTGATCGACAGCGCGGGTTCGATCGACGGCCGCACCGCCGCCTTCGGTCAGGCCATGACGCTGAAGCCGAGCGGTATCGTCATCAACGGCTTCGACGCCGTTGAGCAGAAGCCGGCCATGGAAGCGGCCAAGGCCGCCGGCATCCCGATGGTCTCCTGGCATGCCGCACCCGCCGTTGGCCCGGTAGCCGACGTCGGTGTCTTCGCCAATGTCACCACTGACGCCATGGAAGTCTCAAAGTCGGCAGCCAACTGGGCCTATGTCGATGCAGGCGGCAAGCCCGGTGTCATCATCTTCACCGACTCCACCTATGCGATCGCGATCGCCAAGGCCGACCGGATGAAGGAAGAGATCGAAAAGCTCGGCGGCACCGTGCTCGAATATGTCGACACCCCGATTGCCGAGACCTCGCAGCGCATGCCGCAGCTCACCACCACGCTTCTCCAGAAGTACGGCGAGAAGTGGACGCATTCGCTGGCGATCAACGACATCTATTTCGACTTCATGGGTCCATCGCTCGCAGCCGCAGGCATTGCCGGTGACGGCGCGCCGAAGAGCGTGGCTGCCGGCGACGGTTCGGAAGGAGCCTATCAGCGCATCCGCGCCAAGCAGTTCCAGGCCGTCACGGTCGCCGAGCCGCTCAACCTGCAGGGCTGGCAGCTGGTCGACGAACTGAACCGCGCGCTCGCCGGTGAACAGTGGTCGGGTTATGTCTCGCCGCTGCATGTCGTTACCACGGCAAACGTCGAATTCGATGGTGGTCCGAAGAACACGTTTGATCCTGATAACGGCTACCGTGACGCCTATAAGGCGATCTGGGGGAAGTGAGCCTTAGAAGCATAGGCTAAACTTGAGGCGCGGGCATGTCCCGCGCCTTTTTGCCATGAGCGGCAAGTTACCGCCTCACCCAGACCCGGATGATGTTTGTACATCTCATTTGTACGCATCGGGTGGCTGTGCTAGTATGTCCTCCCGGACAATTTAGGTGAGGTCCCCATGCCCCAGACTAGCTACAAGATCAGCGAAGCTCGCAAGAAATTCGCCGAAGTCCTTGAGCGCGCCAATCAGGGCGAGGAAATCGTCATCATGCGCGGCAATGAGGTCTATGCCCGTATCGGCCCAGCAACCGGGAGCGGCAAGCGTCCGTTCGGACTGCTGCGCCGCCGTGGATTGCCCGACGACCTCTTTGATACCGACGATGTCGAGCAGGCGGCCATCGATGCGGGTGAGTGGAACGATGACGCCGGCATCTGGCACGGGAAATCCATGGTGACAGAAAGCCCGGAATGAAAGTCCTGCTCGACAGCCACGCCGTCTATTGGTGGACGATCGGCAGTGAGCGCTTGTCCCCCAAGGCCCGCATGCTGATCGAGAACAAGGCAAACTCTGTTCTTGTCAGCGCCGTATCCTTTTACGAACTCGACAACAAAATGCGGCTCAAGAAGCTGGATCTGAAGCCGCAGGAACTTCGTGCGGCAGTGGCCGCGAGCGGCCTGCAGACGCTAGCCGTCAGCGACCTTCATGCGGAATTGGCAGCGTCCTTCGACTGGGATCACCGTGATCCCTGGGACCGCATCTTGGCAGCACAGGCACGGCTTGAGCATTGTGCCTTCGTGTCGATCGATGTGGCTTTCGATGCAATACTCCCTGAACGCATCTGGTAGGTAGAGATTACTGTGGCGGCGGGCGTCACCCCCGACTCCCATCCGCCATCATCGACCAGCGGCTTTCACCATCCGTGGCGGCCAAATCGGCGGCACGTGTTGGCCGACAGTTGAGACGGTTCTGTCGTGGTTAGCGCGTGCTTTCGCGCACGATCAGTTCCGGCTTGATCAAGACGTCGCCTACCTCCTCTTTTCCGTCGAGAATGTCGATCAGCAGGGCGCCGGTGCGTCGGCCGATATCGCGCGCCTGGGCATCGATGGTCGTGAGCGTCGGAACACAGATGCTGCCGATTTCATAGGCGCCGAAACCACCGATGGCGATCTGCTCGGGAACGCAAATGCCCCGGCGCTGGCATTCGGTGAGCGCGCCATAGGCTGACAGGTCGGAGACGCAGATGACGGCTTCCGTATCGGGAAATTCGGCCAGCAGTCGTGCCATGGCATTCGCGCCCTCGCGCATCGAAATCGGCGGAGGACCGGCCGCAATCAGCCGCGACGTATCAAGCCCATGCGCCTTCATGGCTTCGAGGAAGCCAAGGCGGCGATCACTGCCGCGCGTGTCGCGCCCGACGTCACCACCGATGAAGGCGATGCGGCTGTAACCTGCGCGGACAAAATGGTCGACCATGTCGCGTACAACGCCGGCATTGGAAAAGCCGACGAAATTCCCGATCGGTTCCGCTGGCACATCCCAGGTCTCGATGACGGGGATATGGGCGTTTTCGAGCAGTTTGCGGGCACGGGGCGTGTGTTTACCGCCGGTGACGACGATGCCCTGAGGTTTGCGGCGTAGCAGTTGTTCGATCAGCCGCTCCTCCTCCGCCATGTCGTAATTGGTATAGCCGAGCAGGATCTGCATGTTCCGCTGTGCCAGCGTTTCGGAGAGCCCGCCGACGGTATCGGCGAAGTTGGCATTGTTCAGCGAGGGAATGGTGACGGCGACGAAATCGGTCTTTTGCGAGCGCAGGTTCGACGCGGTAGAGTCGAAGACATAGCCCAGATCCTCGGCCGCCTGCAGAATGGCTTCCCGCGTTTCCTTGCTGATCAGGCTGTCCGTTTTGAAGGCGCGCGAGACCGTCATGGGCGACACACCGGTCACCCGCGCAATATCCGCCATGGTCGGTGGTTTGCGAATCTGGCTCATATCAGCCCTTTGTTATCGATATCAGGGCACTACAGCGTGTTTGCCTCACCAATGCAAGAAGCGAACCATGTCATCCCCATGCGGTCATCTCTGGCCCGCATGGGGAGGCTCAATTCAGAGCGAAAACTCGTTGGCGAGCGTCACATGGTGATGAATCCGCCCATCGAAGAAGCGGGACAGCACGCTTTCGGTCGCAGCCCTGGCTTGGGTGCGCACAGGGCTCGCAAGGGCTGCGTCGACGGCGGCCAGATCCGGATAGTTGATCGCAAGGATCATCGGATATTCCGGTGCGCCATCATCACGGGCCTCGGCAAATGACACCCGGACATCCAGCGCGCCCGGAAACTCTTTCCAGCGCGGCAGGATTTCCGCCATCACTGCGGCCCGAAAGGCCTCCGTCTGGCCGGGTTTGATGGTCCCTTCGAACAGGGCATAACGTGTGATCATGGCTCCAACTTGCTCCTCGCTCCCTTGAAATATTCCATCAGCGCCGCCTGGTCCTCGCCGCCGAGGCCAGCGGCCGTCAGCATGCGATGCACCTCGGCGCAAACGGCCGTCAGCGGCATCGCCGTATTGGTGCGACGCGCCAGGTCTTGGGCGCCGTTCAGATCTTTGACCATGTTGTCGATCCGGCCGGTGCGGCGGTAATCACGAGCAACGTAACGCGGCATGTATTCCTGCAGGATGGCGCTATCGGCGCGGCCGCCCTTCAGCGCCTGCGGGATCTTGGCGGCATCGACACCGGCATCGAGCGCAAGCTGTGTGGCTTCGGCGACGGCGAGGAAATTCAGCCCGCACAGAACCTGATTGATCAGCTTGGTCGTCTGGCCGGCGCCAACAGGTCCCATATGGGTGTAATTGCTGGCGACATGTTTCAGCACGACATGGGCGTCCGCCACGTCCTTCTCGCTGCCGCCGGCCATTAG
>JARXAQ010000037.1 GCA_029865825.1 Rhizobium sp.
TCATCCTCGGACATTCGGAACGCCGCACCCTGCAGAAGGAAACGGATGGCGAGGTCTCGAACAAGGCCATGGCGGCTCACGCTGCAGGACTGATTGCCATCATTTGCCTGGGTGAAACGGAAGCCGAGCGGAAATACGGCCAAACTCTGGATGTCCTGGGACGTCAGCTTGAGGGCTCTGTGCCGGACGCCGCAACGGCCGGTAACACTGTTATCGCATATGAGCCCGTCTGGGCGATCGGAACCGGCCTGACGCCGACAACGGCTGATATTCGCGAAGCACACGCCTTTATGCGCGCCGCGCTCAGCGCCCGGTTCGGGACTGAGGGCAAGACGATACGGATCCTCTACGGAGGCTCCGTCAAGGCGTCCAACGCGGCAGAACTGATGGCCATCGACAATGTCGACGGCGCCTTGATCGGCGGCGCAAGCCTGAAGGCTGACGATTTCCTGTCGATTGCCGGGATCTATGAGGCAATCTGAGTCCGCCCGGCGGATGTCGTAACAAGGGGCACCCCGATGGTCACCATTCTCGACAGAACGAACCTCGTTCCGGCCCCCGCCGACGAGAAGCGCGTCCGCCACCCGGAAAAGGCCCACAAGCCCGACACCGAAGTGCTGCGCAAACCGGAATGGATCCGCGTCAAGGCGCCGGCCTCCAAGGGCTATCACGAGACCCGCGAACTCGTCCGCTCCCACAAGCTTGTGACGGTCTGCGAGGAGGCCGGCTGTCCGAATATCGGCGAGTGCTGGGACAAGAAGCACGCGACCTTCATGATCATGGGCGAGATCTGTACCCGCGCCTGCGCCTTCTGCAATGTCGCAACCGGCAAGCCGAATGCACTGGACCTGGAAGAGCCTCAGAACGTCGCCAAGGCCGTTCGCCAGATGGGCTTGGCCCACGTGGTCATCACTTCCGTCGACCGCGACGACCTCGCCGATGGTGGCGCCGAACATTTCGAGAAGGTGATCTGGGCCATCCGCGCGGCCTCGCCGAACACGACGATCGAGATCCTGACGCCCGACTTCCTGAAAAAGCCGGGGGCCCTGGAACGCGTCGTCGCTGCCAAGCCCGACGTCTTCAACCACAACATGGAAACCGTACCCGGCAATTATCTGACGGTTCGCCCGGGTGCCCGCTACTTCCACTCCGTCCGCCTGTTGCAGCGGGTCAAGGAGCTCGACCCGACCATGTTCACCAAGTCGGGCATCATGGTTGGTCTCGGCGAAGAGCGCAACGAAGTGCTGCAGTTGATGGACGACCTGCGCACGGCCGACGTCGACTTCCTGACCATCGGCCAGTATCTCCAGCCGACCCGCAAGCACCACAAGGTCGAGCGCTTCGTCACGCCGGAAGAATTCAAGTCCTACGAAGACATCGCCTACACCAAGGGCTTCCTGATGGTGTCATCAAGCCCGCTGACGCGCTCGTCGCACCATACCGGTGATGATTTTGCACGGCTGAAGGCGGCGCGGGAGAAGCGTCTACCCTGAACGGCTTGGAGGAGTGTGATCTGAGCACGGGTCGTGAGGTCCTGTAGTTTTTTGGATACCCACCAAGCAAACCCTCCGTAATTTCTCGCGGAGGCTGCACATCTCCTGTCTGGAAATGGTCATAGACCCTGTCAGCGTCCTCGCCTTCGAGGCGGAGCGGGAGGAGGATGGCGCGATATGCCGCCCGCCGCAAAGTGTGGACGAGCCGCTATTGTTCTGGCCGACCGCTGTTTGGAGCCTTGTTCAAGGCCCGATGGCACTCGGTGCAGCCGGATCTGCGGCTTGGTTCGCTCCGGGTTGCGGCCTTGACCCCGATCAGGTTTTCCGACCGAACAAGGCACTGGATGCAGTGCTACCAGGAGAGTCGGGGGATGGCCTTTAGTCCTGCGGCCACTTTCCTGAGTAGTCTGTCGATTGGGAGTCATGAATTGCCGCGATGTATGCAGGTCCGGAAACCGCGCCTTCACAGAATAACTTATCAAGGGCGAAATGACCGAGGTAGGTTGATCGAGATCAGAGCGCCGATCGAGGGTTAGGCGCAGCATCTCCACATTGGTGCGGCCCTGTACGGGTCTGCGATCCGATTTGCCTGGCGACCGGCAACGTCAAATCGGCGCAGCATGAGTGGTGCCAACGAAGACCCTTCAGGACCTGACCAACATCGGAGCGAAGCTCGATGTCGCTTCAGGTTGCGCGTGCGTACTGGCGGCCCGGAGCTTGCGGGGCTGCCCTTCTTGAATGCCGCAAAAGTTCAATCCCCAAGCCTCATACCGAGTGAACCTGATGTCACCAGATCGTTTGAACGTCGCTTTACTGGCCGTCGCCTTGATCGGACTGCTGTCCGGCGTGGCACTGTGGCTGGCCGGACAACCAGATCTCTCGACCCTGGTCTGGACGACGGGTGTGCTGCCGGTTCTTGCTGCACTTGTGGTCGAGATACTCCGAAGCCTTTGGAAGGGTGAGATTGGGCTTGATGTCGTGGCGGCGCTGTCAATGTCGGCGGCGCTGCTGTTTGGTGAGGCCTTGGCGGCGGCCGTCGTCGCGCTCATGTATTCGGGCGGTACCTTCCTTGAAAGCTTTGCCCAGGGCCGGGCTCGCCGCGAAATGCGCGATCTGTTGTCCCGTGTGCCGCGGACGGCCACGCGCCAGAAAGACGGCGCTCTGGAGGAAGTCCCTCTGGCAGCTGTCAATCCCGGTGACCTTCTACTCATACGGCAAGGCGATGTGGCACCGGTGGATGGCACGGTTGAAAGTGAACGGGCCACGCTGGATCAGGCGGCACTCACGGGCGAGTCAATGCCGGTTCAGGTGACCCGTGGGCAAGAGGTCATGAGCGGTTCGACAAATGCGGGCGAGGCCTACGATCTGCGGGTTACCCGCGCGGCGGCTGACAGCACCTATGCCGGGATCGTCAGGCTGGTCGAGGTGGCGCAAGCCTCCAAAGCACCGATGGCTCGCCTCGCGGACAGCTACTCCATGCTGTTTCTGGCGGTCACCGTCGCGCTGGCGACAGCCGCCTGGTGGTTCACCGGCGACCCGATCCGCGCGGTCGCGGTTCTTGTGATCGCCACACCATGCCCGCTGATACTCGCCGTGCCGGTGGCGCTGGTGGCAGGCCTATCGCGGGCGGCGCATTTCGGCGTGCTGATAAAGGGGGCGAAACCGCTAGAGGCACTGGCGCGGATCAAGACGCTGATCCTTGACAAGACCGGCACGTTGACCGACGGGCGGCCGCAGATCGTGTCCATTGAGACGCATGGGAACCTGTCCAGGGACGAGGTCTTGCACTATGCCGCGGCCCTCGATCAGGTGTCAAAGCACCCCATAGCACAGGCCATCGTTGCGGCGGCGCGCTCAAATGGTGCGGCGCTGCAGATGCCATCAAGCGCAGTAGAGACCCCAGGCGAAGGCGTAAGTGGCACCATCGACGGCCGCCGGATCGTGGTTGGCGGGGCGGCCTTTGTCGCCGCGCAGGCAGGCGCGATTGCCCCGGAAACAGCCGTCATCGCGGCAGGTTCGGTCGTGGTCTCCCTGGCGGTGGACGGCAAAGTGATGGGCCACATCATCATGGCCGATGCCTTGCGCACAGGCACGGCCGACCTGCTGGCCGGACTGCGCAGGTTGGGGATCAACCGCATCCTCTTGGCCACGGGCGACCGTCGCGCTGTGGCCGACGCGGTCACGACGGGACTAGGGCTCGATGCTGTCCGGGCCGACCTGACGCCCGACCAGAAAGTCTTGCTGGTCTTGACCGAGCGCAAGAACGGCCCGGTGATGATGGTCGGAGACGGCGTGAACGACGCACCAGCCCTTGCCGCCGCCGACATCGGCGTCGCCATGGGCGCGCGGGGTGCTGCGGCGTCCGCAGAGGCGGCGGACGTGGTGCTGCTGGTCGATCACCTTGACCGTCTATTGCCGGGGATCGAAATTGCGCAGCGCGCACGCCGCATCGCACTGGAAAGTGTGGCGGCCGGGATCGGCCTGTCGGTTCTGGGTATGATCGCCGCTGCATTGGGCTATCTGACACCCGTGCAGGGCGCGATTGCGCAGGAAGTCATCGATGTGGCGGTGATCCTGAACGCCCTCAGGGCCCTCAGGATCGTACCTCGATTTTCCGGGGGAATTGCGGACGAAGCCGGCGGTGAGACCGCAATTTCTCTATCCCCTGCGACCTAGAAAGGCCATTTGCCGGAGAGGCCCGTCAAATGAACCTGCCTCATGGATGCTCTATGGCGCCTCGCCTGATAGGAAGCGCTCCAAGGGGATAAGCGACTGAACCGGATCTTCCTCAAAGGGCAGATGACCAAGTCCCGGCAGGCGCACCAGCGTGGCATTTGGTAGGTGTCGCAGATAATCATCCGCATTGCTGATCGGGATCATACCGTCTTTCTCGCCCCAGAGAAGCAGCGTCGGGGCCTGAATGCGGGCGAGCGTTGGACCGGGTTCGCGCAGGATCACCTGGCTCAGGCGTGCGAGGATTGCAGGACGCACGCCAGGTGCCAGCATCATGTCATGGTAGCGGGTGACGCTTGCCTCGCTTAGGGCGTCCGGGTTTCCATAGGCGGCGCCCAGATTGGCCTTCAACATGCTCCGCGGTGCCGTATAGGGCAGAGCGCGCATGATCAGCGGCGTCTCTGATTGCTTGTCATAGTCGAAGCCCGGACTGGCGAAACCATCGGGAGAGATCAGGACGAGATTGATCACCCGATCCGGATGCAGGGCGGCAAAGTTCCAGGCAATGCGTCCACCCAGGGAATTGCCGATCAGGCTGGCGCGGTCCACACCAGCTGGTCCATCAGATCGCCCAGGATCTTCATGGTGCGAGCGTCGGTATAGTCGCCCGTCGGATCTGGCCCGGTCAGCCCAAATCCCGGCAAGTCGAAACGAACAACCCGGTAACGTGTCGACAAGGCCTTTGCCCAATCCTCCCAGGTATCCAGGCTGGCGCCGAAACCGTGCAGCATGACAATGGCCTGGGCGTCCGATGGGCCGGTGTCGCGCAGTCGCAGACGAATACCGTCGATCACGCGATATTCGCCGGCATAGATTTCTTCCAACGCGGCTCGCGGTTTGTCGGGTTCATAAAGCCAGACCGCCATGGCGATGATCCCAAGGACAATGAACCCCGCCAGCCAGGCAAAGATCGTCAGCATCATCTTCCCTCTTCTGGCCATGTCCTGCTCCCCGTCATGCCTTCAGATCATCTCAACCCACCGCTGGCCAGGCGCTCGCATGGCCCTGCAAATCTTTCTGGCCTCACAGCAGTCTAAAAGACGGCGTGGTCTCCCCTGTCAGGCAGATCGCCGCCAGCCACGACAGAACGGTAGAAGTCGAACAAAGTCTCGGTCCCTGCCGAAGGCGTGGCATCCGCATCGTACCGTCCTGTCTGCGGATCGAGCACAAGCATGGATTCGGTTGCGTAGTAGCGGCCGATCCGTGCCAGTTCCGCCTTTTCGCGCAGCGACGGTGCGACCAGGCCAAGGGTTGCCAGGCCACCGATAATGCCGTCGAGCAAGGCGATTGGAACGGATCGAAACTTCGGCTGGCGCCCGAGGAGTTCAAAGAGTGCCTCGCCCTGCTGGCGTGGTGTGATCGCCTCACCCGGCCCGCCGACCGGCAAGATGCGGTTCCAGAGGCGCGCATCTTCCAGGCAGGAGACAAGATAATCGCCCAGATCGCCATCGCTGATGGGTTTGCAGGAGGTCAGTGTGCCGTCTCCGAAGATCAGAAACGGGCGACCATTGCGGACGCGTTCGATCTGGCCGGACAAGGATTTGAAGAAGGCGGTCGGGCGCACGATGGAGTAGCGCAGACCGGATGCCATCAGGGCTGCCTCAAACGCCAGTTTGGCCTGTTGAAAGGCGAGGAGCGGCTTTTGCACGCAGATGGCAGACAAAAGGACGAAGTGATCAACACCTGCACGCTGCGCCGCTTCCAGCACGTTCAACTGCGCGCCGTGGTCGATGGCCCAGGCATCTTTCGGCGCCCCGGTGCGCGAGGCCATGCAGGAGATCACAGCATCGAACCTGGAACCGGAAAATCCGTCGCGATCCAGTGATATGGGATCGGAAACATCCACGAACCGGACAGATGCACCCTCCAGCAATTGAGAGAGTGTCCTTAATACGCTCGCTCCACTGACAGCAGCAGGCGCCCGGACAAAACAGACCACCTCATATCCCCGCCGCACGAGAGCTGCACATGTCGCGCGACCGATCGTGCCGGTGGCGCCCAGCAGGCAGACACGCTTGGAGGCTTGCATACCCGAGCGGCCCGGTATCGCCGAAGTGCCAGTGCCCGTCACAGTGTCCCCATCGCTTGAAGCGCGCGGTATGCGCAGTGTGCAGCCAAGCTCTATCTAGTCGCGTTTCTCACGAAAGCCCGCGAAATAATTGCCAGTCTTCCATCAGCGAACAACGACCGGACGAAACCGCACCTCTTGTTTTGCAATGGCCTTTGCTGATTTTCAAGCACCGCAAAACGCCTGATCGCCACCGACCAGTCCGCATGCCCGCCGGGAGATTAAAGGGCAAAAGAGTAGCCTTTCAGGAGATCGATAGGACGGGTCCTCGAGATCGTCGTGCCGAATTCCGGGCGCATCGAGCAGGTCGGCTCCGATGGACCTCCATAACAATCCCGTCAGCCCATTCGTCGCAGGCTTCATCGGTTCGCCGATGATGTATCTTTACGAAGGTGAGGTTGCCGCGCAGAAAGTCGGCGCATCTACGGGATCCGCCCGAACATCTTGTCGTGTCGAAGAGCGAGGGGAAATGGCAGGGCCAGTCCGCCATATCGCACGACTGGGGTGCCGACACGGTCGTCTACCTCGATCACCCGGTGCTGAAGCAGCTCGTCGCCCGCGCGCCCGGCGATTTCGAGATTGCATCCGGAGACGTCGTTCATGCGTCACCGCTGAGCGGCAAGGAACACCGGTTCACCTAAGGCCATGACATGTTTGATGTACTGTCCCGGATCTCAGCAGCAGTGCAAGACGGTGGGGTTATCCAAAGACTGCGCAACCTACGCAGCAATGTTTGGTGGACTTGATCCAACGGCCCTGAAGCAGAAGCCGCATGAGGGCCCGCAGCCGATCAGCGCGTCACCAACGCGCTTGCGACCCGCTCGGCCAGGGTCAAAACGCCGAAAGCGGCAACAACGTAGACGATCGTGAACAGATCCTGGAAAATCGTGCCGCGCAGAAACATCGGGCCGGATGACCACAGGATCGCGAGACACCCTATGATGACCGCGACCAGAATAAGGCCTGCAAGATGGCGTGCGAATGAATGTTGCTTGTCATCGCTCATGAGCCGCCCCCATGTTTAGCAGGCGCGTCGACGCGGAAGATCAGAATGTCGTCACGCTGTTCGACCTCGCCCTCGAGCTCGATCAGCATGGCCGTCTGATCCAGCAGTTCGCGCGGCAAGGGCCCTCCGTCCGGACCTGCCATCAGCAGGAAGTTTCGACCTTCAACGGGTGACGTCGTCACGAACACGGGCGGCACGCCGCCGGTGATGCAGAGATTGGCGCAGGCCTTGTGCGCAAGTCCGGTTCCGGGCTTCATCGCCCCGGCGTAACACTTCCCGTCGCAGATTTCGCCAGTCAGACGCCAACGACCAAGGGGCACTGGGGGCTTAGGCTGAAGCGCATCCATGGGTGGATCGGCGCCAACCAAACCGGCGCGGCCGCCCACCAGCAGCATGTCGAGGTCACCGCGCTTGACGAAAATGCCGGAAACCTCGGCCCATTGCCCATTCCGGGGACCAGCCTCGGCGGCGACACCAGCCTTGCCCTGTCCAGACAGCATGATGGCACGCGGGCCTCGGCCATCCTGAGCGGGCACACGCAGGATGGCATAGGGCAGCACTTCCACAAAACCGGTCAAACGCCCGCCCCGCAACTCGTCGACATAACCGCCGGAGCCGGGGTTCTGCGCAGACAGCGAAAGCGCCAGTGAGGCGGAGAGAAGTCCCACGAGGAAAAAGACCCCGAAAAGAAGCGCACATTGCGCGATCGCCGGCGGGACCTTCTTCGAATAGCCGATGAAAAAACCGGGATCTGGCGGCCGAGGCATCATGGCGAAGTCCTTGTCGTCGGCGTTGACGGAGAGGCGGAAGACAGGGCGCCAGCGATCGCGACAGGCTCGATCCGCGTCCCGAGCGGCACGGCGACGGGATCGACCAGAACGCGCGATCCGGAAACCTTCACGCGGTATTTGCGAACCCGTTCCTTGAAGGGCGGCGGCGCGCATCCGTCTTCCAGTCGATACTGGTAGCCGTGCCAGGGGCAGGTCGCAAAACCCGACACGACCTTCCCTTCCCCGATCGGTCCATTCTGATGCGAACACAGATTGGACAGTGCCGACAACTGGTTCTTGAACCGGAACACGGCGACACGCTCCCCGTCCGGAAGCACGCCGACGATTGCCTTGCCTTCCTGAATGGCATCCTGATCGCAGACATCCACCCAGCCGGTCTCGGTTTCGATCCGGGAAGAAGCGTCGTCAATGGCCGTCTCCTGGCGCCCGGCAAGCAGGTGGAGGATCGACAAAACGACCAGACTTGCACTCAAGGACATCGCCGTCATCGGATTCGTCCCATCGATTGCGGCACCCAGTCCCACATGCAGCACGACGGCTGCATAAGCCGCATAGACGCTCATATGCATGGCCTTCCAGACGGGAGGCGACAGGAACGACAGCCAGAAGTCATGGCTCGTTGCCGCCAGCACCAGCAGGATCAGCAGAGCGAAGACGCCGAACAGTTCGAACGGAAATCCGGCAATGCTGCCGAAACTTGTATTGCTCGTGAAAAGCGCTGTGAGCCGTGGCGTGGTGCTGAAGGAAAAATACCAGTCCAGAACGAACATCGCATGGGTAAACGCGACCGCCGCAGTCATGACGCCGAAATGGCGCCGGTTATACAGCAATGGCAGGAAACGTGGATCAAGCCTGGCGAGCGGACCGATTGCAAGCACCACGGTCAGCAACAGAAAGGCCAGAGAGCCGAAGGCGCGCATTCTCAGAATGGGCATATCAACTGCTCGAACGGACGGTGACAGTGAAGGTGCAAGCTTCAGATAGAGGAGGATGTAGGCAACAACCCCACACAACAGGATCGCGTCATAAATGAGCTTGTTGCGGTTCCAGCCAACGGGCTTGTATGCCGTGCTCATGAACCCTCCGGCCGGTCAGCGGGCTTAAGCTGTATGGACGGAGCGTCGCTGGAAAGCTTCGGTTTCGAGCCGAAGGCAATCGCCAGGCTGAGAGGCAGCGCCACAGCAAGCAAAGTCCATATCAACGCATGAGCCTTCCGGTGCGCGCGTTGCATGCTTCTACTCTCCACTGTCTCGGGCGAGGACAGCCCATCGCCACACCACAAGGGGCCACAAGAGGATGATGCCGGGTATCAGCAGCGGACGAAACGCGTAGGCACCCACGGCCGCCTGGTCGATCCGGTCGATACCGGCGACCAGAAACGCGACCGCCACGATCAGGCCCGGTGTGGTCCAGAGAAG
>JARXAQ010000068.1 GCA_029865825.1 Rhizobium sp.
AGGGCATGGGAGAGCAGATAGAAGGAGGCTGCGTAGAACAGCACCATGCCCGATGTCGGCAGAAGTTTGGTGAACTGGGCGCTCCGCTGCAGCAGTGTCGTGCCGATGACTTCGAGCACGATGGCGCCGGCAAGTGCGCCATAGGCGGAGAGGACGGGGTTCATGGCAGGGGCTTTCCGGATTGACTGTTCAAGCAAAACATACCGTATAGTTGGTTTGTTTTCAAGATCTGTCGCGCGTTTCAGCTCTCCGGTTGAGGAATGTCAGCCCTGCATTGGAAACAGCGCGCGAAAGCGCCGCTCGCCCTCCGGCGAAAACTGCACGACGCGGCTCTTCTCCACGCGCCGCGCATCGCCTCTCTCCAGAAAATGCGCCAGCAGCGCCGCGCCGAGCGAACCCGCCAAATGGCTGCGCCGCTCGCTCCAGTCGAGGCAGGCCCGGCAGAGCGGCCGCCTGAGCGCCTTCAGCCGCCCAAGGTCGATGCCCTGATCGGACAGAAGCGTCTCGCCGGTCTGCGTCAATGCCAGGGTCTCGTCGCGGGCCACCATGGCGCCTTGCGCAAGGAGGCTGTCGAGCATGCGCACGCCATAGTCGCCGGCGAGATGGTCATAGCAGATCCGCGCTTTGCGCAGGTCCGGCGCTCTCGGCCCGATCTGGTGGCGGAGCGCGCCGCGGCGGGCGGCAAAACCCATCAGGCTTTCGAGCATGGCGCCAACCTCATCGTCCGCCAGCGTGAAATAGCGATGTCGGCCCTGCTTTCGCTGGCTGAGCAAGCCGCCGTCCTCGAGCTTGCCCAGATGCGAGCTCGCCGTTTGCAAGGTGATGCCGCCCGCCCCGGCCAATTCCGTCGCCGTCAGCGCCTTGCCGCCGATCAGCGCCAAAAGCATGTTTGATCGTGCCGGATCGCCGATCAGTGCGGCGATGCGTGTGATGTCTGGGCCTTCCGCCATGTCTGGACCTTTCTGTGCAAACTGCGTGCGGGGAGTTTAGCCCGTTTTTCTAGCCGACACTTCGATCTCCGTCGAACTGTGGGTGTGATCGCAGGGGATATCGACACTTCGATCCGGATCGAAGCATTACCTGGCGCCGCCATGGCATCACCCACCTCGATACAGCAACGAGGACTTCGCCATGATCACCTGCATCATCCGCTACCGCATCGACCCCTTCCGCCGCGACGACTTCGCAACCTATGCCCGCAACTGGGGCGAGGCGATCCCGCGCTGCGGCGCCGAGCTGGTCGGCTATTTCGCGCCGCATGAAGGGTCGGCAACGACGGCCTATGGGATTTACCACATCGAGAACCTTGCGGCTTACGAAGCCTATCGTGCCCGGCTTGCCGAAGATCCGCTCGGCAAGGCGAATTATGACTTCGCCAAAAATGCCCGTTTCATCCTGAAGGAGGACCGGCTTTTCCTGAAAAACGTCTCTCACCCGCCGGCATCGCCGGCGTCAGGGAAGGGGCAGCCATGATCGCCGTCATCTTCGAGGTCATCCCCTTCATCGGAGAGCGCCACCGCTATCTCGACCTCGCCGGTGATCTGCGCGCCCGGCTGGAACAGATCGACGGCTTCGTCTCCGTCGAGCGCTTCGAGAGCCTGACCACACGCGGCAAGCTCCTGTCGCTCTCCTTCTGGCGCGACGAGGAGGCAGTGCGCCGCTGGCGCGAAACGCCGGAGCACCGTGCAGCACAAGGGGCGGGTCGCGGTGGCATCTTCGCCGATTACCGCCTGCGCGTTGCCCATGTCCTGCGCGACTATGGCCTCACCGAGCGCGACGAAGCGCCGGAAGACAGCCGCATCAGGCATGGGTGAGAGTTTGTCGGTCCTCTTCTTGCCATCGACTGGCCGTATCTCAACCGCCGCCTCGACGTCCCTCGACAAGCCGCCGCCCGCTGATTATGCATGACCCATGCCGAAAAAGCCCGAAGCTTCCCCCGAGGACACCATTGCCAGCCGCATCAGCCGTGCGCTCGCCGAGCGCATCATCCATGGTGACCTGGTGCCCGGGGCAAGGCTTGCGCAGGACCATATTGCGGAAGAATTCGGGGCAAGCCATGTGCCGGTGCGCGAGGCATTTCGTCGGCTGGAGGCGCAGGGCCTCGTCGTCAGCATTCCCCGTCGCGGCGTGCGGGTCGCGAGTTTCGACCTCAAGCAGGTGCGCGAAGTGGCCGAAATGCGGGCCGCCCTCGAAGTGCTGGCGCTGCGCCACGCAGCCCCGCATCTGACGCCGGATGTTCTGGCCGAAGCCGAACAGGCCGCAGCCGACGCCGATGCCGCTCGCGACGTGCAGACCTGGGAAGAGGCGAACCGCCGCTTTCATCGCCTGATTGTCTCGACCTGTGGCATGCCGCGCCTGCTCACCGTCATCGACGACCTGCACGCCGTCTCCGCCCGCTTCCTCTTCGTCGCCTGGCGAGCCACCTGGGAAGCCCGCACCGACCACGACCACCGCGCCATCCTCGAAGCGCTCAAATCCGGCGATGCCGCAGAAGCTGCCCGCATCCTGGAGCGCCACGTCCAATGGATCGGCCGCGCCCCCATGCCGGGCCGCGCCGAAACCGAAGGCTTTGCCATCGTTGGATGATCTCCGCCACCAGCCCTCGAGGCGGGGGTCGCCGTGAGCGGCGGGTGCGCGATGGGCCTCAGCTGATCTTGTCGATAAACGCCACTTCACCCGTCTCGATGTCATAGACGGCGGCGATCACTCTCACGGCGCCGCTGTCCACCAGATGGGTGACGATGGCGCTTTCTTCCGTGATGCGTTTGGCCCCGGACACCGCATTGTTGCGCACCGTCTGGCCGACGAAATCCTCCGAGGTGAACAGGGCCGCGAGCGCCACCGGCAGGATCGGCTGTACCATTTTGCCGATCGAGCCCTCCAGCACGGCACCCTTTTTCACCACGTCGCAGGCGGCCGCCACGGCGCCGCATTTCTTGTGGCCCATGACGACGACCAGCGGCGCATGCAGGTGTTCCGTGCCGTATTCGATCGTGCCGAGCGCGCCTGTATCGAGCACATTGCCGGCGTTGCGCACGACGAAGAGTTCGCCGAGCGTCACGCCGCCGAAGATCAGTTCCGGCGTCACCCGGCTGTCGGAACAGGTGAGCACGATCGCCCAGGGATGCTGACCGGCGGCGAGCTCCGTGCGACGATGCGCGAGATCGGCCGCACAGGCATTGGCATCCTCGACGAAGCGACGATTGCCCTCCCTCAGCTTGGCGAGCGCCTGTTTCGGCGTCAGCCCGTCGGCCGGTGCCGCGTGTGGGTCGGCGGCGGCCGGCTTTGCCCCGGCCGCTTCGGCATGTCCGGCGTCGGATCCTGCGTCGTGCGCGCCTTCGGTCGGCGCTTCTGCAGATTGGCCCTCTGCACCATGGGAATCCGCCGCGGCCGGCGCCTTTGTCTCCGAAGCAAGCGCGACAGGCGCGAGACCGCCGGCGGCAAGGCCGAGGCCCGCCAGTTTCATCAGATGGCGGCGCTTCAGGCCCTTCGAACCCAGGCTGCTGCAGTCAAGGCACATGGTCGTCCGCTCCACTGGTCGGTTGGCATCGGCACTCCGCACGGATGGATGAACGCAAGGCAGCATTACCCGCATCCGCCGGGTCGCAATGGAAACCATTCTGCAGAAAATTCGTAAATTATGATTTTCTGATGCTCGAAGATTGTCGCGTTCCGACAGTTTTTTTGGGGCTGCTTCTGCTCGTCAGTACGAGCCCACCGATATGGACACAAGATTATAGATAAAAATAAATGCAGCGTTGTGCTAATGGAATGGGCGGCTTAAAACTCTGAAAAAACTGCGTTAAATCTATTGAATTGAATTCAGTTGTGCAGCGCCTGGAGACTCCTGTGGAGGGGGCTCGACGTTGCCGACGTGGGTAGAGAGCTTGTCGCGCTCAAATTAAATAGATAAAAGAATCGTCGAGGATTAAATTATCTATAAAAAATGGAGACCATGATGACGACTATGTCAGCCTCGCACCACCGCTTCGATCCGCTCGGCATTTCCGGTCGTTCACTTCCGGTCCAGGCCGCCCTGGTGTTGTTCGGAACCGGTATTCTTGCGCTCGCTTCACAGATCAGCGTGCCGATGGTCCCTGTCCCCATCACCCTGCAGACTTTGGCCATCACCCTGATCGGCGTCGTGTATGGCTGGCGCCTCGGCGCGCTGACCGTGCTCGCCTGGCTCGGTGAGGCGATGCTCGGCCTGCCGGTTCTCGCCAACGCCTCCGGCGGTCTCGCCCCCTTTGTCGGCCCGACCGCCGGTTATCTCGTCTCCTTCCCGATCGTCGCAGCTGTTGCCGGCTGGTTGGCGCAAAAGGGTTGGACGGGCGACCATGTCGTCAAGAGCTTCGTGGCGCATGTCGTGGCCAACGCTCTGTGCCTCGCCATCGGCGGCGCCTGGCTCACCTCCCTGATCGGCCTGGAAAAAGGCCTCGCCTTCGGCGTCACGCCCTTCATTCTGGGCGCCGTGATCAAATCGGCACTGGCCGCAGCCCTTCTGCTGGCGCTCGCCCGGCACAAGGGGCGGCAGCCGCTCGACCTCTGAGTCGGCCCCTGTCAGGATAGACCGATGACCGTCCGGCTCCGCCCCCACCATTTGCTCTGTATGCTGACCTATGTCGGCAAGGGTTATACACCTGCCTTCGTCGAGAACTACGAGGCGATCGCCGCCCGTCTCTCGGCCGGCGAGGAGATCGAACTGGTGTCCGGGCCGGACGATATCTGTGGCCCGCTGACCGCAGACCCTAAGGCCCATTGCTACGGGGAAAGCGTCGTGGAGCGGGACCGCGAGGCGGCAAAAGCCGTCGCCCGCCTGCTCGGCCGCCCCTCAAATGCTGGCGCCCGCATCACGCCATCCGCAGCACTCCTCACCCGGCTTAGAAAAACTTTCGCCACCGGCGAGATCCGAACGGCCTGTTCAGGCTGCGAATGGTCCGATCTCTGCGATAGCGTTGCGGGTGGTGGCTATGTTGGGGCGCGGGTGGGGATCTGACGATCTCTCCGCAAAATGAGCGCTTCGTCTCTGTTCAAGGACGGCGTATATTGGTTCTGCTGATCAATGCCATAGCCATGGGAGCGAACACAATGAACATGCGGTCGATCATCGTGC
>JARXAQ010000167.1 GCA_029865825.1 Rhizobium sp.
CGCTCTCGACCTATGTCACACTGGTCGCCTTCCTCATTTCGCCGCTCATTGCCTGGTGGACGGAGGGCAAGTTCTACCTCGCCCGCAAACCGCGCCATAGCTGGAAGAACCAGACCGGCATCACCTGCTCGATCTGCGAACATCCCTTCGAGCCGGAGGACATGGCCTGGTGCCCGGCCTATGCAGCCCCCATCTGTTCGCTCTGCTGCACGCTCGACAGCCGCTGCCATGACATGTGCAAGCCGCATGCGAAGATCAACGCACAGGCCGCCTCGGTGGCGCGGACCTTCCTGCCCCAATCGGGCCTCGAAACCTTCTCGACCCGCCTCGGCCGCTATGCACTGACCGCGATGATGTCGATCTCCGTCATCGGCGGCATCATTGCGCTGATCGCCCATCAGGTGAATGCGGCGACCCCCGACATGACCGATGTGGTCAACCGCACCGTGACGGTCGTCTTCTTCATCTTCGCCATCATCGCCGGCATCGTCTCCTGGTTCTACGTGCTCGCCCATGACAGCCGGGTGGTGGCGGAAGAGGAATCCTCCCGCCAGAACACCCTGCTGCTCAAGGAAATCGCAGCCCACCGCAAGACGGACGCGGCCCTCCAGAACGCCAAGGAGACCGCAGAGGCCGCCAACCGCGCCAAAAGCCGCTATGTCGTCGGCCTCTCCCATGAGCTTCGCACGCCGCTGAATGCCGTGCTCGGTTATGCCCAGATCCTCGAGCGCGACGAGACGATCCCGGTGCCACGCCAATCGGCGATCAAGGTCATCCGCCGCTCCGCCGACCACTTGTCGGGTCTGATCGACGGGCTCCTCGATATCTCGAAGATCGAGGCCGGCCGCCTGCAGGTCTTTTCCAACGAAGTGAACATCCAGGACTTCCTCGACCAGTTGATCGACATGTTCGCCCCCCAGGCCGCCGCCAAGGGCATCCTTTTCGAGCACCAGCGCTCGCGCAACCTGCCACTTTATGTGCGCACCGACGAGCGCCGCATCCGCCAGATCCTCGTCAATCTCTTGTCCAACGCCATCAAGTTCACCGACGAGGGCACGATCCGCTTCAACGTCGATTATCGCAGCCAGGTCGCCACCTTCACGCTCAGCGATACCGGCCGTGGCATCGCCGAAAAGGACCTGACCCGCATCTACGAGCCCTTCCAGCGCGGCGAGGCCGACAACATCCGCCCGCAGCCGGGCCTGGGCCTCGGCCTCACCATCACCAAACTGCTGACCCAGACGCTGGGCGGCGAGATTTCCGTGGTGAGCGAACGTGACAAGGGTTCGACCTTCAAGGTCCGGCTGATGCTATCTGCCATCGACCGGCCGAACACGGCGCCTGCCCCGGAGCGCAAGATCGTCTCGTATACCGGCCCGCGCCGCACCATCGTCGTCGTCGACGACAACGAAGACCACCGCGAACTGATGCGCGAAGTGCTGGCACCGCTCGATTTCGTGGTTCTCACGGCCGCCGGTGGCCCGGAATGCCTGACGCTGATCGGCGGAGTGAAACCCGACCTCTTCCTCGTCGACATCGCCATGCCCGGCATGAACGGCTGGCAACTGGTGGAAAAGCTGCGGGACGCCGGCCAGAAGGCACCGATCCTGATGCTCTCGGCCAATGTCGGTGATGCCCCCGCCCCCGGCGGCGAAGGCCATGATGATGCGATCACCAAGCCGGTCGACATCTCGCGCCTGCGCGACAAGCTCGCCCGCTTCCTCGGCCTCGACTGGATCTATGCGGACGACCCGCGCCTGCTGCAGCCGGCGCTCCACCCGCAAAAGCCTGTATCGCCGGGTCCGGCGCACCTGGAAGAGTTGCTCAGCCTCTGCGACATCGGTTATATCCGCGGCATAGAGGCCAAGCTTGCCGAACTGGCGGGCCTGGGAGGACATGCAGCCTTCGTCGACACCGCCCGCGCCCATGTGCAGGCCTTCGACCTTTCCGGCCTGCGCGGTTTCCTCACCTCCTTCGAAACCGACAGGGAGGTTATCCATGGCTGAGGCCAACAGGCGCGATATCGTCCTCCTCGTCGACGACAGCCCCGATGCGCTCGGTTTCCTGACGGAAGCGCTGGAAGCCTCCGGCTATTCGGTCCTGATCGCAACGTCGGGCCATGCCGCCCTCTCGATTGTCGCCCGCATCAGCCCAGATCTCATCCTGCTTGACGCCGTGATGCCGGGCATGGACGGCTTCGAGACGTGCCGCGCCCTGAAGGCCGATCCCGTGGTCGCCCAGGTCCCGGTCATCTTCATGACGGGGTTGACCGAAACCGAACATGTTGTGAAAGCGCTGGAAAGCGGCGGCGTCGATTATCTGACCAAGCCGATCAACATCGATGAATTGCGCGCCCGCATTCGCGTCCACCTCTCCAATGCCCGCTCCGCCCAGAGCGCCCGCGTCGCCCTCGACGCCGCCGGCCGTCATCTACTGGCGATCCGAGGCGACGGCCAGGTGCACTGGACGACACCCCAGGCCAACCGCCTGATCGAGACGGCCACTGGTCATGCCGACGGCATCACCGAAGTCGCCAAGGCCGCAGCAGCCTGGCTTCTGGCCAAACGCAGCGGAACCGGTCAGGCCGGCGAAGCCAGCTTCCCCTTCCCCGGCACCTCGGGCCTGCCTCTGACGCTCTCCCTGCTCGGCACAATCGGCACGGACGAATATCTCTTCCGACTCACCTCCGCCAACCGCCAGAGCGAAGACGAGATGCTGCGCGAACGCTTCGGCCTCACCCACCGGGAAAGCGAAGTCCTGCTCTGGATCGCCAAGGGCAAGGCCAACCGCGACATCGGCGAGATCCTCGGCCTCTCCTCGCGCACGGTGAACAAGCATCTTGAGCAGATCTATTCCAAGCTCGGCGTGGAAAACCGCGCGTCTGCCGCGGTGAAGGCCGCGCATGTGCTGCGCGAGACCTGAGCCAGTAGCCAGTGCCAGTATGCTGTAGGCAGCCGAGGCAAGCCGGTAAGGTCCAATTCGCAGGCCCGTCATCACACGCGCCGACGAATCTGGATGCCTCCTGCCTATTGGCTAAATCCTAAATCCTAAATCCCTCATCCCCCAAGACGCAGAAAACCCGGCACAAGGCCGGGTTTTCCGTCGGTCCGATAAAGGATCGAATTAGTTCTGGAAGTACGAGTACTTGCCGTCCTCGCCCTTCTTCCAGGTGTACATGACGTAGTCCGGACGCGTGATGTCGCCCTTGGCGTCGAAGCCGAGTTCGCCGATGACGGTCGTGTACGGGCCCTTTTCCTTCAGTGCCGAAGCAACAGCTTCGGAATCGTTGGAAGCGGCAGCCTTGGCGGCATCTGCGATGACCTGCAGGGCAGCGTAGGAGTACAGCGTGTAGGCTTCCGGCTCGAAGCCAGCGTCACGGAACTTCTTGACGGCGTCGGCAGCGTTCGGGTTCTGGCGCGGATCCGGCGGGAAGGTCATGAGCGTGCCGTTGACTGCGTCACCAGCGATCGAAGCAAGTTCGTTCGAGGTGATGCCGTCGCCGGACATCATGGTTGCGGTCAGGCCCTGGGATGCCATCTGGCGCAGGATGAGACCGGCTTCGGTGTGCAGACCGCCGAAGTAAACGACGGAAACGCCGGCTTCCTTCATCTTGGCGATCAGGGCCGAGTAGTCCTTTTCACCGGGGGTGATGCCTTCGTAGATCACTTCGGTAACGCCGAGACCGTTCATGGCCTTCTTCGTTTCGTCAGCGAGGCCCTGGCCGTAAGGCGTCTTGTCGTGAACGACAGCAACCTTGGCGTCCTTGAAGTTGTCGGAGATGTACTTGCCGGCAACTGCGCCCTGCTGGTCGTCACGGCCGCAGGTGCGGAAGGTGTTCCACAGGCCGCGTTCGGTGAACTGTGGGTTGGTCGAAGCCGGCGTGATCTGCAGGATGCCGTTTTCGGCATAGACTTCAGAAGCCGGGATCGAAACGCCCGAGTTGAAGTGACCGACGACGAACTTGACGCCGTCAGCAACGAACTTGTTGGCGACCGAAACGCCCTGCTTGGCGTCAGAGACGTCATCGCCGAGCACGACCTTGATCTGCTCGCCGTTGATGCCGCCAGCGGCATTGATGTCGGCGGCAGCCTGTTCGGCGCCCTTCTGGAGCTGTGCACCGAAGGCAGCGTTCGGGCCGGTCAGCGGACCGGCAACGCCGACGAGGATGTCAGCCCAGGCGTTGCCGCTGAAGGCAACCATGGCCGACAGCGCAACCGCCGAGAGGAGAGACTTCTTCATACTGTTACTCCCAGTTTTTTATGCGGGTTAGGTTTGAAAACCGTGCGCAATACCCGCTCTCACTGCGCCGGAAAACTGTTCCACTCTTTATTTCAAGCCAAGGGCTTCTGTCGCCAATCTGTGACAGAAAACAACACCTTGTCAATCTTTCTTCTTCCAAGAGAGATACGATGTTCTCTCATAGAGCCAGTAGTAGTTATCGACCATCTGGGTGGCCCGGCGCGCCTGGAATCCGGCCATGGCAAAGGCCAGCAGAAGCACCACGTCGACGAGGTAGAAGAACGGGCTGATGAACGGCCCGGCGAACAGCGAATAGTGCAGAAAACGCATCGCGATACCGAGACCGAGCGCATAGACGACCACGGTGCCGTAGCCCTGCCAGTTCTCGGCAACCGCACGGCCGGAACGCCAGGCGGTCCAGAAACCGAGCAGCAGGACGAGGAACCTCAGCACCATACGAACGGTGGTGTCGCTTTCGAAAAACAAACCTTGCATGTCAAATCCTCCGCGCGCTCAATGATGGCCGCCTTCGAGATAGGCCGCCCGGACCGACGGATCGGCGAGCAGTTCCTTACCCGTGCCGCTCATGGTGACATTGCCGTTCACCATGACATAGGCCCGGTCGGAGAGCTTGAGCGCCGCAAAGGCGTTCTGCTCGACGAGGAAGACGGTCAGCCCCTCTTCCTTGTTGAGCCGCTTGATCTGCTCGAAGATGCCCTTGACGATCAGCGGTGCGAGACCGAGCGACGGCTCGTCGAGAAGCAGCAGCTTCGGCCGCGACATCAGCGCACGCCCGATCGACAGCATCTGCTGTTCGCCACCCGAGAGCGTGCCGCCACGCTGGCTCTGACGTTCCTTCAGACGCGGGAACATGGTAAAGATCTTCTCCACGTCCTCGGCGAAGAACTTCATGTTGTCGAGGCCAGCGCCCATCTGCAGGTTTTCCATCACGGTCATGCGCGGAAAAATGCGGCGACCTTCCGGCGACTGGGCGATGCGGCGGCGGGCAATCAGATGCGTCGGCAGCTTGGTGATGTCCTCGCCGTCGAAGATGACCTGGCCGGAGCGCGCCTGCGGGCTACCGCAGATCGTCATCATCAGGGTCGACTTGCCGGCGCCGTTGGCCCCGATCAGCGACACGATTTCGCCCTTGTGGACTTCGACGTCGACGCCGCCGAGCGCACGGATATTGCCGTAATAGGTCT
>JARXAQ010000170.1 GCA_029865825.1 Rhizobium sp.
ACTTGCGGAGACGAACCAGCCGGCGTCGAAATCCACGCTGGAGACGGAGCCGCCCTGTTCGACTTCCAGGCGATGGCTGCCCCAGGTGACGGGAAGGCTCAGCGCCGTGCCGTCCGACTTGATGTCGACGGTGCCATCGGCCACCAGCTTGGTGGTGGTGATCGGCTCATAGCGCCAGGACGAGCCTTCGCGGTACCACTGGTAGTTCCGCTCAAGCTTCACCAGCTTCCACTTGGCTGCGGCCAGATCCTGCTTGGCAGCATCCGGGCCGATCGCGATCAGGTTGAAGGCGGCCGTGCTGTTTTCGGCAACGTCGCCCTCGAATTCGGGCTTGATGCCGATCATTGGGCCTTCGGGTGTGACAGGCAGGGTCAGCTTGCGTTCGATGGCCCGGCCGCCGCCTTCGCGCAGGCGCAGCACGACATCGGCATTCAGCAGGCGCGTCGTGGACGGCATGTCGGTGATCGCGACATCTATGCTGGCAAGACCGTCGTCATCGAGGGCGTCGAGTGTCTCGAAGGGCACGCGTACACCTTCAACGTCTTCTTCGTCGGAAAGGCCGAAGCTGTAGCGCGGGTAATCCGGATGACTGCTGGTGGGCGTGACGACCAGTTCGCCTTCAAGCGACAGGCCCGCCGCCGGTGCGCCGTAGAGATAGCGGCCTTCGACATTGATCGTTGCCATGCCATCCGGGACCAGCGTAGTCGCGTCGCTGGCGAGCGTCATGTCCAGCCGATCCGGCACGAAGTCATCGACGAGGAAGGAGGACTGGGCAATCGCCGGCTTCTTCGGATCGGTGTGGATCGCGACACTCCAGGTGCCGCGCATGGAATTGGCGAGCAGCGGCAGATCGACGGCATAACCGCCGAGGCTTTCGCTGGAGACGGCCATGCGACGGAACTCGACGCCATCGGGGCGCAGGAAGATGAAGGTGAGCGGCAGGCCGCTAATCGCATCGGCTTCCGTATCGCGCGCCAGCGCTGCGACATGGACGGTTTCGCCGGGGCGATAGATGCCGCGTTCTGTCCAGGAGAGGACGTCGACGGGGCCGGGGGCCGGGCGTCCGGTGACGCCGCGGTCGGAGAGGTCGAAGCCGGCGCGGGTCATGTCGAGGAAGACATTGTCATCGTCGCTGGTATGGGCGGCAATCACGGCCGGGGCCATGGCTGCACCGGCTTTCAGCAGGCCGGCATCGAAGCGGGCCTGTCCATCGGCGTCGGTCTTGGCGGTTGCCAGGATCTCATTGTTTTTCGCCAGCAGTTGTAGCTCGACGCCTTCCAGCGGTGCGGCAGTGGCGAGCGATCGGGCAAAGACATGCAGGCCATCGGTTCCGGCAAAGGTCGAGAGGCCGATATCGGAGACCACGAACCACTGGGTGGCGCGGCTGTCCCAGCTTTCGGCTGTGCTGTTGGCTGCGACGGCGGTCAGCACATAGATCCCGGGCTTGCGCGTTGGCAGTGCCTCTTGCAGCGGGATGCTGGTGATGACCTCGTCGTTCAGCTGGTTGGCAATGTCGACCGTGCCCTGCCAGACCAGTTCGCCGATCTCGTCTTCGACGCGGCTTGCGGTGTAGCCGTCGAGCTGAGTGAGGAATTGCGAGGCAGCCAGCAGCGGCGCGATGTTGCGGTCGCCGATGCGATAAAGGGCGAGCTTGGCGCTATCCGAGTTGATCGACACGAGCGGAATGCCCTGGCGCGCCGTGGACGGCAGAACGAAGCTGTCGCCGGTGAAGCGGACGGTGGACGACCGGTCGCGGACATAGACTTCGAGCTCGACCGGGGCTTCAAGGCTTTCCTCAACGGAGGACGGCAGGCCGGCACGGATGGCCAGGCGGTAGCGACCGCCATGCTCCAGGCCTTCGACGCAGATCTGGTTGTTCTTGGCTTCGACGGCTTTCGGCGGCTTGCCATCCAGGGTGACATACTGGGCGTAATCGACGCCGCGCTTCACCAGTTGCTCGGAGAACTCGACACAGGCGCGTGGCGAGGCGGCGTCGGAATCGACGGTATTGCCGACGATGCGGAAGCCCTGGCGGGACCGCAGGTCGTCGAAGGCTGCGCGCACCTGCACATTGGCGGCGAGTTCGAGGCTTGCCTTGTAGGCGTTGAGGGCGGCGCGGAAGTTCTCGCTTTTCTCCAGGGCAAGGGCCAGCGTTGCCAGCGCATCGGCGCGGGTCACGGCACCTCGTGTCAGGCCGTAGCCATTGATCGCGGCCATCGCGGCTTCGTTGGCATAGGTGTAGTTGTTGGAGACCGTGTTGGCGACGCGTGCCAGTTCCAGCCAGGTGGCGGCATCATCGGGATCGATCGAGAGCGCACCCTTCAAGGCGGCCATCGCTCCATCGACATTGCCGCCGGCAATGGCTGCGCGCGCCTCGTCGATCAGGGTCTCGCGACCGGCGCCTTCCCGCTCCGGGGGGAGGGCCAGGCTGTCACGCTGGTTGCGCGCATCGGTCTTCAGCTGATCCGAAACGAAAGTGAGTGCTGCCGGGGCGCCGATATCCTCTTCGGCGGCCGTTTCGACGATCCGGCCGGCGACGGCGCCGACGAAGCTGTTCATCTGGTTGTAGTCGGATTTCAGGAAGCACCACTTCACCTTGGGATTGTAGGTGAAGGCGCGGCAGGAGCCGTCGGCAATGCAGCTTGCCTCGCATTCGTCGAGCGAGACATTCTTCTCGGTTCTCAGGTCGAATCCGAAGTAGTCGGCATCATCCACCGTCACCACGCTGCGGCTGTCCTGGGCGGACGCCGGAAGCGTCAGGGCAAGGAGTGACAGGGTCATCGTGAGGATAACCGACAGACGGCGCGTGAACATAGCTCTCTCCCTGGGGCCGATTTCAAATTCAGCCTTATCGGAGTTACTCTTGGATCATGTCAGGGGCTTGTCAATCGGCAGCGGACACAGTCTCGCACTCTCCGCAAAGTCAGTACGTATAGTTCTGTCAGCCCCGCGATCCGACGCGTTCGGAGCCACTGAAATCGCGGGCCTGATCAATGATCCAAGCAGAGAAGGCGCTGGCCGGGCCATAGGCCATACGCGACAGGGGCCGGACCAGATAATAGGCGCTGGCGCTTTTCACTTCGTGGTCGAAGGCGCGCACCAACTGACCGCTGGCCAGTTCCGGCTCGATCAGGAATGTCGGCACGAGTGCTATGCCGAGCCCGGCCAGGCAGGCTTGCACGACGTTGGAGAACTGCTCGAAACGCATACCGCCTCCATGGCCTTCCTGCATGTCGAGGGATGCGAACCACTGCTCCCAGGCGCGAGGCCGCGAGGCCATGTCGAAGAGCGGCTTTGACAGCAGATCCTCAGGATGCCTCACCGGGTTTGCCGCCAAAAAAGCCGGGCTGCAGACCGGGACGACCATCTCGTGCATGAGGAACTGGCAATCGGTGCCCGGCCAGTTGGGCTCGCCGATATGAATGGCCGCGTCGAGGTCGGAACCTTCGAAATCGAACTGTCCGATCCGGGTTGCGAAGTCGATGATGACGGCTGGGTTTCGGGCCAGGAAGTCCGGTATGCGCGGCATCAGCCAGCGTGTCCCGAAGGTCGGTAGGATCGCCAGCCTCAGATGTGTGTCGTCGCGCGTCGCCATCGCTTCCAGCGACAGGGTGCGGATCGTTGCCAGGGCATCGCCAATGCCTTTGGCGTAGGTTCGACCGATTACGGTCAATTCGACGCCGCGATTGGTGCGATCGAACAATTTGACGCCCAACTGGTCCTCCAGCAGCCCGATCTGGCGACTAATCGCCCCTTGCGTCAGGGCCAGCTCATTGGCCGCTGCCGAGAAGCTCCCGAGCTTGGCAACGGAATCGAAGGCGGCGAGCGCGCTGGTGGAGGGCAGGAAGCGGCGTTGGTGTGTCAGCATCGGATATGACTAGACCTAATAGCAACATGAGTAAACATGGCTTGTTTATCGCCCCGATATGAGCAATCTGTGGTCAACAATCAAATCTGGATGCGATGATCATGAGCGAGATGCAGCCTTTTTCCTGGAGTGACCCCTTCCTGATGTCCGAAATCCTCAGCGAGGAAGAGCGGATGATCCAGGATGCTGCGGCGGCCTTTGCCAAGGCTGAACTCGCGCCGCGTGTTGCCGATGCCTATCTCGGCGAAACGGTGGAGCCTGAGCTTTTCCGCCTCATGGGCCAGGCCGGTCTTCTCGGCGTGACGCTGCCGGAGAAATACGGTGCTGCCGGCGCCAACTACGTCGCTTATGGTCTCGTTGCCCGCGAGATCGAGCGTGTCGATTCCGGCTATCGCTCGATGATGAGCGTACAGTCCTCGCTCGTGATCTATCCGATCTATGCCTATGGCTCGGAAGAGCAGAAGGACAAGTATTTGCCCGGTCTGGTCTCGGGCGAGTTGATCGGCTGCTTTGGCCTCACCGAACCCGATGCCGGTTCAGATCCGGGCGGCATGAAGACCCGGGCCGAGAAGATCGAAGGCGGTTACCGCCTGCGCGGTGCGAAGATGTGGATTTCAAATTCGCCGATCGCTGATGTGTTCGTCGTTTGGGCGAAGTCGGAAGCGCATGACGGCGAGATCCGTGGCTTCATTCTGGAAAAGGGCATGAAGGGCCTGTCGGCTCCAAAGATCGGCGGCAAGCTGTCCTTGCGTGCGTCGGTCACCGGCGAGATCGTGATGGACGGCGTCGAGGTCGGCGAGGATGCGCTGCTGCCGAACGTCTCGGGCCTCAAGGGTCCCTTCGGCTGCCTCAACCGAGCCCGCTACGGCATTTCCTGGGGTGTGCTCGGCGCTGCTGAAGACTGCTGGCATCGGGCGCGCCAGTACGGCCTCGACCGGAAACAGTTCGGCAAGCCGCTCGCCGGTACCCAGCTCTTCCAGAAGAAGCTGGCGGACATGCAGACCGAAATCTCGCTTGGCCTCCTTGCTTCGCTGCGGGTCGGCCGTCTGATGGACGAACACAAGTTCGCTCCGGAGATGATCTCGATCGTCAAGCGCAACAATTGCGGCAAGGCACTCGACATCGCCCGGATGGCCCGCGACATGCATGGCGGCAACGGCATCCAGATCGAATACCAAGTCATGCGTCACGCGCAGAACCTGGAGACGGTGAACACGTATGAAGGGACCCACGATGTGCATGCCCTCATCCTTGGTCGCGCACAGACGGGCATCCAGGCCTTCTTCTGAAACGAATAATTTCTTTGCAGCCGCATACCCTTGAATTTCGAGGGATGCGGCTGTCGCATCCATGCGCCATACCTTTGGAATGATATCCGAATTTAAGCCTTTCTACACTTGTGGACCTCTAGGGTTCATGCTCGACAGCCATGCATGACATGGCGGGCCGAATGAGTATTATCCTGCTGTCGATCAGGGTGAAGATCCCAGTATGATCGCCTGTGGTGGAGGAAATGGCATGTACGCCGTGACGGTTCTGAATACTGCGGCCCTTTCGGCATTCCGAGCGGAGCATCCCTGGCTGAATTTGCCGGACTTCGTGTCCGAGGTCAGCGTGTATTTTGACGACAATGGCGGCCCGACGCGGCTTACGGCTGCGAGAACCGATGGACCGGGGGCCGCAGCAGCGGTCGATGTGAACGGCTTCGGCGTCGACACCATCCTCGCGCTTGTACGCTACGCGCCTCAGGGAACCGCGGGTTACGAAGACTGTCCGGAGGAAGAGGGGGTCTGGGCTATCCTCGAGGCGCTTCCGGTTTCCGACGGCACCGTGCCGATGGAAGAGGTCGAGGCCCGCCGGTCGGCGAAGCTTCAGGAGGCTTACGCGATTCTCCGGGACGTTGCGGTCAACAAACTCGGCACACTGCTCTCGTCTGCCAGCGACGATCGGGAAACGCGCCGGCTCCAGGCTTCGATCGCAGCTGTTCCGGCATCGCTCGACATGGTGGACGATGAGCACAAGCCGCATTTTCTCGAAGTCGACCTGTGGCGGCTGGTGGCAGTTCTGCGCGATGAACTTGCCATGCCGGCAGACTACGAACTTCCCGACCGGAGCGACGATCCCAGCTTTACCCGTGACGTGATCGATCAGGCGGAGGCCACCGCCTTGTCTGGGCCGGTCATCCAGGCGCTGTTCGAACTCTCGCCGGTCGCCTTTTCCATTTCCAGCATCGGCCAGCGCAACTCGCGTTACGTGCGCGTCAATCAGGCCTATCTCGATCTGATCGGGAAGAGCTGGGACGATATTCGTGGCAGCGAGATGGTATCATCCGGCGTCGTCGCTGGCAGCGAGGCGCGTGCTGAGCGCTTGATGCTCTTGGATCGCGATGGCGGTTACAGCGGACAGCGGGGTGAAATCCATGGTGCCGAAGGTCACATGATCGAAGTCATGATCTCTGCCCGGCGCATTTCCGTCGCCGGGCAACTTTATGATTTCGAGGTTCTGACCCGTGTCAACGAGGATTAACGGGCCGACATTGGCTTACACCCTGCGGAACAGGGCGAAGGAGCGAGCCTCCATCATGAACCCTGCGGATTCTGCCGCCACATCGCCGGTCCGCGTTGGATCGAAGGTCGTCAGCTCCAACGTCCAGTCACCGCCGCCCGTCTGGGGCATGGTGAATTCCAGATCCTGATCGACGGGATTGAACAGCATCAGCACCTCTTGCCAAACCCCTTCTTCCTGTTCCAGATCCTGGCGCTGGAGCTTGAGGGCAAGCGGGTTGCCGTCCAGCCAGTGCTCGGGTTTCTGCGCCCCACCGGTCATGTTGTACCAGTCGATGACCATGCCATCGCGCCAGCTTTCGCGACGCAACAGAGGCTGACCTTTTCGCAAGGCGATCAACTTCGTCGTGAACGCGCGCAGGTCCTCGCAGGATGCAGGCAGGTTCTCCCAGTGTAGCCAACTGATCTCGCTGTCCTGGCAGTATCCATTGTTGTTGCCCATCTGCGAGCGGCCGAATTCATCTCCGGCCAGCAACATCGGGGTGCCATGCGAGAAGAAGAGCGTTGCGAGGAAGTTGCGCTTCTGCCGTTCGCGAAGCGCATTGATGCCTTCGTCCTCGGTCGGTCCTTCGTGGCCGTAGTTGTGGCTGCGGTTGTCGTTGTGACCGTCGTTATTGTCCTCGCCGTTCGCATCATTGTGCTTCTGGTCGTAAGAGACGAGATCGTTCAAGGTGAAGCCGTCGTGAGCCGTGATGAAGTTGACGCTCGCCCAGGGGCGCCGTCCGCGCAGGTCGTAAATATCGCCTGAGCCGAGAAGGCGGGCGGCGAAGTCAGGTGCGCAGTTGTCGCCGTTCAGCCAGTATTCCCGGGTGGAATCGCGATATTTGTCGTTCCATTCGGCCCAGCCGGGCGGGAAGCCGCCGACCTGATAACCGCCGGGGCCGATGTCCCAAGGCTCACCGATCAGTTTCACGCCTGACAGAACCGGGTCCTGCGTCACGGCATCGAAGTAGCCGCCACGCTGGTCGAAGCCTTCAGGCTCTCGGCCGAGGATCGTGCCCAGGTCGAAGCGGAAGCCGTCGACCTGCATTTCTTCCTTCCAGTAACGCAGGCTGTCCATGACCATCTGCAGGACGCGCGGATGGGAGGTGTTGACCGTGTTCCCGGTGCCGGTGTCGTTGATGTAGTAGCGATGATTGTCCGGCAGGGTGCGGTAGTAGGAGAAATTGTCGATGCCCTTGAAGGAGAGCGTCGGTCCGAGTTCATTTCCTTCAGCGGTGTGGTTGTAGACGACGTCAAGGATGACTTCGATGCCGGCGTCGTGGAAGGCGCGCACCATGTCGCGGAAGCCCGCGATCCCCTTCGGGCCATAATAGCGGCTGGCCAGCGAGAAGAAGCCGATCGAGTTGTAGCCCCAGTAGTTGTGAAGGCCCTTGTCCAGCAAGTGACTGTCATCAGGAAATGCATGGATGGGGAGAAGCTCGACCGAGGTGATGCCGAGGCTCTTGATGTAGTCGACTGCCGCCTTGTGACCCAGGCCTTCGAACGTGCCGCGCAGTTCCTGGGGAATGGCGGGGTGAAGCTGGGTAAATCCCTTGACGTGCGTCTCGTACACGATGGTCTGCGCCCAAGGGACGCCGGCGAAGGCGTTTGCAGGCTCGGTTGCTCTTGGGTCGACGACACGGCACTTTGGCGTATAGGCGGCGCTATCGAGGTCGTTGAAGGAGAGATCTTTCTCCTCGCTGTCGAGATCATAGCCGAAATGGGCCTTGTTCCACTCGAATTCACCGACCAGTTCGCGTGCATACGGATCGAGCAGCAGCTTGTTCGGGTTGAAACGATGGCCGTTCTCCGGATCGTAGGGGCCGTGCACGCGAAAACCGTAGAGCTGGCCGGGCTTCACATCCGGCAGATAGCCGTGCCAAACCTCATGGGTATATTCGGGCAGGGTGATGCGAGCCGTTTCGATCTTGCCACTGTCGTCGAACAGGCAGAGTTCAACCCGCTCGGCATGGGAGGAGAACAAGGCGAAGTTGGTGCCTCTCCCGTCGAAATGGGCGCCAAATCGGTGCCAGTCCCCTGCTTCGACGTGGAAATGCTTGCTGTTGGTGTCCATGGAATCCTCGGTGCGTGGCGTTCTACCCCGTAAAGCGGTTGATCCGGGCTTTGTTCCGACGTCCTCGGCGGAACATTCGGAGTGCGGTCGAGGTTTTCTCCGTCCAATTAGGAGTATTCAAAGGAGGACATGATGCCAGCAAAGTCCAAGGCGCAGCAAAAGGCAGCCGGTGCCGCGCTCGCGGCCAAACGCGGGGATGTGAAGAGCTCTGATCTCAAAGGGGCGTCACGCAGCATGGAGAAGAGCATGAGCGAGGATCAGCTCGAGGAGCTCGCCGCGACCAAGCGAAAAGGCACGCCCGAGCATGCCGAGGCCAAAAATTGATGGTGCGACATCTGGAATTTACCGACAAGACCGCGCTTGTCACTGGTGCCGGCTCGGGAATTGGGCGGGGCGCGGCATTGATGCTGGCGGCAAGTGGCGCATTTGTCGGTCTGCTGGGACGCACGGAAGTGGAATTGCGCGACACACTTGCACAGATCCAGTCTGCGGGCGGAAACGGCATGGTGCTCGTCGCTGATGTCAGCGACGATGGTGCGATGAAGGAGGCGGTCTCGACATTGCTCGAAAAACGCGGTGCATTGCACATGGTTGTCGCCAATGCGGGGGTCAATGGAACCTGGGCTCCCATTGACGACCTGACGCCTGAGGAATTCGACCAAACCATCGCTATTAATCTGCGCGGGACGTATCTGACCCTGCATCATTGCGTCGGCCCGATGAAGACGACCGGTGGCTCAATCGTCGTCATTTCCTCGATCAACGGCACGCGGACCTTCACGACACCTGGGGCCACGGCCTACTCTGCCACCAAGGCCGCACAACTCGCCATGGTGCAGCAACTTGCACTGGAACTCGGCCGGCATGGGATACGTATCAACGCGGTCTGTCCGGGTGCGATCGAGACAAGCATCGACGATAACACCGCCACGCGCGGCCGTGAGATGGCTGAGGTGGCCGTCGAATTCCCTGATGGGGACATTCCTCTCACGGGCGGCGAAGCGGGTACGATCGACGAGGTCGCCGACGTCATCCACTTTCTTCTGTCACCTGCGTCCCGTCATGTCACGGGAACGCCAATCTGGGTGGATGGCGGCCAGAGCCTGCTGCGGTGAGGCCTTAAGGATCTGGACGCGGACGCGGCAGCTTGGCCTCCAGTTTATTGACGAGCCACAGCACACTCACGGCAAAGCCGGTCGCAATGAGAGCTATTTGCCAGAAGCCCAAGCCGCAGGAGAGGCCGATCGACCCGGCAAACCAGAGGCCGGCGCCGGTCGTCAGGCCTTTGACCTTGCCGCGGGTGTAGACAATCATGCCGGCAGCCAAAAACGCGACGCCGGCTGTCACAGCTTCGACGAGACGAAGAGGATCAATTCTGACTTCCTCACGGTCGAATGCAGGGTGGTGGGCGATCTCGATCGTCAAGATGGCAACGATAGCCGCCGACAGGCAGACGAGAATATGCGTTCTCAGGCCGGCTGCATGGCTTCGCCATTCGCGCTCGAAGCCGATCGCCGCCCCGCAAGCCAGTGCAATCAGCAGGCGGATCACGATCGACGAGAGCGCAAGTGTTGTCTGGGTTCCGAATGAGGTGAGTTCCTGTGGCATACCCATCTTTCTGGAAGGCCTCCGTCAACCCGAGGACTCACCCCATTGGTCGTTAAACCTTCTGGTCTCGACCGGCTGTCGATGTATAGGTCGAAGAGACCGGGTCGCTTGCTGGAAATGTGTCTTCCAGACCTTCCTGAAGCTCGGTGTCGGAGCCGTTCTTCTCGCTTTTTTCCTGATTGAGGCTTTCGACGGCGTCGCTCGGGGTGGCGGTCGCATCGGTTTCGCTCTCGGTATTCGT
>JARXAQ010000244.1 GCA_029865825.1 Rhizobium sp.
TCTCAACCGCGTTTCGATCGTCACGCTTGCGTCGTCTGTCAGAACCGTCAAGACCGCGGCAGCACCGTCCACCCATCGGTCTGGAGACCAGAATTGATCAAGTGTTCCAAGCAGTTCGGACTTTTCCGCGCCGCCGAACAGCGCCAAGGTCTGATCGTTCACATCGACGATGCGTGACGCCTTCAGGATCGTCGCAACACAATCCGGATGGTCTTTGAGATAGTCGGCAAAATCGCCGTCAGCACCGGGACGCGATGTCTCCAGCAGATCATTGATCGTCGTCAGATCCAGTTCCCAGAACGACACCGTCATGGCCAGGAAGAGATCCTGATAGCGCCGTTCGCTGCGTCTGAGAGCCTGCTCTGCCTGCTTCCGGTCGGAGATGTCCATGAAGGCGACAAGGCTCTTGTCGGGTAGGCTGCTGTGACGTGAGGCGGCAAAAAGCACATCGACAAGGCTACCATCGAGCCTCAGCAACTGAGCCTCTTGCTGGAAAAAGTCTTCCCCTCTGTAGCGCGCCTCCAGCGCTTTTCTCAGCGTTTCGCGCCCGGTATCCCAAAAATAGGGCGTGATTGGCCCTCGCATCTCGTCGCGAGACTTGGCTGCGAAAAGATCGGCATTGGTTTGGTTGACCTGTTCGATCCGCATGACCTGCATCGCCATGTCCATGAACTCGGGATGTTCATCGATATATGTCGAAAGATCCTCCACCCCTTGACGGCGAAGCTGCGTGAACATCTCCACCAGCCCGCTCGCATCCAACTGGGTGAGTGCGATAGGCATGTATTCGAATAGGTTCCGATATCGCAACTCGCTCGCCTCGAGCGTCTCATACGCTTCCCGCGCTGCCGAAACGTCCCTGATGGCAAGCAGCAGATGAGCAGCATCTGTCGCCGAGGATGTTGGTAGTGCTGTTATATCGGCGTCGAATGTCGCTCCATTCCGGTCCAGCAATTTGCAGGAAGTATGCGCCGAGACCCCGTCGAGCAGCACTGAAACGACAATATCGATGAAGACATCAGCGCTTTGCTGGGGCCACAAGGTGCTCAACCCGCCCACGGAGAGGTCCGACTTCGAATGCGAAGACCTCTCTTTGCCAGAAGGTCCCCAATCTTCGATCTTGGTCGACAACATCAGTTGGTGAACCAGATCGGGCTCCCGGCGCAGATGGTCGCGAAGATCCGGGACCTGGCTGCGGAGCCGGGTCAGAGCTTGAAAAGCCTCTGTGGCATCCACCCTCAGGATGGCCATTCCCGCCGCATCCAGCATACCGGCGAGGTCGGCGGATGGATCTTCGACCACGGCAACGGGCCGGGACGTTTCGACAATGGCGACAGGTTCGCCGTCGGCGTTACGCAGAATTTTCGACGTCACGGATACGGTCGTTGAACCGGACCGGCCTCTCACGGGACGTTCGAGCGTGCCCTTCCAATCCGGCACATGCCCCGCCTGCCCTTTAGAACCGGCATCGCTCGACAGGGGCCCAAAGAGATCGTCCATGGACGCATTAATCGCTTGATCACGCAGGACGCCATAGAGATTTTCAGCCGCCCGATTCCAGTCTGTGACACGCCCGTCCAGATCATAGACGATCATGCAGTCATCCAGGAGATCGAAGATCTTGCTGTAATCTGGCATCGCAGTCATCTGGCAACTCTTTTGCTTGCAACGAATAGCCCGTCTGCCGGACAGAAAGTCGCCACCAGCAGATCCACCGCTAGCCTGCTTGCGACTTTGCCAGTCGCCCAAAAGGCAGAATGCATTCTGCAGTTTGTTGGACGGCATATCAGACAGGTTAAAGGCCGAGACCTAACATCGAAACGCTTTCAATAGTAAGATTTTTTTGGCATGACCTTGTACGCCGATCGGAATTTTGCGCGGTTCAAGGACGAGGCAGCAGGTGAAAAAGCTCGCACCAATTATCTACATTATCGACGACGATGAATCCATGCGGCTGTCACTCGACCACCTGTTCAGATCGGTTGGCTTCGTGACGAAAACCCATGTCTCAACACAAGAATTCCTGGCGACCAATCGTCCCGACACAGAGGCTTGTCTTGTGCTGGACATTCGCCTCCAGGGCACAAGCGGGCTGGATTTCCAGGAGCAATTGAACGAGGCGGGCGTCCACATCCCGATCATCCTCATGACAGGCCATGGGGACATTCCCATGTCCGTTCGCGGGATGAAGGCCGGTGCAATCGATTTCCTGACAAAACCGTTTCGCGACCAGGACATGCTGGATGCGGTAGCCTCCGCGCTCAAGGTTGATCGGAAGCGTCGCGCCAGTCACGAATTGCTGGCAGATATCGAAACAAAATTCCAATCCCTGACAATGCGCGAGCAGCAAGTCATGCTGTTGGTTACCAAGGGCCTCCTGAACAAGCAGGTTGCGGGCGACCTGGGCATCAGCGAAGTGACGGTAAAAATCCACCGCGGCTCGGTCATGAAGAAAATGGGCGCGCGTACGCTGCCGGATCTGGTTCGTATGGCGGATGCATTGAAACAGCGCGGCACAAAGGACGCGAGTAACACTACCGTATGATGTTCGGAATGGCCGAAGTGTGCGATTGAGGGTCGGATGTTCTCAATGCCGAAAAGGCCAGTTTGATGCCCCCGCCCCGGAATGTGCATATCGCAGTGATTGACGATGATGACTCCTTCCGTGCTGCGACGGAATTGCTGGTCAGATCGCTGGGCTTCGATGTCGCCGGCTACGGGTCGGCTCAATCCTTTCTCGACGGATGCCCGGCTCGGAATACGGACTGCATCATCTCGGACATCAACATGCCTGGAATGACGGGAATTGAACTGAAGCAGCGTCTGAACCTAGAGGGAATTGACGTCCCGGTGATCTTCGTTTCGGCCCAAACCGATACCACCCTGCCCCGCCGCGTGATCGAGTGTGGCGGTCTGGCGCTTCTGCAGAAGCCATTTCATGGCCAACAGCTGATCGATGCCATACATCAGGCCGTCGAAGCTCGACCGCTGGATTGAGGCAAGTCCTCCGGTGAGGAGACGGCAATTCGAAGACAGCCGGGCAGAACGAAAAACTGACTTTTGCCGATCTTCTCCCAAAACAACAATTAAACCCGCCTCGCCCGTCGACATTGTCGCTGGGCGAGGCGAGCTAATCAGAAGCCATTTTCAGGTTACGGTCCGCGCAGCAATCAGGCTGCTCAAACAGTCGGAACCGTACCGCCATCGATGGTGTATTCCACACCGGTGATCGATGCTGCGAGATCCGAGGACAAGAAAGCAATCAGGTTTGCCACTTCCTCCGGCTTGGCCGGCCGGCCGAGGGGTATGCCCCCGAGGCTGTCCATGATGATCTTCTTGCCACCTTCATAGTCGGTGTTGGCCTGAGCGGCCAGGCGTTCCGCGAGCTGCACCGATCCTTCGGTCTCGATCCAGCCGGGCGAGACCCGCACGACCCGAACGCCGCGCGGCGAGACTTCCTTCGACAGGGATTTGCTGTAGGTCGAGAGAGCCGCCTTGGCCGCAGCATAGGCAGTCGTGGACTCGGGCAGCGGCAGAACCCGCTGAATGGATGTGACATGAATGACGACACCCTGCCCATCTGCCACCATTTGCGGCACGAGCTCCCTGTCGAGACGCACCGCAGGAAAAAGGTTCGCATTCATCTCATTCTGCCACTCGGCATCATCGAGTGCCGCAAATCCGCCGCCGGGAGCAGACGACCCGCCCAGCATATGAACGATGATGTCAACACCGCCAAACCGCTCCCGGACGGCTTTCGAGACAGCGATCGCACCGTCAGCCGTCCTCAGATCGGCAGACACGAAGTCTTCCTCCGGCATGGCATCGGGGCGTGTCCGTGCTGCCACCAGCACCCGCGCTCCAAGTCTGCGAAACAGGTCCGCTGTGGCCCCGCCCGTACCCTTCGTGCCGCCGGTGATGAGCGCGCGCTTTCCGTCCAGTGTGAGAATCCCGGTCATCAGCCAATCTCCAGCTCTGTGATCTTGTCCTGCTCCAGGACGAAGCGGAATCGAAGCTCGGCCGGGCTGTTGGGGAAGTCGCCGCTGACATTGGCCAGCACCGAGATCTCCTTGCCATCGGCGGTCGCACTGATCGGCTCCGCCGTGTGATTGTATTTGCGCTTCGCCTCGAGCCACCAGAGCCGGATCGGCTCGTGGCCGCGGTGGGTCTCGCCTTCGTCGTGCACAAAAGCGGTCTCGGAGAATGCACCGACCAGCGCACCGGCATCGGTGCATTCTCCGGCATCGAAATAGGCTTTGACAGCATCTGGCAGTTTCATCGGAGTGATCCTTCTCGTTTGCGTGTACCTACCAATTTAGTCCTTGACGATAATAATGATAACCGGGACAAAGTCGGATGAGGCATTGCGAAAATCAGGACAATGGAACGGACTTCTCTGGACGATCTGAACGCCGTCATGACCATCGCGCGCAAAGGAACCTTTCGTGCGGCGGCGATCGAGCTCAACATGTCGACGACAGCCCTCAGTCATGCCATCGCGCGACTGGAGGCTCACCTCGGAGTGCGGCTGTTCAACCGGACGACCCGCAGCCTGTCGCTGACCAGTGCCGGAAACATCTTCGTCGACCAGGTGGGCCCGGCGCTTCACGATATGCGCGGCGCATTGGACGCTGTCCGGTCTGAGCGTGACACGCCCTCCGGCACATTGCGGATCAATGCGGCCCCTTTCGCCGCGCAAGAGATTGCCACGCTCGTCTTCGAGTTTCTTCGTCGCTATCCGGACATGACGGTGGACCTCGTCACCGAGGGCCGCCTCATGGATATCGTGGCCGACGGTTTCGATCTGGGTGTGCGGGTGGCGGGACTGATCCCGAGCGACATGATTTCGGTGTCGCTGGGACGACGACAACGATATGCCGTCGTCGGCTCTCCCGACTATTTCGCCAACCATCCGAAGCCGCTCGTTCCTCCGGATCTCCTCAAGAACGATTGCATTCAGGTCCGCCTTCCCGGTGGCGCACTATTCAAATGGCGCTTCGAGAAGGATGGCGAGACGGCCCAACTCGACGTCGCAGGTCCCATCATTCTGGATGAAGCAAATCTCGCGCGCGCTGCCGTGATGGAAAACGTCGGCATCGGTTACTTCATGGAACAGAACGTGATCGCCGACATAGAGGCCGGTCGCCTCATCCGGGTGCTCGATGACTGGACGCCCGCCTTCCCCGGTCTTTGCCTTTACTATCCGAACCGGCGCAACCCTGCCGCCGGCATGAAGGAATTTCTCACCCTGGCACGCCGCCATGCGGCAGAAACCTCTGAACAGTAACCAGGCCTCGGAGGGCTGGCGCGCCGCCCGCGTCACGGACATGCTAGATCGATAGGCCCTCATCGCGTGCAGCCCGATAGCGTATGGCTTGCGGCCGCAGGCACACATAGGCGCCCAGCAGGACCATGCCGAGAGCAACGACGAAAAGATAGTACATCGGCAAGAGCGGCGCGGTGGAGAGGAGCGCGCCGATCATCACCGGCGTGAGCCCCCCGAAAACGGCAAAGGTCACGTTATAGGCGAGCGATATACCCGTGAAACGCACTGTGCTCGGGAATGCGCGAACCATGAAACAGGGGATGACCCCGACCATGCCGTTGAAGAAGGAAGCCAGACCGTAGAGGAGATAGACATTGCCGTTGGTGGGGCTGACATAGGAATAGAACAGGAAGTTGGCCGCTGCGAACGGCAGGCTGGCAAACAGGAAGTATCTGCCAAGCCCGATCCGGTCGGCCAGGTAGCCGGCAAAAAGACCGCCGACGCAAACAAAGGGAGATCCGAAGGCCGAAATCGCCAGAGCCGCCTGGGGCTCGAACTGATACTGTTTTTGCAGGATCAACGGGGTCATGAGCGTCGTGACGATCACCACCGCCGACAGGATCCACGTCGCAACCACCGAAATCGACAACGCCTCCCAGTGGCTGCGTAAGACGACCGCAATCGGCAGCGATTTCGCGAGCGCACGCTCTTCGCGCGCCCGCAGAAAAACGGGCGTCTCGCTCAGCCAGCGCCGCAATATTGCCCCCAACACCCCGAGTACACCCGCCACGACAAAGGGCACACGCCAGCCATAGTCGAGCATGGCCTCGGGAGAGAAG
>JARXAQ010000275.1 GCA_029865825.1 Rhizobium sp.
GCGGCTGGAGCGGCTGGTCGAGGACGGCAGCCTGATCGCCCGTCTCGGCGGCGACGAATTTGCCGTCGTCGTCACTGGGCCGAGCGCCACCGAACGCGCCCGTGCCCATGCCGCGCGGGTTCTGGAGGCCTGCCGGACACCGGTCGCCTGGGGACAGCACCGCGCCATGGTCGGCCTCAGCGTTGGGCTCGCCGCCTACCCGGATCATGCTCCGAGCGCCGAGGAACTGCTGATCTGCGCCGATATGGCGCTCTACGAGGCCAAGCGCGGCGACCGCCGCAAGCTCGGCGAATTTGACCCGGAACTGCGCCTCACCGCGGAGCGCAAGCGCGTCATCGAGCAAGATCTGGGGGCCGCCATCGATTCCGGCGCACTGGGCGCCTGGTTCCAGCCGCAAGTCGATTTGTCGAGCCGCCGCATCACCGGCTTTGAGGCGCTCGTCCGCTGGCAGCATCCGCAGCTCGGCTTCATCGCCCCGCCCGATATCGTCAACGCCGCTCAGGCCATGCACCTGTCGGAGCGCCTGACCGCCCGCATCGCCGGCGACGCCTGCGCGCTGGCACGGCAGCTACCGAACCTGGGGCTGGAGGGTGCAACGGTCGCCCTCAACGTCTCGCCGCGCGAATTCGCCCTCTATTCGGTCGCCGACATGCTGGAGGCCGTTACCGCCTTCCACGCCGTCTGCCCTGCAGCGCTGGAGATCGAGATCACCGAGGAGGCTATCCTCGATCCGGCCCTCGCCGATGCGCAGCTGAAGCGGCTTGAGGAAGCCGGTTACAAACTCGCCGTCGACGATTTCGGCATGGGCCATTCCTCGCTCGCCTATCTGATCAGCCTCAAGGTCGACCGCCTGAAGATCGACCGCAGCTTCGTCAAGGACGTCGCCCGCAGTGAAACCAACCAGAAGCTGATCACGGCGATGGTCAGCCTCGGCCAGTCGCTCAATCTCGACATCGTCGTCGAAGGTGTCGAGACCCAGGAAGACGCCACGGTTCTCGCCCGCCTCGGCTGCACCATGGCGCAGGGTTACCTCTTCGCCCGCCCGATGCCGCCCAAGGCGCTTGCCACCTGGATCGCCGAACACCAAACCACCGTCGTCAAACGCAAGCGCAAGACGGGGCATCTATCGGTGGCATAACGTCCAGCGGCACATCTATTGGCCATGGACGCAGACCATCAACCTTCCCACCCCGGGATGCAAAACTCGGGAAGTATATCCAACGTCTCTAAGTTCGCGCCTGTGCCTTCACCGGGCCGCGCCTGACCAGCGGAAAGGGCCGCCCGGAGGTCTAAGCGACAGACGTCGTGTGCGCCCCAATCCCAATACATGGCCTTGCACAGCGTCACCGTCTTCAAGCAGCAGACCCGCCTCACCCAGGCCTTGATGGGCGACCGCCATGGCCTGGCGCGTCGCCGCCGCCACCCATCTCCATCCAAAATGTCACAAAGGTTACATTTAGCTCTGCGATAAGCGCGTCAGACAGGAAATATTCAGCCTGTTTTTATGACGTATTGATATTTCGGAGCGAAAATAATGTCACAAAAAATACATTTTAAAGACAGAGATATTGCGCGGCGCAGCGGCACTTCGATCCTCGCGATTGCGGTGTGCTGCGCCGCTCTTACCGGGGCTTCGGCGCCGGCCAGAGCCGCAGACGGAACCTTCCGCCTGGTCACAATCAACACCTGGAATGACCGGTTCAAAAACGATCTGACGCAGATCTCGAACTTCCTCAAGAACGGCAATTACGACGCCTTCGCCTGGCAGGAGCTGAGCGGCAACAGCACCTACCCCGCCCAGGTTCCTGGGATCCTGCGCAATGAAGGCCTCGGCGAGTATACCAGCACCCAGACGGGCGATACCGGCATCACGACCCGCCTCGACGCAACTCCGGGCAGCGTCACCGGCGGTGGAAGCCAGGGCAATCGCTTCGCCTATGTGACGCTTGGCGCCCAGAACATGCTCCCGCAAACGGCGCTCGCCTCCGTTCACTTGGATTATTCCGACCAGTCGACCAACCGCATCGCCGAAGCCAAGAACCTCGCCAACTGGTCCAAAACCATCGACGGCCCGGTGATCGTCGTCGGCGACTTCAATGCCGGCGACGTTTCAGAGCGCGGCATGCATCACGTCGACCAGCAAAAGCTTCTGCTGAGAGACTATCTCCGGTCCAACAACAGCTTCTATTACCAGCTGCTCACCGAATACGCCGTCGACCGCGCAGCCCTTGATGCATTCATTGCCGCCAACAGCGGCAAGACCCTCACCAATGCCCAAATCCCGGATTCGATGTTCGCCGACGAAACCTACCCGGTCGCTGGCAACACACCGCAAACGATGAACATTCTGAAGAAGCAGTTCATGCTCCTGCAGAATGCCGGCGAACGGGAAGGCTTTGCGCCCCACCCGCTCCAGGATGGCAGCACCACCTGGCCGAGCGCCGGCGAAGATGCCACCAACACCTGGGCCAGCTGGGATCGTGGTAAGATCGACCACTTCCTCGTCTCGCGGCCCTTCGGCAAGTGGTGGAAACTGGCCGACGATCCGACCAATCTCTATACCGGTGTGCTCGACAAGACGGCCTTCTCCAACGATGGCAAAACGCCGCTCAGCGACCACGAGATCACCGCGCACGACATGCGTTGGGTCGGCCCGGCGATCCAGAAATACACCGATGCCCAGGGCGCAACCAACCAGGACCGCCTCGTCTGGGGCCAGGCTGCCACCGTATTCAACGAAAAGGGCAAGGTCTTCTATCTCACGCGCAACAACATGCGCACCGATGTCTATCTCGGCCAGATCTCAGACGAAAACGGCATGCCGGTCCTGACCGGCCTGACCTTGGCTGAGAAGAAGACGCTGCTCGATTGCGCCAGCACCGATCCGCGCTTCCAGCAGGCGATCATCGAGTATTGCATCGACGACCACAGCTTCATCGACGAAACGCTGGTGACCGATGGCGGCACCGTCATTGTCGATGAAGACGCAGCGCTTGGCGGTTCGGCTGCGGAACTGCAGCTGTCCAACGGCACCTTGCGGGTCGCGGGAACCGCGATGCGCTCTCTCGATCGCAACATCATCCTGTCGGGCACCGGCGGAACGCTCGATATTGCTGACGCACAGAACGAACTGCTCCATTCGCGTGTCATTTCCGGAACCGGCGCACTGATCAAGGCGGGTGCGGGCGAACTCGATCTGCGGGGCACCAACACCTATAGCGGCGAAACCCGCGTCACTGCCGGCCTGCTGTCGGTCAATGGCTCGATCGCCACTTCGTCTCTGACGACGGTGCTGGACGGCGGCACGCTCGGCGGCGTCGGCACGGTCGGCAATCTGCGGATTGCAAACGGCGGTACGCTTGCACCGGGGAATTCGATCGGCACCCTGACGGTCAACGGCAACGTTACCTTCGATACCGGCTCGACCTACCGAGTAGAGGTCGACAAAGACGGCCACACCGACAAGCTCGTGGCAACAGGCGCGATCGCTTTGGGCGGCCAGCTGTATTTCGTCCCGACCAGTGGCAACTACCTGCCATCGACAGATTACGACATCCTGACCGCCGGCAACGGGATTACGGGCACCTTCGCCACCATTGGTTCCAGCGCAGCCTTCCTTCTGCCGGAACTGACCTATGGTCCCAACGGCGTGACCATGCGCCTCGAACGCAACGACACCGCATTCGATGACGTTGCCTCGACCCGCAATGGCCGCAGTGTCGCCGGCATTGTGGAAACCTTCGGAACCGGTGACAGCCTCTACGATGCGGTCTTGACCCTCGACGTTCCCTCAGCAGACCTCGCCTTCCGTCAGCTTTCCGGCGAAATCTATCCCTCGCTCGCCGGCGCATTTGCTGAAGAAAGCCAGTTTGGCCGCGACGCCGTCGGCAGCCACCTGCGCTCCCTCGACAGGAAGACCTTCGACGAGGAAGGGTATCACCCGTGGATCAGCGCTTATGGCGCGCATGGAAGCACCGAGACATCAGGCGTTGCAGATCTCGGCCGCAACAGCGGCGGCGTTCACTTCGGCGTCGACACGCTGGCCGCCCCGTCCAGCCGCCTCGGCGTCATGCTCGGCTACGGCACGACAAGCCTGTCCAGCAGCGGTTACGAAGCCTCTGCGGATGCCGACAGCGTGACCGTTGGCGTCTATGGCGCAACAGTCCACGACCGCCTTCGGCTGAATTATGGGTCGTCGGTGTCTTTCGGCAAGGTGGATGTCTCCCGTGACGTCAGCTTCGGAAGCCTCGACGAAAGCCTCACCGGAGACGTCGACGTCACCACGCTGCAGGTCTTCGGCGAGGCCGCCTACAGCTTCGAGCTGTCCCGCGGCACGATCGAGCCCTTTGCCGGCCTCGCGCATGTGCATGTCCGCAGCGGCAGCTTCGATGAACGCGGCGGATCCGCAGCCTTGTCGGGATCAGGCTTCGACTACGATGCCACCTATACAAGTCTCGGCCTGCGCAGCGCGACGGATGTCACGCTCGGCGACACGGCGGTCCGCTTGTACGGCGAAGCCGGCTGGCGTCATGCCTTCGGCGATGCACCGCAGACCCAACTGGCCTTCGACAGCGGTGACAGCTTCACCGTTGAAGGAACGGGCGCCAACAGGAACTCTGCCTTCCTGAAGGCCGGGATCGGCTTCGATCTCAAGCCCGGCGCCACGCTCACGCTCGACTATGTCGGCGCCCTGTCGACCGATGGCGGCAGTCACGGCATCAATGCCGGTCTCAAGGTCAAGTTCTGAGGCACGGGCCCAACGTCAGCTGGAAACACAACAGGGCGGAGCGATCCGCCCTGTTCCTGTGTGCGGCGGGGAGCAGCCATTGCCGCCCCCGAAAGGGCGGGTTAGTTTGCGGTCCAAGCATCGGGGTCGCGGTTGGGGTTGAAGACGACAATGGATAAGAAGACGCGGCGTCAGACCGCGCTGCTGCGTCAGTTGCAACAGGCGCGCTACATCTCGCTGGAAGACATTGCCCGTCATTTCGACGTGACGACCCAGACGGCCCGCCGCGATGTCCAGGAACTCGAACATCTGGGCAAGGTTCGGCGTCTGCATGGCGGCGCGACGCTCGCCCAGCCGATTGATCCGCTCGTTCTGCGCGCCCGCCGGGTCGAGAATGCCGAAGCCAAGGAGCGGATCGGCCGCGTCGTCGCCGAGCGCATCCCGAACGGCTCTGCCCTCTTCATCGATACCGGCACCACCTGCGAAGCCGTCGCCCGGGCTTTGCTCGGCCACCAGGGCCTGCGCATCGTCACCTACAGCCTGCGGGTCGCAACCCTGCTCGCCGAAGGCAGCGATTTCACCGTCGCCGTTCCCGGCGGCTTCGTCCGCCCC
>JARXAQ010000303.1 GCA_029865825.1 Rhizobium sp.
GGATGCACGTCGACAATCCGGGCAATCAGGGTGGCGACCGGTGCGTCGCTCGACAGCATCACGGAGAGTTCCGGTCGGCCGAAGATGTCGAGCGTACGGGTGAGGGGCGCTGTCTGGAAGGTCAGCGATCCCGCATCGTCGTGGCGCTGGTCGCCGGCGAGTTCCGCATCGGGTTTCAGGGTGAACCATTCGCCGGAGGCCGTTCCGGTGTCGAGGGGTGACTTGAGCGTAACGGTGTGTGCCGGCGCATGCGGGATGGGCTGGCCTTCCGTTAGGGAGCCGAAAGCCTCGACATAGAAGGTCTGCATCTCCGGCGCTTGCCAGGTGTCTTTCGAAATCCAGAAGCCTGGATCGACATCGCGGCGCGGGGCGGGCTTTACGGCGTCGAGGATATAGGCGCGCACCTGCGGAACGGCCTCCGTGCCATTTGCCTCGCCGCGCAGCCAGCGGTTCCAGAAGGCGATGGCCTCGCCGTGGAAATCGGCGCGCGGCTTCGGCCAGGCGAAATGCGGATATTTGTGGATCCACGGGCCGATCAGCGCCTTGGAGCGGTCAGGCATGCCTTCGACGGCGAGCAGAGGCGTGTTGCGATAGCCGTCGGCCCAGCCGGCGATGACGAGCGAGGGGATCGCGACGGCGGAAAAGTCTTCGCCGATCGAGCCGTGTTTCCAGAAGGCATCGCGGCGCTGGTGCTCCAGCCATTCCTCCAGGAAGAAGGGCTCGTTTTCCAGCCGCTCCATCCACATTTCACGCCAGCGGTCGCCGACGATCTCGGGGTCGGGGGAGCGCGATTGATAGGCGAGCATGGTGGCGGCCCAGGAGAGCTGGGCCGAGAGATGGCAGCCGTTCTTGTAGTGAATGTCGTCGTTGAAGCGGTCCGTGGTCGAGGCGATCGAGATGACGGCTTTCAGCGCTGGGGGCTGTAGTGCGGCCACCTGCAGGCAGTTGAAGCCGCCCCAGGAGATGCCCATCATGCCGACCGAGCCGTTCGACCAGGGCTGCGCCGCGATCCAGGCGATCAGTTCGCAGGCATTGGCGAGTTCCAGCTCGGTATATTCCCCATCAATGACGCCGTCGGATTCGCCAGAGCCCCTGATGTCGACACGCACGCCCGCAATGCCGGCCGCTGCAAAAACCGGATAGGTGGATTCGTCGCGCGGGCTCGTTCCGTCGCGCTTGCGATAGGGCAGGAATTCGAAGACGGCGGGCACGGGATTGGTTTCGGCACCCTCCGGCATCCAGATTCGGGCGGCGAGCCGGGTTCCGTCGGCAAGGGTGATCCACTGGTTTTCGATGGTGGTGAACGGACGAGATGACATGCTGTGCCTTCAGATGATGAATTCGAGTTTGTGGTGTCTCCCCTCCCAAACCCTCCCCACAAGGGGGAGGGCTTAACCCGGTCTCGCCCATGGTAGCGGAACCGAGCTTGCCGCATGTTCTCTCCCCCCTTGTGGGGGAGATGGCCGGCAGGCCCGAGAGGGTCTTGTGGAAGCCCCCTCAGTGCCCCGCACTCTCCATGCGGCGCGTGGCAAGTGCCTTCTCCAGCCAGCCGAGTTCCATCTCGGGCACGGACTTGAGCAAGAGATCGGTATAGTCGTCGAAGGGCGGCGACAGCACCTCCGACTTCGGCCCGAAGCGCACCAGGCGACCGCGATGCATGACCGCCACGCTGTCGGCAATGGCCCGCACGATCGCGATGTCATGGGTGATGAACATGTAGGAGACCTGCGTTTCTGCCTGCAGCCGCATCAGGAGTGACAGGATGCCCTCTGCCACCAGCGGATCGAGTGCCGAGGTCGGTTCGTCGCAGAGGATGAGTTCGGGTTCGGCCGCGAGCGCGCGGGCAATCGCCACGCGCTGCTTTTGCCCGCCCGACAGTTCCGCCGGATAGCGGTCGACGAAGCCGGACGCCATCTCGATCTGCTCGAGCAACTCCTTGACCCGAGCGGTTTTCGCAGCGCCATGTAGTCCGTGATAGAAGGTGAGCGGCCGGCCGATGATGTCGCGCACCGTCTGGCGCGGGTTCATCGCCGTATCGGCCATTTGATAGATAAGCTGGATGCGGCGCAGATCGTCACGGCTGCGCTGCTTCAGGGCCGGTGTCAGAACCTTGCCGTCGAAGGTAACGGAGCCGGAGACAGGCGGCAGGAGCCCGGTGATGACGCGGGCGAGCGTCGACTTTCCCGAGCCGGATTCGCCGACGACGGCGAGCGTCTGGCCCTTCGGCAGGTGCAGGGACACATCGTGCAGCACCTTGAAGCCGTTGGAATAGCCGGCCGTCACGTTCTCTATTCGCAACTGTCGGTCGCTCTGATCCGTCGCTTCCTCCTTGCGGGCCTGGCGGACATTGACCAGGGCGCGGGTGTAGTCCTGGGCGGGTTGTTCGATGATCTGCTGGGTGGTGCCGTATTCGACGGTCTTGCCCTGGCGCAGCACCATGATGTCGTCGGAGATCTGCGCGACGACGGCGAGGTCATGGGTGATGTAGAGGGCGGCCGTATGGGTCTCCTCGATCGCGTGTTTGATGGCGGCCAGCACGTCGATCTGTGTGGTGACGTCGAGTGCGGTCGTCGGCTCATCGAAGACGATGAGTTCCGGGTTGGAGCAGAGCGCCATGGCGGTCATGGCGCGTTGCAGCTGACCGCCTGAGACCTGGTGCGGGTAGCGCTCGCCGAAGGTTTTGGGATCGGGCAGGCCGAGCACTCCGAAGAGGTAGGTGGCGCGGGCGCGGGCCTCCTCTGTTGTCATCAGTTTGTGCGCGACGGTCGCCTCGATCACCTGGTCGCCCAGCCGATGGGCCGGGTTGAAGGCGGCGGCAGCCGATTGCGCGACGTAACAGACGCGGTCGCCGCGCAGCTTGCGAATGCCTGTCTTGCCGAGCTTCAGGATGTCCTGACCGTTGAGCAGCACTTCGCCGCCGGTGATGCGCACACTGCCGCGACCGTAAGCGAGTGCCGACAGTCCGATGGTGGACTTGCCGGCGCCGGACTCGCCGATCAGGCCGAGCACCCGGCCTTTGGGCAGGCTGAAGGAGACACCCTCGACGATGGTGATGTCCTTGGGCGGTTCGCCCGGCGGATAGGATGTGGCTTCGATCTTCAGATCGCGGATGGTGAGGAGTTCAGACATCGCCACGGCCTCCCTTCAGGCTGGATGTTCGCCCGAGCAGCCAGTCGACCACCAGGTTGACGGAGACGGCGAGCGCAGCAATGGCCGTGCCGGGCACAAGTGCCGCGGAAATGCCGAAGATGATCCCGTCCTTGTTGTCCTTGACCATGCCGCCCCAGTCGGCGGCCGGCGGCTGGATGCCGAGGCCGAGGAAGGAGAGGGTGGAGAGGAACAGGATCGAGAAGGCGAAGCGCAGGCCGAATTCGGCCAAGAGCGGCGACAGCGTGTTGGGCAGGATCTCGCGGAAGATGATCCATAGCGTGCCTTCACCGCGCAGCTTGGCCGCCTCGACGAATTCCATGACGGCGACGTCGAGGGCGACGGCCCGGCCGAGGCGATAGACGCGGGTGGAATCGAGCACGGCCATGACCAGGATCAGCACGAAGAGGTTCTGCGGCAGGACCGCCAGCACCACGAGCGCGAAGATTAGCGTCGGTATCGACATCATCAGGTCGTTGAAGCGTGACAGCGTCTGGTCGATGACACCGCGCGAGACGGCGGCTGTGAAGCTGAGGAAGATGCCGAGGGAGAAGGAGATGATCGTCGCGGCGAGCGCCACTGTCAGCGTCGTGCGCGTGCCGTAGATCATCCGGGAGAGCAGGTCTCGGCCGAGATTGTCGGTGCCGAGCAGATAGGTGCCACCCATTGGCTCCCAAACGCTGCCGACGATTTCACGCTCGCCATAAGGCGCGATCAAGGGGGCGAAGAGCGCACAGAAGAGGGCAAGGGCGATGCCTGCTATGCCGACCCAGGCGCTGAGGGGGATCTGTTTCAATCTCATCTCGGATGCCTCAGTCTCGGATTGGCGACAATGGCGATGATGTCGGCCAGCATGTTGAGGAAGATATAGACGGCCGCAAAGATCAGGCCACAGGCCTGGACGACGGGCATGTCGCGCACGGTAACCGCATCGACCATGTACTGGCCCATGCCGGGATAGACGAAGACCACCTCGACGACGACGACGCCGACCACGAGATAGGCGAGGTTGAGGGCAACGACATTGACGATCGGGGCAATCGCGTTGGGGGCGGCATGCTTGACGATGGCGCGGAGCGCCGAGAGGCCCTTGAGCTCGGCGGTCTCCATGTAGGCGGATGACATGACCGAGAGGATGGCGGCGCGGGTCATACGCATCATGTGGGCGAGGACCACCAGCACAAGGGTCGCCGTCGGCAGCGCCATGGCTTTCAGGCGTTCGAGGACCGTCATGCCGTCATGCACTGTCGATGGGAAGGTCGCGATGTTGAGGTTGATGGCAAAGACCAGGATCAGCAGATAGCCGATGAAGAATTCCGGCAGCGAAATGGCGGCGAGTGAGATCACGTTGATGATGCGATCCGGCGTGCGATTGCGGAAATGCACGGCGAGCATGCCGAGCCCGACCGCAAGCGGCACGGAGATCGCCGCGGCAAGTGCGGCGAGCTGAAGCGAGTTGCCGAGCCGCTTGCTAATCTGTTCGGTGACCGAGTTCTTGCTCGCCCAGGAGGTGCCGAAATCGCCCTGGATCGCGCCGCCGAGCCATTCGAAGTAACGGCTGACGATCGGCCGGTCGAGGCCGAGATCGGCGCGGATATTGGCGACCGCCTGGGGTGTAGCCGACTGGCCGAGATAGGTGGTGGCGAAATCGCCGGGAAGGGCTTCGACGCCACCATAGATCAGCACGGAGACGGCGAGCAGCAGGAGCAGGCTGAGCGCCAGCCGCTGGACGACCAGCACGATCAGCGGAAACCGCTGGTAGAGGGAGAGGGCCGGTGGGTCACCGGCATCGGTCGATTGGGTCATGCGTATCCAGCCGCTATCCTGAAAAACGGGTTTGGCCCGCGAACCTTATGTCCGCGGGCCGATGACCGGAGCAGTGCGTCGCCGACTGCCCGTTTCCGGCAATCAGGCTTCGAGCCAGACGCGGGTCGCGACATAGCCGTTCGACATGTCGTTGCCGATGTCGTGGACGTAACCCTTCACGCTCTTCTGGGCGGCGTTCACGAAGTCATTGAACATCGGCAGGATCAGGCCGCCTTCGTCGCGCACCATCATCGCCATGTCGCGATACATTTCCTTGCGCTTGCCTTCGTCGAGTTCGGCGCGGGCTTCGAGCAGGATCTTGTCGAAGTCAGGACGCAGGAAACGGGTGTCGTTCCAGTCGGCGGACGAGAGGTAAGCCGTGGAATACATCTGGTCCTGGGTCGGACGGCCGCCCCAATAGGAGGTGGAGAAGGGCTGAACGTTCCAGACATTCGACCAGTAGCCGTCACCCGGCTCGCGTTTCACTTCGATCTCGATGCCGGCCTTCTGGGCGCTGCCCTGGTAGAGCACGGCAGCGTCGACGGCACCCGGGAAGGCGACTTCCGATGTGCGCAGCAGGACCGGACCGGAATGACCCGACTTCTTGTAGTGGAAGGCGGCCTTGTCAGGATCGTAAGCGCGCTGCTCGATACCCTCAGGGAAGAGGGCATAGGTGCTGTTGATCGGGAAGTCGTTGCCGACCTTGCCGTAACCGCCGAGCACGGTCTCGACCATGGCTTCGCGGTCCATGGCATATTTCAGTGCCAGACGCAGGTCGTTGTTGTCGAAGGGTGCTGTGTTGCAATGCATGATGAAGACGTAGTGACCGCGGCCTGAAGTCGAGAGGATCTCGACGCTTGGGGCGCGCTTCAGCATGTCCACCGTCTTCGGATCGACGCGGTTGATGAAATGCACCTGGCCGGAGGCGAGTGCCGCAATGCGTGCGGTCGCATCATTCATGCCGATGATTTCGATCGTGTCGACGTAACCGCGGTCCGAGCGCCAGTCCGCCGTGTTGCGCTCCAGCGTGGCGCGCACGCCGGCTTCGAAGCTGGTGAGCTTGTAGGGGCCGGTGCCGATCGAGGCGAGCGGATCGTCGAGGCCGCCGTTCGGCTGGATGACGAGGTGGTAGTCGGTGAGCAGCAGCGGCAGGTCGGCATTGCCTTCGGTGAGCACCAGGACGAGCTTGTCGCCGTCCTTCTTGATCTCCTTGATCGACTTCATCACGCCGAGCGCGCCGGATTCGGACTTCTCGTCGGTGTGGCGCTTCAGGGTGGCGACCACGTCGTCGATGGTCAGTTCCTTGCCGTCATGAAACTGCACGCCCTTACGGATGGTGAAGGTCCAGGTGGCGGCGTCGGCCGACGGCTCCCAGCTTTCGGCAAGTGCCGGCACGGCAGCGCCCGTCAGTGGATCGCTTTCGACCAGCATGTCGCCCCAGCAGCGGCCGATGCAGAACATGAACTGCGACAGGAACTTGGCCGGGTCCTTGCTGTCGGTGGCGGAGCCGCCTTCGAGACCGAGCTTCAGGTTGCCGCCGCGCTTGGGTTCCTGAGCCGAGGCGCTGGTGGCATAGAGCGAGCTGGCGGCCGTCAGCGTCAGGCCGGCGGCCATGGCGCGGCCCATGAATTCGCGCCGGCTGAGCGCCGCCGAGGTCAGGCTGGAGAAAAATTTGTCGTTGCTCATCGTCGTTCCCTTGTTCTGGTTGGTTATGCGTCCGGTTCTTGTGTCCGTGACGGTGGCGATCGTTCGGTTGCGCAATCGGGCCAATCGCCAGGACCCTCACGCGGCGGCTAGAAACCTCTATTTCCCCTTCCAGACCGGAGCACGCTTCTCGGCAAAGGCGCGCGCGCCCTCCAGCTGATCTTCGCTCCCGTAGAGAACGTCCACCGTGCGGTATTGTCGCTTGGTGATCTTGTTCATCGTCGTTTGAAAATCCCGGCCCTCGGCATCGCGGACGATCTCCTTGATGGCGGCATAGACGAGCGGCGGGCCGCTTTCGAGCAGCCGCGCAAGCGTCCAGGCCCTGTCCATCAGGCTTTCTGCGGGCAGGATCTCGTTGACGAATCCCCAGCGATGCGCCTCCTGCGCATCGAGCCACCGGCCGGTCAGCAGCATGTCCATGGCGATGTGGTAGGGAATGCGCTTCGGCAGCTTGATCGAGGCAGCATCTGCCACCGTGCCCGAGCAGATTTCCGGCAGCGCGAAGGTGGCATGGTCGGCAGCGAGAATGAGATCGGCGGAGAGCGCGATTTCCAGGCCACCGCCGCAACAGATGCCGTTGATCGCCGCAATGACGGGCTTGTTGAGGTCGCGCAGTTCCTGAAGGCCGCCAAAGCCGCCGACGCCGTAGTCTCCGTCGACCGCATCGCCTTCGGCGGCAGCCTTCAGGTCCCAGCCGGGGCAGAAGAACTTCGGACCGGCGCCGGTGATGATGGCAACCCGCAGCGTGTCGTCGTCTCGGAAGTTGGCGAAAATACCACCCATGATCCGGCTGGTGGCAAGGTCGACGGCATTGGCCTTGGGACGATCGATCGTCACTTCCAGGATGCCGTTTTCGCGACGGGTGCGGATGGGCTCGGGCACGCGTTCAACTCCTTGTCCGGATGAAGGCATCGACGGCAATCGCGCCTTCGCCTTCCGGCAGCACCAGAACCGGATTAAGGTCCAGTTCGTCCAGTCTCGTTGCGTTGTCTGCGACATAATCTGCGACAGAGGCGACGAGTTGCACCAAAGCGTTCATATCCCCTGGCGGGCCGCCGCGATAGCCCGCAATCAGGGGCGAAATCTTCAAGCCTGAGATCGCGGCGCGAATGTCTGCGAGATTGGTGGGGAGCAGCAGGATGGCGCTGTCATCGATGAGATCGACGAGCACTCCACCGGCGCCGACGGTCAGGACCGGGCCGACGACGGGATCGCGAAATGCCCCGACGATCAATTCCGCAACGGGTTTGGGTGCCATCACTTCGACGAGAAAACGGCTGGCGACCGGTGCCATGGCCGAGGCGGCCGCGAGGACCTCCCCGGCACTTCGGATGTTGAGACGCACGGCGCCGACATCGCTCTTGTGGGCGATGCCGAGACCCTTGAGGGCAACCGGATAACCCAGCCGTTCGGCAATGGCGACCGCCTTTTCCGGGGTGTCAGCGACCATGCCATAGGGGATCTTGACGCCATAGGCGGCGAGCGTCGGTTTGGCGCGCTCTTCGTAAAAGCTGATGATATCGGTTTCGACTTGGGGGGCAAATAAGAGGGGTGCCGGAGCCGGTCGCTCCCAGGCGGCGTAGATGCCATGAGCCACATCGATTGCGCCGAGCGCCTCGTCGATGCCGCAGAAGGGCACGACACCTTCAGCAACCAGATGGGTCGCGACGGTCTCGGGCATGGTCTCGCCAAGGCTCGACACGATGCCGGTCGCGGCCCCAGTCTCGCGTTGCGCATCGATTACCGCGTCGACCGTCGTCGTCCAGTCGCTGGCGTCGCAGCGGTCGGCGCGGGGAAAATCGAGGACGACGAGATTGATCCCATATCCGCCGCTCATCACGGTGGAAAAGGCTTGCGCCTGGCGCGCGTGGTTACCCCAGACGAAGGTGTGGTAGTCGAGCGGATTGGACAGTGCGACCATCGCGCCGAGCGTTTCTCTGAGCGCCGGCAATTGTTCAGGCCTGAGGTCGCGGAAATCGACCGCCTTGCCGACCCCGGCATCCGCCATCAGCGAGGCCTCGCCACCCGAACAGCTCATGGCGGAGACGGTGTTGGCGGGCAGGGGGCCGCAGACATGCACGAGCTTCAATGTCTCCAGCATCTGCGGCAGGGAATGCACCCGCCCGATGCCGAGCCGCTTCAGCAGGGCAGAGGAGACCCGGTCGTTGCCGGCAAGTGAGGCCGTGTGCGAGAGCGCCGCGCGCTGGGCAGCGACCGATCGGCCGACCTTCAGCGCCACCACAGGCTTGCGCAGTGCGCGGGCGCGGCTCGCCAGATCCTGCAAGGCCTCGAGATCGTCGAAGCTCTCGATATGCAGCCCGACGGCGGTCACCCGCTCGTCTTCGAGCGCAGCAGCAGCCAGCGCCGACAGTCCCGTTTGGGCCTGGTTGCCGGCCGTCATCAGATAGGCGATCGGCAGCCCTCGGGCCTGCATGGATATGTTGAGCGCGATATTCGAGGACTGGGTGAGGATGGCCACCCCCTTGTCGACATGCACCATGCCGTGCTGGTCTGGCCAGAGAAGCGCATCGTCGAGCATGTTGATGAAGCCGTAGCAATTGGGGCCGAGCATGGCCATGTTGCCAGCGGCCGCTACGAGTTCCGCCTGAAGCGCAGGACCGTCGGGCAGTTCCTGGACGGCTTCGGCGAAGCCGGAGGCATAACAGATGGCGCCGCCGGCACCGCGAGCCGCCAATTCGCGGATGATCTCGACCGACAGACTGCGGTTGACGCCGACGAAGGCGGCATCCGGTGCGGCCGGCAGCTCGGCGACCGACCGGTAACAGCGGTGGCCATGCACCGTCTCGCGCGTCGGATGCACCGGCCAGATTTCGCCGCGATACCCCGCCTTGCCGCACTGCTCCACCACCCGCGCCGCTTCCTTGCCGCCGAAGACGGCGATCGATTGCGGACGGATCAGGCGGGCGAGCGGCGTGCGGGCTGTTGTCGTCATCCAAGCCCCCTGCCGAGCCACCGGTCTGTCAGGAAACTCCCGAGCCGGATTGCCTGGAATAGCGCCAGCAGGCCTGGGCCGTCCGGCTGCACGGATGCCGAGATATCGGCGTGACCGCCTGGCCACAGGCCCTGATACGGGTCCTGTGGCCTTCCGGGGGAGGAGCAGGGCAGTGCGGGGATTGACGGAAAGGGTCTGCGCGCCATCGTCATGCTCCGAACGGCCGCAACAGGTCACGGCTGATAATGTGCCGCTGGATTTCCGAGGTGCCGTCCCAGATCCGCTCGACGCGGGCGTCGCGCCAGAAGCGCGCCAGCGGCAGGTCGTCCATCAGGCCCATGCCGCCATGGATCTGGATCGCCTCGTCGGTCACCCGCGCCAGCATTTCCGAGGCATAGAGCTTGGCAGATGCAATTTCGCGATTGGCCGGCAGCCCCTGGTCGAGGCGCCAGGCGGCGGCGAGCGTCAGATAGTCGGCTGCATCGATCTCGGTAATCATGTCGGCGAGTTTGAACGACACGCCCTGGTTCGCGCCGATCGGCTTGCCGAACTGGTGCCGCTCGGCGGCATAGGGAACGGAGAGGTCGAAGACCCGTCGCGCCCGGCCGACGCAGCTCGCGGCGACCGTCAACCGCGTGCCATAGAGCCAGGCATTGGCAAGCTCGAAACCCTTGTGGACCTCGCCGAGGATCTGCGCCGAGGGCAGGCGGCAATCGTCGAAATCGAGGATGCAGTTCTTGTAGCCGCGATGCGACACGGAGGAATAACCGTCGCGGATAGTGAAGCCTGGTGTGCCGCGATCGACGAGGAAGCAGGTGATCAGCTTCTTCACGCCCTTCGGCGTGTCTTCTTCGCCCGTGGCGACGAAGACGATGACAAAATCGGCGATATTGGCATGGCTGATGAAATGTTTGGTGCCGTTGATTACCCAGTCGTCGCCATCAGGGCGCGCGGTGCAGCTCATGCCGCGCAGGTCCGAGCCGGCTCCGGGCTCGGTCATGGCGAGAGCATCGAACTTGTCGCCGCGCGTGGCCGGCAGCAGGTAGCGTTCGCGCTGGTCGTCGTTGCAGCCCATCAGGATGCCCGAGGGGCGGCCGAAGAACACGGTGAGCGCCATGGAGGCACGGCCGAGTTCGCGTTCGACCAGCGTGAAGGTCTGGTGGTCGAGCCCGCCACCGCCGACCTCTTCCGGCATGTTGCAGGCGAAGAAACCGAGTTGCTTCACCTTGGCCGCGATCTCCCAGCCCATCTCGGGGGGCACATGGCCAGTTCTCTCGACCTGGTCCTCGAGCGGATAGAGTTCACTCTCCACGAAGCCGCGGACCGTGTCGACGATCATCTGCTGCTCTGCGGTGAGGGCGAAATCCATGCGCTATCCTCGTTCTCTCAAATTGAACATCGGCATGAGACTACCTCTTCTGCCCGACATGGCGGCCGGCGCCATCGGGTATCGGCAGGCCGGCATGGCCGGCGATCAGCGGTTCGAGCTTGGCGATGACAGCCGGAAGTGGCGGCACGGTTTTGCCCTCGGCCGAGGACACATGCAGCATCAGATGTTCGCAGGTCGCCACCACGGCGCCGTCCGAGGCGCGGCGCAGCCAGAAGAAGCTGTGCAGCTTCTTGCCATCCGAAGGCAGCAACTGCACTTCGATAGAGAGCGCGTCACCCAGCTTGCATTCATCGAGCAGCCGCACATGGTTTTCGACCGTGTAATAGCTGTGGCCAGCCGAGACATAATCCATGTCGACGCCGATGAGGCGCAACAGCGCGTCGGAACTGTCGGCAAAACACTGGCTGTAGCGGTATTCGGTCATGTGGCCGTTGTAGTCGACCCAGGACGGATGCACGCGGAAGTCCGCAAGCCTGATCGGCTTGGTGACATCAGCGGCAGCAGGTGCTGGTGCGGATGACCAGAGATGCGCCTCGAACTCCGATAGCAGCTTGCCGGAACCCCAGCCGCGTCCCGCATCGCCGGCCTTCAAGGCCTGCATGATGCCGACGAGGTTCTGGTCGCGGATGCGCTCCAGGTCGCGAATGCCGCGCGCGCCCGACTGGGCGTCCGATTGGCCGGCGATCTTGTCGACGAGTTCGTCGTTGAGATCGACCACGTCGGTGAGCTTGGTCCAGGGCCAAGCAAGGCAGGGGCCGAACTGGGCGAGGAAATGCCGCATGCCGGCTTCGCCGCCGGCGATGCGATAGGTCTCGAACAGGCCCATCTGCGCCCAGCGCATGCCGAAGGAATAGCGGATCACGTCATCCAACGTCTCGGTGTCGCAGATGTCATCCTTGATCAGCCAGAGCGCCTCGCGCCAGAACGCTTCCAGCAAACGGTCGCCGACAAAGCCTTCGATCTCCTTGTTGAGGATCACGCCCTTCATGCCGATCGGGGCGAGTTTCGCCTTGGCATCTTCCAGCACCGCGCGGCTGGTCTTTTCGCCGCCGACGAGTTCGGCGAGCGGCAGGAGGTAGACCGGATTATAGGGATGCGCGACAAACATGCGCTCGGGATGTTTCATGTCGCGCTGCAGATCGGTTGGCAGGATGCCCGAGGTCGACGAACCGATCAGCGCCTTGGGGTCGGCCGCCGCGTCGATCTGCGTCAGCACGCCGCGCTTGAGATCGACACGCTCCGGCACGCTTTCCTGGATCCAGTCGGCGCCCGCGACAGCCTCTTCAAGCGAGGTGGCATAGGTGAGCTTTCCCTTGGGCGGCAGTGGCGCCATGGTCAGCATTTCATAGGCGCGTTCGGCATTGGCGAGCACTTCGCCGATGATGCGCTGCGCCTCGGGATGCGGATCGAAGATCGTGGTGTCGATGCCGGCCAGCACGAAACGCGCCGCCCAGGCCCCACCGATCACACCGCCGCCAATACAGGCCGCCTTTTGAATTCTGCTCATCACGTTCTCGTCCGCATGTCGGTTTGTCGAGTGACCCGCCCCCGAAATTGCCCAGGAACGGGCGGGGCATCAGCGCTTGGTGAGCTTGAGTTTCTTGCGCACTTCGTCCGGTCCGATGATCCGGGCACCCATGCCCTCGATCACGGTCACGGCCTTTTCGACGAGCTGGGCATTGGTGGCGAGCAGGCCCTTGCCGGCATAGAGATTGTCTTCCAGCCCGACGCGCACATTGCCACCGGCAAGCACGGCAGCCGCCGGATAGGCCATGGCATTGCGGCCAATCGAGAAGGCCGAGAAGGTCCAGTTCGCCGGCACATTGTTGACCATCGCCATGAAGGTGTTGAGGTCATCAGGCGCGCCCCAGGGAATGCCCATGCAGAGCTGGATGAGGACCGGATCCTCGATCAAGCCTTCCTCGACCAACTGCTTGGCGAACCACAGATGCCCGGTGTCAAAGGCTTCGATCTCGGGGCGCACGCCAAGATCCGTCATCAGCTTCGCCATGGCCCGCAGCATCGACGGCGTGTTGGTCATGACATAATCGCCGAGCGAGAAATTCATCGTGCCGCAATCGAGCGTGCAGATCTCCGGCAGGCATTCGGCGACGTGGCTGACACGCTCGGTCGCACCAGCCATGTCGGTGCCCACAGGGTTGAGCGGCAGCGGCTGCTCGACATTACCGAAAATCAGGTCCCCGCCCATGCCGGCGGTCAGGTTCAGGACCACGTCGACATCGGCCGAGCGAATGCGGTCGGTGACTTCCTTGTAGAGATCATTGCGCCGGCTGGCGGCCCCCGTTTCCGGATCGCGGACATGGCAATGCACGATAGCGGCACCGGCCTTGGCGGCATCAATGGCGGACTCGGCGATCTGCTTGGGAGTAACAGGCACATGCGGCGATTTCGAGGTGGTGTCTCCGGCGCCGGTGACGGCGCAGGTAATGAAGACATCCCGGTTCATGGCTAAAGGCACGGATTATTCTCCCTCGTTCGTTGACCCTATTACGAGACAGAATGTCGCATCGTGCTTTGCAGGATTGGACAGCTTCTATACATTATCGGAAATCACGGAAATTCGATGCCATGCCCGAGCAAACTGCGCTTTCCGATCCCGCCACGGCCGCGACCCTGCTGGACCTGCTCGTCGTGCCCGAGACCAATCTGATTTTGGTTGCCTCGGTCATCGAACCCCTGCGTCTGGCAAACCGGGTGAGCGGGCTGGAGCTTTACCGCTGGCGCATCCTCAGCCCCGATGGCCTGCCGATCGAAACCAAAAGCCATATTCCGATCCCGGTGGATGGTGCGTTCCAACCCGGCAGTGAGGAAGACCCTCTCTTCGTCCTGTCGAGCCACAACTGGAAACGCCACGCGACATCGGAGCTAAAGCGTCTGCTGGCGAAGTCGGCCCGACATCGCAGTGTCGTCGCAGGCATCGAATCCGGCGCCTGGCTGCTCGCCGACAGCGCGCTGCTCGACAATTTTTCCGCCACCTTGCACTGGGAAGACTATGACGACTTCGCCGCCGCCTATCCGCAGGTAACGACCGTGCGTGAACGCTTTGTCATCGACGGCAAGCGCATCACCACCGGCGGCTCGCTGCCGACGCTCGACCTGATGCTGGAACTGATCCGCCGCCGCCACGGCTATTCGCTGGCGCTCGAAGTGTCACGGCAGTTCATCTACGAACAGGGCGGCGTCAGCAGCAATGCCACCGCCATGCCCTCGACCGGCAGCATCCGGCTTGCCGATCCCCGCGTCAGCCAGGCGATGCGGGTCATGGAGGAGCACCTGGAGCAACCGCTGCCGCTGGTCCGGCTGGCCCGCCGCATCGGCATCAGCGAAAGACGGCTGCAGACCCTGTTCATCGAGGCAATCGGCGCACCGCCGCACATTCATTACCTGGCGCTGCGGCTGAACGCCGCCCGCCGCAAGGTGATCGAAACCCGAATTGCCTTCGCCGACATCGCCGCCGCGACAGGCTTCAACTCGGCGTCTGCCTTCTCCCGCAGCTACCGTGCGCATTTTCGCGAGAGCCCATCGGATACGCGACGGAGGCTGAAGGGCTATGGAACGGGTGGATGAGAGGATGTGTGGGGAGTGGTGCCGCTTGCAGGCATCGAATTGCAAAATCAATGGCTTACATGGACTATAAGCCAACATCAGACACTTGCGTTTCCAGTGATATTACTGTTTCGCTCACCCTCACGCGTTATCGTCGTGTCTCACCCTGTCGCACGGCGAAAGGTGGATGAAAAGGGGGATCAGCTTTGGCACGCTCGTTGAACAAACTGTCGGCACTTTTTGTGAAAAATGCACCCGCGGGAAAACATTCAGATGGGGGCGGCTTATGGCTCGTAAAGCGCGAGGATGGCGGTGGCCAATGGGTACTTCGCGTCACCGTGCATGGTCGACGGCGCGAGATGGGGCTCGGATCTACAACTGAGATCTCTCTTAAAGAGGTAAGGGAGACCGCTGAGCGCTGGCGATTTATCAGCCGTTCGGATCTCGATCCGATCAAAGAACGCCAACGCCAAAGGCGCGAAGCTGCGAAAAAGCTCAACTTGCTCAGGGAGATTGCAAATGATGCGTTCGAAAGCCGGAAGGCGGAGTTGAAAGGGGATGGGCTGGCTGGCAGGTGGTTTTCTCCACTTGAGCTGCATGTCCTACCCAAGCTTGGTGGTGTACCTGTGAGCGACATCGACCAAACTGACATCCGCGACACTCTGGCGCCGATCTGGCACTCGAAGGCTGATACCGCACGTAAAGCGCTCAATCGTCTGGCGATATGCATCCGCCATGCCGCTGCATTAGGGCTTGAAGTAGATATCCAGGCCGCGGAAAAAGCCAGAGCGCTGCTGGGCCAACAGAGGCACACGCCGAAGAACATTCCTGCGCTTCCGTGGCAGGAGGCGCCGGATTTCTATTCAACACTCTCTGACGGCACGGTCACCCATCTGGCTTTGCGTCTTTTAATCTTGACCGGAGTGAGGTCAGGCCCGCTCCGTTTTCTTCACGATGAACAGATTACTGGTGATATCTGGACCATCCCCGGCGAAGCCCAGAAAGGCCGTCGCGGCAGAACACCAGACTTCCGTGTGCCGCTATCTACTGAAGCCCTGCTAGTCCTCGGGGAAGCGCGTGCCCTTTCGCGTGACGGCTTCATGTTTCCGAGTGTCAAGAAGGGCGTAATTTCGGATGCCACCATGGCGAGGTTCATGGAGCGCGCCAATATGGAAGCACGACCACACGGGTTTCGATCCAGCCTACGAGATTGGATCGCCGAGACGACCGACACTCCGGAAAGCATAGCCGAATTGACGCTCGGGCACACAGTAGGCAACAAGGTTGAACGGGCGTACCGGCGCACTGACTTCCTTGAACAACGCCGGCTGCTGTTGCAAAAATGGGCTGATTTTCTTACCGGAAGAACAGCTGTTGATCAGGTCCCACCGGAAGTCTCGATGAATGTATGAGCCAATCAAGTGGCCGGAAACGTGCTATATTCAGGAAGCCGTCTACTGGGTCGCACTGGGGCGCGCTCCTGAATTTATTGTCTACCCGGGGGAGTGGGGTGATGCTCGACTGGGGAAAGAAGCTATGCGCTCGGGTGAGATCGCTCAGTTCGACACCGGCTACAGCGAAACAGAGTTCCGTTGGGCAGGCGTCTCTGTACTGGATATGGATCGCTATATTCGCGCACCCCAAGGGCTAGACACATCAAGGAGCGCCGAGAATTCTGGCGCGGAATATGTCGCATATTGGGATGAAAAACTTAAATCGATTTTTGATTCCAATTCTGACGAGGACAAGCAAGAATACCTCCAAAGAATGGAAACTGTTCGAAGCGACGCGGCTGACTTCGAATGGAGGCGTGACCTGGAATCGGCATTCGCACCGCATGTAGAAAGTGCGCGGCTAAGCGTTCTGCAGGCGTTGATCAAGGGAGATCTATCAGCCTTTGGTTTGCTGCAGTATAACGATGATCAAGGCTACATTTACCACAGGAGGGTAGACATCGCGTCGACCAGATGGCGATTGACATTTGATTGGCGTGAAAGCGAGTTGAGAGAAGGCGCGGATGTTTTCTATGCCGTTCAAGTGAATACCGCGGATCTGCTGCGAGTATTCCCGAGACCTCTCTGTGAACCTACTATTGATATTCGGGTTGACCTTTACCCCAGCGCCGCCCTGCTTACAGACAAAGCTGAATATCAACTAACATCTAATGTGGTTACACGCAGGCAAGGGCGCCCGAAGCTGGCCGACGGGCTCATTGAACAAGCGGCGTATAGGTGGGCTGCGGACCGCATGAAACGCGGAGTTGCTCCTAAAAAAAGAGATGCCTTAGTACAAGAAGCTATAGAGTTTGCGCGAGATATTCTTGGCCACAAAGTTACTCGAACCACAATGCAGAGATGGCTAAAAGGTCTACCACGAGCCGAAACCTAGCAACATTGGCTTGAAAAGCCTGCCCATAAACATAGCCAAATTCCGCCCATAAACACGCGCTCGCGGACGATTTATGGGCGCGATTTGGGTATTTGTGGGCCTCCATTGCTTTGCTTTTCCGGCATGCGCCGAGCCAATGTCACCTCGTACCAAACAAATGCGAGGGAACTTAATGCACATCACCGATCCTCTTCTCAGTGCCCGAGAGGGCGCCGAGGTCCTAAAAGTGAGCTTGCCCACTTTTTGGCGCCGCGTGTCTGACGGGACCGTTCCGCGACCTGTCAAAATTGGAGCCCTGTCGAAGTGGCCGACCTCTGAAATCCTCGCGGTGATCGAACGCGCCAAAGCGCAGAGATCAGTGGTCTGAGGATGGGCGATCTCCAAGTTAATTTTGAATGTGGTCTACGCCCCAGAAACGGAGGATCCAAATGAGTCTTCGCCGGTTCTCCATGGTCTCGCCATCGATTTGGAATTCGCGTCGTTTTGCAAAGCTGACAAACGAGTCGAAACTTCTTCAACTATACCTCATCACTTGTGGTCATCAGAACAGCTGCGGCTGCTTCGCATTGCCAGATCTATACGCGTGCGCTGATCTCGGTTGGGAACTCCCTCAATATCAATCTGCTCGCCAGGAGTTAATCGACGCAGGGCTCATCGCATATGGGCCTGAAAAATCGTTCGTATTCGTTCGAAAATGGTTCAGGCACTGCAGTCCCGCCAATGAAAAGCACAAGATCGGTACGCTTCGATTAGTCAGTGAAATCAAGGATGAGGCAGTTCGCAACGAAGTCGTTGAGGAATTCAACGAAGCGGAAGAACGGCGCATGCCGGTACCTAGTTCACCTCTGACACAGTCCACCCGGCTTCTGGAATCGACGGTCGTTCGCCGCAAATGAAACATGCAAATGCGGACACATCCGAGGCCCATCCACATTGTCACCAGGCCGGATGGATAGCCTATGGAAAGGCTTACCATAGGGTATTGGAACCCAATCAATATCCTATGGATATACAGAAACAGAAACAGAGACCGATACAGACTGCGGAAAAACACCAAAAAGAGAAAACAAAAAAGAAGAAACCTGCAATCGAGATTGCCGAGATTGGAGAACACCATGGATAAAGGCATTCCAGCACCTTCTATCTTCGCGCCACATGCAATTTGCGCGATCAAGGCGTTCCCACTCGGCAGGAGAATCGGATGCGCACGACGCGTCGCTGCCGCGCTGAGGATTAGGCCCGACAATCTCCGCGGTCCTTATTGGAATTTGCAGTCTGAGAAGCTGAGGCAGGAACTGTTGGCGCTGGGATATCCTGAGCACTCAATCGTCACCCAGCTGGATGATTTCCGTCTTGCAGTTTTACGGGAGGGTTTGGGAGAATTCACAGTGCCCAAAAACGAATGTTTTTAAAGATGGCGATGATGCGGCGCTCACTGGTGCTCGATCACAAATCCAAGACTTACGAAATTATCCTAATCCAAAAAGGGCGCTAAGGTGGCGAAAAAGCGAGACAATATAAAACACAGCGCAACGACCTGCGCTTCAAACAAAATCGAGCCGGCTGGTGGGGCAAAATACGTTCTGACAGACAGCGACCGCGAGATGATCCGCCCGCAAATCGAGAGCCTTTCGTTCACACAGTTCACAAAACTGGCCACGGGATATCCTGTTGGCCCCGACCACCCGTCGAGATTTCTGGGCCAGGGCTTGATTGCAAAGTCGCTCGGGATTACCGACTTGACCCTCTATGGTGGGGCACTCTCACAATTGATCGCTGTTACCTCCGGTACGACAGAGACCGACATCGAAAATCTCAACATAGCCGTCTCGATCGTTCGCGCCATCGAGCCACGGAACCAGCTGGAAACCATACTCGCACTCCAGATGGCAGCAGTTCATATCGCCAGTATGAAATTCACTCGGCGGATGAATATTGCCGAGAACCTTGCCCAGCTTGAAATCTATGAGCGCACTGCGAACAAGTTGATGCGTACATTCACAAGCCAGATGGAGGCGCTTCGGAAACACCGAAACGACGGTGGCCAAACGGTGGTCGTAAAGCATGTTCACGTTCATGAAGGGGGGCAAGCAATTGTCGGAAATGTCTCCCAGGGGGGAGGCAAATCTACGAAATCCCAGCCAATCCCATGAACAGGGACAAATACGCGTTTCAAGCTGCGCCACGATGCTCGGCAACCTCGAAAAGGACTAAAGAACAATGCCAGGCTCCCGCGGAGCGCTTCAAATCGGTCTGCCGATTTCATGGTGCGCGAGCCGGTGCACCAACGGGTACTAGCAACGGGTCGTACAAACATGGGCAATTTACGTGCGAGAGCGTGGCAGTCCGCCGACTTATTTCTGAAGCGGTTCGGTTTGCTCGGCGAAATCACATAGGTGAAGACGATTAGAAGGCAATTGACACAAAACCTTGGACCCAAGAAGATCACGACTAAGCGGTATTTGAAGGCCCGGAGACGTCATGGACCGGCTAGGCTTCTCCAAACTGTCGGCATCGCTCTGGCTCGGGGACGCAACCAAAGCCCGACGTGATTGCCACATTGATGAAGTGGGTTTCTCCGAACGCCCGAGTCTGAGGGCACTGGCCCACACCGTGAAGAATGCCGTCGAAGCTGCATACTATCTGACAGATTTGCTCGATCAAGCGCCGCCCGATGATGCTGAACTGGGAGCGGCACTATGGGTAAAGGAAGCTGAATTCGGGGCACGACCATATTGAGCGTTGCCTGCGCTCAAGCATTATGGAACTATTGGTCGATTGGAGCACTGGCTAGGCACCCGGCGCTAAATGACAGCGGTGCGTGAATAGGCGCTGTTTTCCAATCGTGCTTCTTGATCAAGGAAGATATGGAAGCGAAGTTGGTCTTTGGCTAAGATGTTCCCCAAGGTGAAACGGCAGTGGGGTCTGGAATGGCGCTGCCGGCCAACTTTTCGGGCTGAGCCCACCTTTGGAGATCTGTCTAAAAGGCGTCAGGCATCTGCATGGCTGACAAACGCTCTTCGTCGATAAACGTTGCTCCCTCTAGAAATAAAGAAGAATGCCCGTGAAAGGGCGACACTTCCCCCCACGAGCGCTTGCAAAATCGCAGGCAATTTCAATCCACGCCCCCTGAAGGGGCGACGAGCAGGCCGAGGCCGCTAAGCGGGGCCGCATTGTTTCGATCCACGCTCCCGTGAAGGGGCGGCCGGCTCTTTCTAAACTGCTGACAGGAAAGAAGAAAGATCTGCAGAAACGAGGATTCCGGCACATCAACACGGTGAGCACATCAAGCGTGTGGCAATCGCAACAAAAAGGTTTACGATTTCAAAGAACTGGAACGATTGTGATCCTGCTGGTGTTTTGTAGCACGCTTGGGGTTCGCGCCAATCGAGACTTGGATGCAAGTCTGTTCAGACGATCATCGTGCCACCAAGGTCGACGGCAGGCTTCGCTCCGACCTGTTCGACCTTTCGTTGCCAATTGGCCCCGAGATAGTAATAGCGGAGACTGTCGGTTTCCAGCTTGATAAGGCCTTCCAGACGGGGCTTCAGCTTGACCCACTGGGCAGGGTCGACCTCGATTGGAAAACGGAATACTGAACCCTCTGGCCATAAGCACGACAGGCCTTTGCGACGGCTGGCAGCCGCGAGGGGCCATTGCCTTCGGAAGTCGCAACGTCGTAGGTCACGAGCACCAGCATGTCAGCATCCTATTTCCAGAACCAGGGCGGATAGGCGTCCAGATGGCATGCCGGGCCCGGCATGTCCCAAGTCCAAGATGCATCAACGCCCGATGACGCGTGAAGTCGACGACATAGGCACTGAATGGTGGTTTTCGGCCCATTGCGGAAATGATTTCCGCTTTGCGCCGTCGAGTCGGACGTTGAGGGTGCTCCCCAAAATGCCCGAAAGCAGACAAGCCTCCATGGCCGCATCATGTCTTCCGCACGCCTCCGTTTCTGTGACCTATACCTCTTGGCACGCAGACTGAAAGCAGACACTGCTCGCTTTGGGTCGACAACGTGTTCCCTATTTCGATGATTCTTCGTAAGCTGATCTCTCGTTGGACCGATCAAGGGAATATCGCCGCATGCACGGTGCGATCGTGATGTCAAAAGAGCACACACTGCCTGCGCTTGAGGGTGTTGGGTCCTATGTCTGGCATGTTGCCGACGACATACTAGAGTGGTCTCCTGGGCTGGTAGCGCTATATGGCCTGAAGCTCGCGCCCATTGACGAAGCGGCGTTTAACTCACTGTTGCATCCGGAAGACCGCCTGAGGGTTCAATCAGAAACCACCGCGTTTCTCGAGCATTCTACGCACTACTCCCACGAATTCCGCATCATCAGGCCGGACGGCGTCATCAGGCACATTCTGGATCGAGCCAAGGTCGAACGTTCGCCCAACGGCTCGGTGATTGCCATTCGAGGCGTGAACGTTGACATCACCGACGAGCGCCTCGCGGATCCATTGGTCGGTTTCAGAGCCTTGGCTGACAACATCAATCAGCTCGCGTGGATTGCTGACCAACATGGCTCGATCTACTGGTATAATGCGCGCTGGTACGAGTTTACCGGAACGACGTTGGACGACGTTAGGGGGTGGGGATGGCGGTGTGTTCACCATCCGGACCATATAGAGAGAGTGGTCGAACGCATCTCGCATTCTTTCGCCACTGGCCAAGACTGGGAAGATACATTTCCGTTGCGAGGTGCAGATGGTGGCTATCGCTGGTTCTTGTCGCGTGCCCGTCCCATCCGCGATGAAGAGGGCAAGATCCGTGCATGGTTCGGGACGAACACGGATGTAACTGAACAACACCAAAACGAAGAAAAAACTCACCGCCTTCAAAGGCAATTTGAATTGCTGGCGGACTCGATGCCGCAGCTCGTATGGACGGTGAACGCTCAAGGTCAGGTGGACTATTATAATGAGCGTATAGAAGCCTTTTGGCCGGCTCGGGATCCTGACACAGGCCTTTTTGACTGGCATAAGATCGTACATCCTGACGACTTGGCACGCACGACGCAAGAATGGGAAGCCGCGGCAAAGGGCGGCCACGACTACGCGTGCGATCATCGACTGAAGATGCGAGATGGAAGCTACCGCTGGCATCTCAGCCGCGCCAATTCGCAGCAAGAGGCCTCCGATATCGACATTCGCTGGGTGGGTACCGCAACCGATATCGAGGACCTAAAGCGGAGCGAGCATGAACGACAGCTCCTGCTGCAGGAGCTGAATCATCGCGTCAAAAATACGCTGGCTCTGGTCCAAGGCATAGCAAACCTTTCTTTTAGAAGTTTCGATGATCACAAAACAGCACTCAGTGCATTCCACGCTCGTCTTGCGGCTCTCGCCAGGACTCATGATCTGCTGGTTCGAGACGACTGGCAGGAACTCAGCGTGAGTGAGGTCATCCTGACCACAGTTGCTGCACTGGGGGTGGAAGAGAATAGAATTCACTTAAGCGGAGACGACTTCAGGCTGTCGGGGCGCAACGGTGTCATGATTGGAATGGCGATTCACGAACTCGGCACGAACGCGATAAAGTATGGTGCTATGTCCAATGAGAGCGGTTCGGTGCATATCGACTGCAAGACGTTACAAACCGAGCCCTTGGGATTCCAGATCCTTTGGGAGGAGAAGGGAGGGCCGACAGTGACTTCACCGTCACGGAGTGGCTTTGGATCCCGTCTCATACAACAGGCTCTAGCCTCCATGATCGAAGGTGAGGCACAGATTGAGTATGAAACCAACGGCGTGCGATGTAAGATCGCAGGACGGGCATTCTAACTAGGCCAGGAGCCCTCAAGCCGTCCAAGAGCTAAAGGGAGCACTTACTCAAGCGACTCGCCTATATTCCAAAGCCGTCTGTCCCGTCGCAGCCTTGAATGATCGCGCGAACTGGCTTGCTCCGTTGAAGCCTGCTGCGACAGCAATGTCGGAGATGGGCAATCGAGTGGTGGCAAGGAGATGCTTGGCCTTCTCCACTTTCATTCTCAGGACGAACTGATGCGGCGGCTCATTGAAGGTTGCCTTGAAGGCGCGGGCGAAATGAAATCGGGTCAATCCGCAGAGATTGGCCAATTCATCCAGACTAATGTCGCGTCCCAAGTTCTCGGCTATATAGCTCATGACCAGTTGCTGTCTCGATTTGCTGAGCTGGCCTGCGGAAGGGACCGCCGCCGATGGGATGGGGCCCTCCTGGGATAACCTGAACATCTCCAGTGCCGCAGTCAGTCCAAGAGTTTCAGCATAGGACGGTCGGGAGATTTGGATCGAGGCTTCCTACAATCCGGTCTTCCGCAATGGCAAGCCCTACAGGGTGGTGAAATTTGCCACCGACATCACAGCACAGAAGCTACAGGCCGCCGATGACCGCGGCAAGTTGGAGTCGCTGTCCAGAGCGCAGGCGGTGATCGAGTTCACGCCGAGCGGCGAGATCCTCACGGCGAACGAGAACTTCCTGAAGACACTCGGCTATCACCTGTCCGAAGTTCAGGGCAAACATCACTCGATGTTCTGTGAAGCAGCTTATGTGAACAGTGATGACTACCGCGAGTTCTGGAAGAAGCTCTCAGGCGGTGAGTTTCAGGCAGATGAGTTCAAGCGCATCGGAAAGGGCGGCAAGCCTGTTTACATTCAGGCATCTTACAACCCGATATTCGACATGAACGGCAAGGTGTTCAAGGTCGTAAAATTCGCGACTGACGTTTCTCAACGGGTGGGGAATGTCGAGCAACTCGCCGGTGCTTTACAGGCCCTGTCCGGCGGCGATCTCACCCGAGAACTTGGCTCTCCGTTCCTGCCGGCGCTTGAGAAGCTCCGGCTTGATTTCAACCAGACGTCGTCGAAATTGCGCACCACGCTCCAGACGATCTTTCAAAATGCTGGCGCTATTGCTGCGGCATCCCAGCAGATCCAATCGGCTTCGAACGACCTGTCCAAGCGGACAGAACAGCAGGTCGCATCTGTGGAGGAAACTGCTGCTGCGCTAGAGCAGATTACGACGACAGTCAGTGACTCCAGCCATCGAGCGCAGGAGGCCGGATCCCTGGTTCGGCGCACGAAGGAGCATGCCGAGAACTCCGGCAAGGTTGTCGGCCAGGCGGTCGACGCGATGGGCAAGATCGAACAGTCTGCCGGCGAGATTGGCAATATCATCGGTGTCATTGATGAGATCGCTTTCCAGACGAACCTTCTCGCGCTGAATGCTGGCGTTGAGGCGGCACGTGCCGGTGAGGCGGGGAAAGGCTTTGCCGTCGTTGCCCAGGAGGTGCGGGAACTCGCCCAGCGTTCAGCGAAGGCTGCCAAGGAAATTAAGGAACTGATCAACGCATCCAATGACCACGTCAAGAGCGGCGTGACCTTGGTCGGCGACACCGGCAAGGCTCTCCGCGAGATCGTCAGCCAGGTTGTTCAGGTCGACAGCAATGTCGGAGCGATCGTTGAGGCTTCGAAGGAACAGGCGACCGGCTTGAAGGAGATCAACACAGCCGTCAACACCATGGATCAGGGCACCCAGCAGAACGCTGCGATGGTCGAGGAAACTTCAGCCGCCTCCCACAGCCTCGCGCGAGAGGCCGAACAATTGTTCGCCCTTCTCGGCCAGTTCAAGATCGGCAGCACGACAGGGTTACCCCGCCAATCATCTTCAAGCCAGTCAGCCGCGTCGAGCGTTGTTCCGAGTCATACGCCGAAGATCACTTCCAAGGTCGCTCATCTGGTTCAGGGGAATGCCGCTCTGAAGTCGGGAGATCAGTGGCAGGAGTGTTGAGCACGCCCGCTTTCGAAAGGTGTGTCACAGCTCCCACAGCGGGTTCGCTTAGATTTTTAGGAGATACTGCTATGGCCCAGATATTCAGCCTTGTACCTCGCCAATTGTGAGTTGACGAAGAAGCATCGAACGACACTGGACGTACTACGGATCACATTCAGTTGTTGCAGTCCGTTAAAGCCATCGAACAGGCTCTTGTAGTGCTCAAGAATCATTTGATCGACGAGACCAGGAAGAGCCCAGCTCTAGACAACGACGACTAGTCACATCGAAGACGCAACAGATGCTTCGCCCGGACTGAGATCGGCCACGCCTCTCCTTCTAGATACATGGTGACTAAGTTCAAATGCGTCGTGTCCGCTTTAGTCGTTTCGGGGACCAAAGCGGACCGTCACATCACGGCCCCCTTTCTGACATTCCAACTACACCAGATGCTTGGATTGCCTCGTCTATCTGCCGACGTGCATCCGACGTAATGACGGGTCGGGGGTTCGAATCCTCTAAAGGCGGAGGCTACCGCAATTGCCTCAGGCAAATCCCGCTCTGCATCAATCGGTGCATTAACCTTCTTCAACAGCGATTCGCTTTAAATGCGCGCAGGATGCTGCGGGTGGCTGCGACCAGCGGCTCATGGGTGTCCTGCAGGATCGCGATGCGATCGAAGCGGTCCAGGTCACGATTGACGGCCTCGCGTAGCGCTTTTCCAAAGACCATCCTCAATTCGGTGCCGATGTTGAACTTGCAGATGTTGGAGTGGCGCGACAGGGCGATGCGCTGGTCAATGGGTACGCCTGATCCGCCATGGATGACTAACGGCACCTGTGTCACCGCCTCGATGGCGCGGATGCGCGTCACGTCCAGACCGCCGCTAATTCTTGTCTGTTGGAGGTGTACATTGCCGACCGATATCGCCATGGCATCGACATTCGTCTCGCAGGCAAAGCGCGCCGCCTCTTGCGGATCGGTGCCCGCCGATCCCTCACCGCCAGCATAACCAACAAAACCGATCTCGCCCTCGCAGGACAGTCCCGCCGCATGGGCCAGCTCTGCAATCGCGGCGGTCTGGTCGATGTTCTGGTTGAGCGGCATGCGCGATCCATCGAACATCAGCGAAGTGAAGCCGCAATCTACAGCCTGCCGGCATTCTGCGAGCGAGTACCCGTGATCGAGATGGGCGACGACCGGTACTCCGGCCGATTCTGCCAGATGCCGGAACATCGCCCCAAGAACGGGCAGCGGCGTATGGGCGCGGCAACCGGGCCCGGCCTGCAGGATCACTGGGCACTGTTCGGCTTCGGCTGCCGCCACAAAGGCGCGCATGTCTTCCCAGCCGAGCGCCACCAGGCCTGCCACGGCATATCCTTGTCTGAGGGCGGGCTGTAGAACGTCGGCCAGCGTCACTAGGCTCATTTGAACTTCGCGATCATGTCTTTGATACCGGGAATGGTTTCCAGCTGGGCCGCATGGCTTGGCTGGAAATACTGCACCAGACTGCGCTGGCTGAGACCGGCGAGGATTGTGAAATAATACATCTCGTAGCCCGGCAGCACGCAGCAAGGATGGTAGCCATGGTCAAGGCAGATCGTGGACCCGTTGACGATGTGATAGGCATCGCCGGGCTTCCCATCATCGCGCTGCAACATCTGCAGGCCTGAGCCGTGATCCGGGCGGAAGCGGAAATTGTAGGTCTCGTCGTGGCGGGTCTCCAGCGGGAGACGATCCGTGTCATGTTTGTGGCTCGGAAAGCCGGACCAGCCGCCCTGACCGACCGTGAACAACTCGCTGACCAGGAGGCGCCCCACACGGCCATTGTATTTCGTTCCCAGTATATGTTTGATCCTGCGATGGGTCTTGGTGTCGTCAGACCCATACTGCACCATGTCGATATCGGCGGCGCGCACCTCGAACGGATCGAGAACCTTGTCGTAGCGTGCGCCGGCAATGAAAGTTTCGGTCGTGTCGGAGACACAGGTGAGCGTCACTCTGGCCCCCGAGGGGATGTAGACCCCTTCCGGCTCGCCGTCCCAGACGTCGATGCCGCGCTTGCCAATCGCGGCGAACGAAACCCCTTCGACCGAAATGTCAACCGACCCCGTTGCCGGAACGATGCCCGTTTCGAAGCCCGGTACCTGGTAGTGAAAGCTTTCGCCCTTCTTCATCTTGACGATATTGAAATAGTTGAGCGGAACGGTCGGATCGTCGAT
>JARXAQ010000034.1 GCA_029865825.1 Rhizobium sp.
CATGCGGCGCAGGCGCAACAGAACGGAATTCAGCGCACCAACTTGATGCAAAACGATATCAGCGCTCCGGGCCGCGAAGTTCTTCAGGTTCGTGTCGACTTCCTCCCTGGCGCGGTTTCAATCAAGCACTCCCATCCGGGCGAAGAAGTCGCGTATGTTCTCAAGGGTACGCTCGAATACCAGCTTGAGGGTGGCCAACCTGTCACACTCAAGGAAGGCCAGTCGCTCTTCATCCCGGCAGGCGTTGCGCACCTCGCTAGAAACGTCGGCGCCGGCGAAGCTTCGGAGCTGGCAACGTATATCGTCGAGAAGGGGTCGACTTTAGTCGTTCCCGTCAAGTGAGCACTCTCTCTATTCATTAACTTGTACTCGGGAAAGGGGTGCAATCTTGACTACTCACCAACCTAGTGGAAATTCATTCCTCTCCCGCAGAACACTGCTTTTAAGCGCGGCGGCGATTGGATCATCGGCTCTCCTGCTCTCCGGAGCGCCTGGATTTGGGGCAGCAAAGGCCGAAGCATCAAGCGAAGCAATCCGTCCTTTCAAGGTAAATGTCGCGCAATCATCCGTAGACGACCTCCGCCGCCGTCTGGCGGAGACACGATGGCCGGACGTTGAAACGGTCGACGACCGAACTCAGGGCGTACAAGTCGCCGAACTGAAGGCGCTCGCAGAGTATTGGGAGAATGGCTACGATTGGCGCAGCGTTGAGGCAAGACTGAACGCCCTGCCTCAGTTTTTGACGAACATCGACGGCCTTGACATCCACTTCATCCACGTGCGCTCCCGTCATGCCAATGCGCTTCCACTCGTAATGACGCATGGATGGCCAGGTTCCGTGTTAGAGATGCTGAAGGTTATCGGACCGCTTACCGATCCTACCGCTCACGGGGAGGCTGCTGAAGACGCCTTCCACTTGGTGCTGCCATCTATCCCTGGTTTCGGCTTTTCCGAAAAACCAAGCGGCACGGGCTGGAATCCCGGACGCGTGGCAACGGCATGGGACACGCTGATGAAGCGTTTGGGTTATGCAAACTACGTGTCGCAAGGCGGTGACTGGGGAGCGATAATTTCGGATGCCATGGGCCGACAGGCACCTGAGGGTTTACTGGGTATCCATGTCAACAGGATAGAGCGTTCCACCACAATCCCACCAGAAATCGGCAAGGCGCTCAGGAACGGTGATCCTGCCCCAGAGGGATTATCCAAGGAAGAGCGCGCCATCTTCGACGAGGCCCGCATATTTCTCAATCAAGGGTTTGGGTATGCCGCGATCATGGGAACGCGGCCTCAGACGATCGGGTACGGTGTTTCCGATTCTCCGGTTGGCCTGGCAGCGTGGATTTATGACAAGCTGGCTGACTGGGTTTTCACCCGCGGTGAACCGCAGCGCGCCTTTACCAGAGACGAGATTCTCGACAACATATCCCTGTACTGGTTTACAAACACGGGAACCTCCAGCGGTCGGATATATTGGGAGAACAGTGCTGCAAATGCGAAACTTGCTCCGATCGCCATCCCCGCCGCTGTTACGGTGTTTCCCGGCGAAGTTTATAGGCCCCCAAAGAAATGGGTTCAGCGCGCCTATTCCAATCTCATCTACTACAACGCCGTAGATAAGGGAGGCCATTTCGCGGCGTGGGAGGAGCCAGACCTTTTCAGTCATGAAGTGAGGTCGGCGTTCAGAACTTTGCGGTAGCACCCTTCCCAAGACTCGAATCGTGGTCGTCGGATTGCAAAACTAAAGCGTTACTGCACATGAAACTGACATTAGATAAGAAAGGCTGTCCCGCTAGGGGCAGCCTTTCCTCGCCGCGACCAGCTATGTGCGATATGCTTTCTGACAGGTCGGGTTAAGCCACAATTCGAGCAGGCATTTACAGTTCGATCGTTCCCCGCTTCAGTCCAACGGTGACCGCGTGAGTACGATCACTGGCCCTGAGCTTAGCCAGGATGTTTTTGACATATCCTTTGACCGTTTCCTCCGAGATTGGTAGCTCCGCTGCAATCAGTTTGTTTGAGCGCCCCGCCGCAATGAGTTTCAGCACACCCAATTCCCGGGGGACTGAGACCCTTGGGTAAATTTCCGTTTGGCGGGAATAAACCGAAAGCGCGGTCGCCATCTCGTGTAGATGGTTTTTTTCTTGCTGGATTCGGGTGAATATAGGCAACTACGCACCCACTATCCCGATGATCGGCAGGCCTATGGACCGAATAGACGCAATGAAAGTGTTCGTTACCGCGGTAGACGAGGGCAGCCTTGCCGCCGCTGCTCGACAGTTGAAGCGGTCGCCAACAGCGGTCAGCAGAGCGTTGGGCCTGTTGGAAGCCCATGTTGGCGTCGAATTACTGCATCGGTCCACCCGAGCATTGAAGTTGAGCGAAGCCGGCGAACGGTATGTTGTCGCCTGTCGGCGCATGCTTGTCGATCTGGAGGAGGCTGACATGTTAGCGAGCAGTGAACGCTCGGCTCCGCGCGGGCTGCTGAACATTTCTGCTCCGCCCGTTCTTGGCGAGGGGGTTCTGCGATCGATCCTCGACAGTTTCCTCGACGCGAATCCTGCAGTTTCAGCGCGGCTCCTGCTTCTCGACCGACTTGTGAATCCCGTAGAAGAGGGTATCGACATCACGCTGCGCATCGGTCATCTACCTGATTCTTCTCATATCGCGACACGACTGGGGGGGGATGTCAGGCGGGTCGTTGTTGCTTCGCCTCGCTACCTGTCAAGCCATCCTCGGATCGAAGAGCCTGCTGACCTTCAAAAGCACCAGATCATTGCGTTCAGCAATTTCGGCCTCGATTCATGGAGCTTCACAGCGACCAACGGCTCGACCATTCCGCGCACGGTCCATTTCACACCTCGATATATCGTCAACAGCGTTCGAGCAGCCGCCGCTTCAGCCGCCGGAGGGGGTGGTGTGACCAGGCTCTATTCCTATCACGTCGCTGAATATGTTAGAGACGGAAGCCTCAAAATCGTTCTCGCGGATGCTGAGCCCCCGCCCCTCCCAGTACATTTGCTGTCACCACATGGCCGGATGACGGTACCAAAGGTGCGCGCTTTCGTTGATTTTGCTGCTCCCCGGCTGCGTGCCGAATTCAAAAGACTGGCCGCCGAAGCTGGAATGCTCGCGTGATTATCCCGTTTTCCGGTTAAGTGTCTTCCAAGCGGTGGCAATTCACCTGAAATTCGGATGGTTCTAAACCAATTGCACCAGCGCCGAGGGCGTGGGGCGGGCGCACATGTTGCACCGCGGCAATTGAACAAGGAACATTTCAATGAGCATCGAACAGAAGGTTGTTATAATTACCGGAGCCTCGCAAGGTATCGGCGCTGGTCTTGTGAAAGCGTATCGGGACAGGAACTACCGTGTCATCGCCACAGCGCGGTCGATCAAGGATAGCGCCGATTCCGGTGTCTTCGCCGTGGCGGGCGATATCAGCAAACGGGAGAACGCCGAGCGCGTAGTCAGTGAGGGCCTTGCACGCTTTGGCAGGATCGACACACTGGTCAACAATGCAGGTGTCTTCCTCGCCAAACCATTCGTCGACTTCACCCAAGAAGACTTCGACAACAACATGGGCGTCAATGTGGCTGGCTTCTTCCATATCACGCAGCGCGTGGCCACCGAGATGCTGAAGCAGGGCTCCGGCCATATCGTCAACATCACTACAAGCCTGGTCAATCAGCCGATCGCCGGGGTGCCGGCAGCGCTGGCTTCCCTCACCAAGGGCGGACTGAACGCCGTGACGCAAGAGCTGGCCATCGAGTTCGCAACGAGAGGTGTTCGGGTCAATGCTGTTTCGCCGGGGATCATAAAGACCCCCATGAACCCACCGGAGACCCACGCGGCACTGTCTGCCCTACACCCGGTCGGCCGCATGGGCGAAATCCGCGATGTTGTCGATGCCGTCCTTTATCTGGAGTCGGCGAGCTTTGTGACAGGCCACATTCTCCGTGTGGACGGCGGCCAAAGCGCAGGTCGCTGGTAGCACCACGCTGCTTGTCGATAGGTCCCGACGCCAGCATTGAATGCGACCGCATGCCGGATCGGCTGCGGTCGTAGCAAAGCAGCCAAAATGAGGTGATGAAATGAAATTCGTACTTGTGGCCGACCCGATGTGTTCGTGGTGCTACGGCTTCGGAAAAGAAATGACAACGCTCGTCGAACGGTATCCCGACATCTCACTCGAGATCGTCGTTGGGGGCCTTCGCGCTGGAGCGACGGATGTGCTCGACGAATCCGGCAAACGGTTTCGCTTGGAACATTGGGCAAGGGTCGAACAGTCTAGTGGGTTGCCATTCAACCGCGAAGGGTTGAGGGCCCGAAAAGGCTTTGTATACGACACCGAACCCGTTTGTCGCGCCATCGTGGCAGCCCGAATTCTCGCCCCGAACGCCGACCTGCTGAAGGTTTTCCGTGCCTTTCAGCACGCGTTCTATGTCGATGCGGTCGATACCACCAATGGCGAGGTCCTCGCTGAAGTCGGCGCAGCAGCCTTGAGTGCCAACGGGCATTCGATCACACCCGCTGAATTTCTGGCGACCTGGCAACAGAAAGACACGATCGAAGCCGCCGCCGCCGAATTCGCCATGGCCCGGTCGATGGGTGTGACGAGCTTCCCCACCCTATTCATCGAAAAGCACGGACAGTTGCGCCGGGTAGGAAACGGCTATGCCGCTGTCGACCAACTTGAGCAGGACATGAATGCGCTGCTCGCTGCAGCGTGAGGAAATTGCCCCGACCCTAAACAAGGATAAACTCCATGCCTATCGTCACCGTACAGGTTACCCGCGAAGGGACCACCGCCGACCGCAGCTCCGTCTCCGCTGAGGAGAAGGCCGCCATCATCAAAGGCGTCAGTCAGGTGTTGCTTGACGTACTCAACAAGCCGCTTGAGTCCACCTATGTCGTGATCGAAGAAGTGGACCTGGACAATTGGGGCTGGGGTGGCCTCCCCACGGTCCAGTATCGGCGACAGCGCGCAGAGGCCGCGAAGTCTTAAACCTCCCTCCGCAACCCGTCCATTTTTGACCAGCGCGGCAGGTGCTTACAGCGGACCGGGATAATATTCGCAGGGCGTATTCCGGTCCGCTTCACCAAAACCGCTCGAGCACATCACCCCGTAACAACCTTTGCGTCACGATGGGGCAGTCTCAAACTCGTAGTCTGCGGCGGACTTTCTCTTCTCTGATTTGAATTGGCCAACCTTGTAGCTTACGACTTGATGGTGGCTCCGTCGCGCAATCATCGGCATTCGACACCAGGTCAATGTGATGTCCGGCCGCGGCGGGCCTGCTACCTTGTCGCATTTCTGGGCTGTCGGTGAAACATGCCAGGCACATCGAAAGCGGACATGTACGATGGCCCAAGACGCATGGCTCGTGGCTGGCGCTGGTCAGAACAATCGCGGCCTCACCACCGAGTCTTCAGGAAGATGGATCACTTTGGTTCAAAGAAGATCTTTAACCGCAGTACGACTTTGCGGGCCAACGCTTGCAGTCGAACCTCCTCTCAAAGGGCAAACAATCTTATTGGTTTGGCGCGACAACGCGCCGGCTCAGCCCCACGGGCCGAAGTCACCAGATCTCAGGGTGTTGCACGGCAAAAAAAGCCATTCCCGCCTTGGGGCACGGCAGGAAGGGTATAGTGATGGTGCCGATAGGAGACGGGCGGAACCATTGCTGGACGTGACTGTCGGGCCGAGCCCGCCTCAGCGGGAGCTGTGTGAGACGCTTGTCGGTAAGTTGCAACAAGCGGTAGCAACCTCACCGCGGCGGCCAATGACTGCGGGGACTTTGCGGCCATAGTGAAAGAACAGCGTTGGCCCTGATCTATACCGTCTGACATTGAGCGAGCCCCCCTCCTATAAGGCAGAGCAGGTGGGGTTTCGATCAGTAGGCATCGACGTCCACGATCGCCTTGGCAAACTCATGGGGTGCCTCCAGTGGCAAATTATGACCAGCACCCGCGATCACCCGGTGAGTCCGCTTCCCCATGAATTTCTTTGCGTAAGACGTTCCGTCGGAGGCCGGGACGACGCCGTCCGAGTCACCATCCATCGTGATTGTCGGGACGTCGATTATCGGGCCAGAAGCAAGTCGGGCTTCCAAATCATCGTACTGTGGCTCGCCTGGGGCGAGGCTCAAACGCCAACGGTAGTTGTGAACCACAATGCTGATGTAGTCCGGATTATCGAAGGATGCCGCCGAGCGGTCGAATGTCGTCTCGTCAAAATTCCATTTCGGCGAGTTGTATTGCCAGATCAGCTTTGCAAATTCTCGCCTATTGGCTTCATATCCAGCCCGCCCACGTTCGGTGGCGAAATAATACTGATACCACCACCCATGTTCGGCCTTAGGCGGCAGCGGAAGTTTGTTGCGCTCAAGGTTGTTGATCAGGTAACCGTTGACGGAGATCAGGGCCTTGCACCGCTCAGGCCACAGAGCTGCGATAATGTTGGCCGTTCGCGCTCCCCAGTCGAAGCCTCCGATAATTGCCTTTTCAATTTTCAAGGCGTCCATCAACGCGACCACATCCAAAGCAACCACAGATTGCTGTGCGTTGCGGGCAGTGTCTGCAGACAGGAACCGCGTGGTTCCGTGACCTCTCAAATGCGGTACGATCACCCGATATCCCGCGGAAGCGAGAAGCGATGTAACATCTACAAAGCTGTGAATGTCGTAGGGCCAGCCGTGCAGAAGGAGGACCGGAGCGCCGTCAGACGGCCCGTCTTCAGCATAGGCCACATCGAGCAAGCCCGCCTCGATATGCTTCAAGGGACCAAACGGCGTGTGCGATAGTGGGGAAAGCGATGCCGAAACGATCGGACCTTTGGCAGTTGCCTTAGCGCGACTGATGGCTGGAAATCCGAGCTGACTTGCTGCGATGGTAATGGCCGCTGTCCCGAAAAAGCGGCGGCGGGGTATGTTTACTTCGTCTGACACGTTGGCGCTCCAAGCTAGTTCTCTACGGTCACAAGAAAACGCCTCCAGTGTATCTGGTTTGTGTCGCGTTCCTTCTGTTTTGAAAGCTCAAGTAGCTTTGGCGTGGTTAGATACATTCGGTTACATTGTCGGCGCCTGTGTCAAAAGCTGCGCCTTCCGAGCGTTGCGCAAGGCAACGTTAGTAGGAACCTTCTTGAAAGTTTAAGCAGTGGCGCGCTTACCCGTCGGTACATCCTAGCTTGAAATCGTTTCCCAACCGAATGTCCCTCGCGGTCGAGAAGGGATACGGCCTTCAATTCATCCGCCGCGTGGGAGTAGACGTTAATGATACGGACCCAAAGAATCGTGGAAAAGGTCGGACGCAATTTTAGGGGCACCGGACGGTTTCCGCCTCAGTGGTCCGCTCAGATCCCGCCCGGTAGGAAGTTTGCGGCCATCCATAGTTTTTGACATGGGAGTATACCTCAACAACCCGTTATCGCCTCACTTTACAAAGCGATCGACCTGGGCTTGCAAGCGTGGACCGATCAGCAGGATCGCGGGGATGACGATCACATAGCCAATGCCCCATGATCGTAACCACGCGAGGGTAAATTTTTCAGAGAAACCCAGATTTAGTGCGAGGATGACGAACGAGATGATCCCGGTCGTCACGATGCCCATCAGAAGCGCGAAGGCAATTTTCCGTTTCAATTGTGTGCTCACTAAATTCTCCGTAGGATAAACCGAGTTGAAATGACAGGAGGCGTCGTTGCTCACGTCAGAGCTACGTGTGTTCCACTTCTGGCGTGATGGGATCGAGGCGGTCCTGTCGCACTGGCAATCTCCAGCCGGGGCGGACAAAGTGGCACGAGTATCCGCTCGGATAACGTTCGAGGTAGTCCTGATGGTCGGGCTCGGCTTCCCAAAAATCGCCCGCCGGCACCACTTCGGTTACGACCGGCCCCGGCCAAATGCCCGACGCATCGACATCCGCGATTGTTTCGAGAGCAATCACTCGCTGTTCGTCGGTTACATAAAACACGGCGGAGCGATAGCTCGCGCCGATGTCATTCCCCTGCCTGTTCATCGTGCTGGGGTCGTGGATCTGGAAGAAGAACTCCAGAAGTTGCCTGTACGTGATCAAGGCAGGATCGAAACTGATTTCGATCGCTTCGGCGTGCGCCCCGTGATTGTTGTATGTGGCGTTGATAACGTCGCCCCCGGTGTAGCCGACGCGAGAAGTGGTAACTCCCCTGTATCGCCGAATGAGGTCTTGCATACCCCAAAAACAACCACCCGCGAAAACTGCGCGTTCTTCAATCATCTTTTTTCTCCATATCCGCGACGTTGACAGTGCATTCATTGGTTTCCGTTTTTCGCGATGAGCAAACCGGGTAGCGGCTTAATTCATGTCATTTCCTAGCCCCCTATCGAGGTGGCAGCCATCCAGAGAGACATGTTCGAGCTGATTGCCTGCGGCCGCGATCGGTATCTCGACATTCCACAGCGCCTTCTGGCACAACGCCCGTTCTGATCGTCACATATAAAGATGCTGCCTCAAGGCCCGGAGTGGTACCAGCCAAATATCTCGACTTTGTCCCGATCACTGGACTTGAGGGTATTCCTGTAACCCCCCCCCTTCTCCTCTAGAAGGTCGTTTCGAAACCGTCTTCATCGTAGAATACCTCCACGGCTGGTGAGGCCTCAAAATGATTAGGCGTCGCGGCCGCAACAGATTCTACGGGTTTCCATCCCCCCTGAATGGCAGCGACGGCGGAGGCCTCACGCGGATCGGAGTCCCAAGCGCAAGGCGATACCAAAATCGACAAGGCCGCGATGCATTTGACCGCTAGGTTCACGAAAATTCTCCTCGAACATTCACCAAGTACTGGCATACTTTCGCCCAGCCCCCCTCACGAACCGTGCATTTTCAGCGAGTGAGGAGGGCATTGCGACGCAAGCTCAGACTAGATTGATCTCGGCGCTGATGTTGCCCCGTGACATCTTGGAATAAGGGCAGGTCTGGTGCGCGGCGTCGACGATTTCCCGGGCGATGTCCGCAGGGATGCCCGGCAGGCTGACGTTGAGGCGCGCCGCGAGATAATACTCGCCGTCCGTACTGATGAGATCGACTTCTGTATCGACGGCCACGTCGGCCGGAAGCGCGACCTTCATTTTACGTGCAGCGGAGCCCATTGCGCCGATGAAGCAGGCCGACCATCCGGCCGCGAAAAGCTGCTCCGGATTCGTCCCGGTTCCAGGTCCACCCGGCGACGAGAGTTTGACCTCCAGTCGATCGTCGGAGCTGCGCGAGTAGCCTTCCCGGCCACCAGTGGTATGTGTTTTGCCCGTGTAGAGCACCTTCTCATTCGCAGTCATGTTCACTTTCCCTAAAGCTGTTGACGAATGACCAATGTCGATATCGGTCGATAGCCGCATTAAGCTGGTGTGACGTATCTCGGATGTGTCAGAATTCGCCGATTATGTAACACACTGTAGACCCGCCAAGATCCGAGCCAGTCAGAAACGGCAAGTCTCGGGCGCGACGGCCCGAGACAATATTCGTTTGAGGGTGAGTGCGGAGGGGCGGCTTGGGATCAAGCGTCTGCCAAGGTTTCGCCTAACCCCGGGCGTCGGAGACCAGCACGGCCTTCTCGCGGTAAAGCTCCGGGAAGAACGCTTTCAGGGCCTGGACCTTGGGCGCCTCGTAATAGGCGATATAAGGATGCGACGGATTGTTTGCCATGAAATCTTGATGGTAGCTTTCGGCCTCGTAGAATGTCGTCCCGACCTCAATCGTCGTCGCGATCTCCGGCCCAAAGACGTCTGCAGCTTCGAGTTGCTTGATGTAGCCCGCTGCGACCTTTTCCTGTTCGTCGTCTGTGGCGAAAATCACAGACCGATACTGGGAGCCAATGTCCGGCCCCTGGCGGTTTAACTGGGTTGGATCGTGCGCGGCCGAGAAATAGATGCGCAGAAGCTTTCCGTAGCTGATTTTTTGGGGGTCGAAAACAACCTGGACCGCCTCGGCATGGCCTGTGTTGCCAGTCTCGGTCAGCTCGTATGTCGCCGTTTCAGCACTCCCACCGGCGTAACCGGAGGTAGCGTTGGTGACGCCTTCGACGTGCTGGAATACGCCCTGAACGCCCCAGAAGCAGCCCCCGGCGAAAACCGCCGTCTGCGTGCCATTGACAGCCTTCGTGACGTCGTAGAGCGGCGGAGGCACCAGGCGAGGCTCGTCGGCGGCCGACGTCGTGTTACCGAGGACGGAAGCGCCAAGCAGTACGAACATGCTGGCGACGATCACCGCGCCGCGGACGCCACCGATGCCCTTGAAAGGATTTGATGTTGCATTCATGACTTCTACCTCATCCAAAAGTGAATACGAAAGCTTCAACGCCCGGATCAAGGAACCGAATTTCGAATGTCCGTTCCGAGACTTTTCCCGCCTGGCGAACCAGCTGGTAGAGACGTGTTTCTTTCACGGTTCCGATACCGTTTCGATCGACGTCGGCCCCGTGGTTCTCGCCCGGCGGTTTGCCGTCGACAGTGACCTGAAACCGTACGGGATCACCGTTGGTGTTGGGGCCAAGAACCAGATGCAGGTCGCGGGCGCTAAACCTATAGGTGATGCCGCCGCCTGACTGGTTGAGGGTGCCGCGTTCAGCGGCAACGGTCCACCTTCCTGTCAGACCCCATTCGTTAAGGCCTGGTTCCGCCACCGTATAGTTCTGCGCCACGTCGGCATTGAGCCCCTCGGGGGATGTGAAGTTCGATGCACGCTGATATCCGATGTATGTCTCCGACGATCGAATGTTGCCAAGGTCGGGAGCGATCTCTGCTCCGGCCGAGTCCGGCTTCACCATAGCGTTCTCCGTATTGAGTGCTCCTGCCTCGGCAAGAAGGTCCTGGATCACCTTCTCCGACTGCGCGTAATCGCCTTCGCCGAAGTGATGGTGCCTCACCTGCCCCTTGGCGTCGATTAAGTAGTGAGCTGGCCAGTAGCTGTTCTGGAACGCGCGCCAGATCTTGAAGTCATTGTCGATCGCGACCGGGTAACCGATCTTGAAATCTTCAATTGCATCCTTGACGTTGTCGATCTTCTTTTCGAACGCAAACTCGGGCGAGTGGACACCGATCACCACCAGGCCTTGGTCCTTGTATTTTTCGGCCCAGGCCCGGACATAAGGTACCGTTCGAATACAATTGATGCAGGAGTAGGTCCAGAAATTGACCAGCACGACTTTGCCGCGCAGCTGTTCGCTTGTCAGCGGTGGCGAGTTTAGCCATTCGACAGCCCCATCCAGAGAGGGGAACTGGCCTTCAACAGGCAACCCACTCGAGAACCCCTGACGAGCGTCGTCCGCCGCAAGAAACATGCTGTTGCCCGCCACTTCAACCGAGGATGTCTTCGGCTCCGTCTTGAACCTGTCGAGAAGCGACTGCTCGATCGTGGTCGTGCCCAAAATGGACAGCCGGGCAAGGACTCCGGTGTCCAGACCGAGCGCGATGGCCGCGACACCTGTCAGGACCGCAGCCCCGAGCCCGCGTCGGACCCATTCGCCAGCGCCGAGCGACTGTTTCATGACGGCGAAAACACGTCCGCCGACAAGTAACGCGACTGCAAGCGAAGTTGCGGCACCAGCCGAATAGGCCAGGAGAAGCAGCGTCGTTTCGACGTTGGCACCCTGAAGTGCCGCGCCCGTGAGCACCAGACCAAGGATAGGCCCAGCACACGGTGCCCAAAGGAGTCCTGTTGCAACCCCGAGGACAAATGATTTACCGCTGGACTCCCCCTTGCCTGGTTTTCCGCTGCCGCTGCCGTTTAGAAGTCTGTTGCCGAACGCGATGATCGGCACAGTCAGAATGGCAGCAGCCCGAGACGAAATGAGCGTCACACCGAACAACGCCAGAAGGGCGATCGCAGCGTATCGGCCGTACTCGTTGACGTGAACCGCCCAGTTTCCTCCTACCGCCGCCAGTGTTGCAACGGAAGCGAACATGATCGCCATGCCGCCGAGCATCGGTAGCGTGCTGCTGACAAAGGGCCGCCCAGCGCGAGCGAAGACAAAAGGAAGAACCGGAAGTATGCACGGACTGAGTATGGTCAGCACGCCTCCGAGATAGGCAACTATAAGAAGGGACATCATTCTCTCCATTGAGCATCGATACTTTGTCCATGGAAGCTGACGAACAGCCGGACGCGTTGGTAATGCCCTCCGGTACGTATCTGCCGTGTGTGCTGAACCAGCAAAATTGTAACCAAGTGTAGGATGGAAATTCAGCAACACCTTGCGTTACAAAACAAAACTAGGGTGCCGATCACCCTGGCTCGAAGCCATGCAATTTCACGGTCATGACAAGAGCCGTATCCATGAGCGTTCAAATGGGAGAACGACAAGCGAGTTCTCCCGGAAACAGGATTGTTGGAGCAGGGAGCCGGACCACCAGGCTGACCCATGATACGCCACAACAGCAAAACGGCCGACGTTCGGCAGTCACACGCCTTTTTGGTTGAAAAGTGTATCTCATGGCGTGCCCGGTACACTGACATACAATTCTCCCGGAACGCCTGCGCATCTTGATGTACAATTGCTGCTAAATGGTCATCGGGATCAACGTGAAGGCAGCGCAGATGGACCACATCGATCATATACTCGTCGTCGATGACGACCGCGAAATACGAGAACTTGTCTCTAGCTATCTGAAGAAGAACGGATTCCGTGCAACCGTCGCAGCGGATGGTCGTCAAATGCGGTCGCTCCTGGCAACGGAATCTGTCGATCTCATCGTTCTAGATGTCATGATGCCCGGTGACGACGGTCTTGTTCTATGCCGCGAACTACGTTCCGGGAAACACAAGGCCACGCCTGTTTTGATGCTGACCGCTCGCACAGATGAAACAGATCGAATCATCGGATTGGAGATGGGAGCTGACGACTATCTGGCGAAGCCGTTTGCGGCCCGTGAGCTTCTTGCCCGCATCAACGCGGTTCTGCGACGCACGCGGATGCTACCTCCAAACCTCCAGATAAGTGAGGTGGGGCAGTTGCTAGGCTTCGGGGAATGGAAGCTGGACACTTCCGCACGCCACCTCCTCGACAAGGAAGGCACGACGGTTGCCCTCAGCGGTGCTGAGTATCGGCTCCTACGTGTCTTTGTTGATCATCCTCAACGGGTGTTGAACCGCGACCAGCTTTTGAGCCTGACGCAAGGCCGCGACGCGGAGCTGTTTGACCGCTCCATCGACCTGCTGGTCAGCCGACTTCGCCAGCGCCTTCGAGACGATGCGCGGGAGCCGGCTTACATCAAGACAGTCAGAAGCGAAGGCTACGTCTTTTCGATGGCGGTTCAGATAAAGGAGATGCGTGCGTAATGACGCTATTCGGACGGTTCCCCGTTTGGCCGCGAACACTTGGCTCAAGACTGTTTCTGATTTTTCTGGCGGGTCTAGTGATAGCGCAGGCGCTTTCCTTCGCCGTTCTGTTCTCGGAACGGTACGGCATGGTCGAGGCAATGTTACTGGGAAACCTCGATAAGGACGTAAGAACGGCGGTCGCGCTTATGGATCGTCTTCCCGCGAGCGAAAGGCAAGACTGGATCGCACAGCTCGACCGCAGAACCTATCGCTACATTCTCGGAGCGGGCGACCCCGGGATTCCTGACATATCAGGACTGGGTGCGGAAATGGGGCGGACAATCCGTGAAGCGATCGGTGAGCGCTTTCCGCTCACGGTGCAATCTATCCCCGGCGATGGACAGCGCCTTCAGGCGCACATTACATTGAGCGACGGTCAGCTACTGACCATTGATGTCTACCCTTCGACCATGCCACTGGCGAAGTGGTTGCCCTACGTGCTCCTCACTCAACTCTCGCTCCTTGTGTTGTGCAGTTGGTTCGCGGTTCGCGTCGCCATCCGTCCGCTCGTTGTTCTTGCAAAAGCTGCGGACGCCTTGAACCCGGATACGATCACTCCCCGACTGAGCGAAAACGGTCCAATGGAGGTGGCTTATGCAGCCGTGGCGTTTAACGCGATGCGGGACCGCATTTCGCATTATCTTGAGGAACGGGTACAGATTCTCGCCGCCATCTCCCATGACCTCCAGACTCCTATCACTCGCATGAAGCTGCGTGCTGAGTTTTCCGAGGATTCGCCGGAAAAGGACAAACTGGTCCAGGATCTGGCGGAAATACAGAGCCTTGTTCACGAAGGGATCGCCTACGCTCGCAGCAGTCATGGCAATGTCGAAAAATCATCCCGTATCGACATCGGCTCGTTCGTCGACAGTCTTGCCTATGATTATGAAGATACGGGCAAGGCCGTATCGGTGACTGAACGCATAGATGAGGCGATTGTCACGCGTCCTCACGCTCTGCGCCGTATCCTCACCAATCTTATTGATAACGCTCTGAAGTTTGGCGGCGGTGCGGAAATTTGCGTGCACAAGGAACTTGACGGCCGCATTGTTATCGACGTTCAGGACCGGGGAGCCGGCATTCCCGATGACCAGCTAGAGGCGGTTCTTCAACCGTTCTTTCGGCTAGAACAGTCACGCAACCGTGAAACGGGTGGCACGGGCCTTGGTCTCGCGATCGCACAGCAGCTCGCTGTTGCAATCGGTGGCTCGCTCAGGCTTTCCAACCGCGAGGGCGGCGGTCTTTCGGCTCGGGTTTCGATCGGTTAAACACGAACGCCGAGATGCCTCGAACTGGAGGCGTCTGAATTGCATTTACAAAGCAAACGAGCAGAAAAGTGGCCTGCCCCATGGCGTGATCCGGGTTTAATGTTAGTGCATGCTGGGTCTGGGCGCCACTGCTGGAGTTGAAACGGGGCCATTCTGGCGAGGCCATACGGTGGCTTCGGGTGCCGGTGGTTTGTAGTTCAGTGAGGAGTGCCGACGCACGGTATTGTAGTGCCGCCGCCAACGCTCGATGACGATCTTTGCCTCCTTGAGCGTGTAGAAGATTTCTCCGTTAAGCAGCTCATCCCGGAGCTTCGAGTTGAAGCTCTCGCAATAGCCGTTTTCCCATGGACTGCCCGGCATGATGTAGGCGGTCTTGGCACCGACCAGCGCAATCCACTCTCTCAAAGCCTTGGCGATGAACTCCGGCCCGTAGCACATCGGGAATCTTGCTCTGACATTGCCGACGGCGCGCGAAGCCATGCGTAGCGCAGCGCGCCGTCTCGGGTGGTCATGGCCGGTCGACAGGTCTCTAAAGTGAAGTTGTCGAGGCAACACTTTGGAGGCGACAAGCCATGACCAAATATCTTTCTACTCCCACAAACGCCGTGCTGGTAGCGATCGATATGTCGAAGCACCGCCAGGAGGTCCTTATCGAGCGGCCCGAGGGTGGCCGGCGCCGTCGTATGACGGTGATGGCGACCAAGGATGACTATGACCGCTTGGTCGAGGAACTCGCTTCCATGGCACGACCAATCGTCGTCGGCTTTGAAGCTACCGGCAATTATCACCGTACGCTGGCACATAAGCTGCTTGTGGCAGGTTTCCAGTTGCGACTGATCTCTTCAGTTGCATTGGCCAGAACGCGAGAGGCACTGCATAATAGCTGGGACAAGAACGATCCGAAGGATGCACAGGTTATCCTGCACATGCTGCGGATCGGTGCCACCCAGGTTTACGTCGATCCGCTTGAAGCTGGCATCAACGATTTGCAGGAACTGTCGAAGACGCACGAAGTCATCTCCAAAGCCAAGACCCAGACCTGGCACCGCATCCTGAACCACTACCTGCCGCTCTATTTTCCCGAGATCGCCCACTTCGCTGGTAATAGTCGGTCGGACTGGTTTCTGGCGCTCATCGAACGGTTCCCGATACCCACCAGCATCACCTCACTCGGACGGGAGGCCTTTGTTGCGCAAGCATGGGCGCTCGTTGGCCGTAAAGTCTCAAAAGCACGATTAATCAATGACATCTATGAGACAGCCTGCTCATCTGTAGCGCTGCCCATAGCCGAAGACGCCGTCGCCATCAGCATGTTCCGCATGATTATTGGCCAAGGTCGAAGCCTGATCCGTGAACGCAACTGCATCGAGCAAATCGCACAGTCGCTGCTGGCAGACCATCAGGATTATCGGCTCCTGTGCAAGATCCCCGGGATAGGACCGATCAATGCTTTGACGATCTTGGCGGAGGCCGGCGACCTGCGGCGCTTCCGGCACCATCGGCAGTTTCTGAAGTTCTGCGGTCTCGACCTTGCGACATCGCAGTCGGGCACCTTCCGAGGCCGAACAAAGCTATCGAAGTACGGAAACGCTCGTCTCCGCCGAACTTTCTGGATGGCTGCCCAGGTCGCATCCCGCCAACGTGACAACAGCTTCCGCGACAAACTTGGGAGATACATGGCTGGCAACGCCAATGATGCAGATCGTAGACGTAAGGCGATGACAGCTCTTACTGCCAAGATGGCACGTGTCGCTCACGCCGTCATCAAGACACAGACAGAATACCGGCCGTTCATTGAACGACCGGAAACCAGGTGGAAGGACCCCTCTCTGCAAGTGCCGTGAGGGCGCGATTGCGACCCTATAGATAGTGTTCGGGCCTTCCACCTGGGCACGTATCCCATCTTAAGGACGGTGAGGACCACGGCGAGCAACATGCCGATGGATCCTGTGTTTGCTATGGCAGGGAACGATCCCGTTGACGGTGGAAACCATCTGGAGCAATCTTATGAATGCATCGGCTGTTGCTGATGCAGGGAGACCTGTTGGCCTGTTCCCGTTTTGCTTGCCCACATAGGACGTTGTCGGAACGAATATGCGCAGGAATGCCGCGCAGGATAAAGAGATCGGAGAGCACATCGATAACGTCGACAGCCTTCAGCTTTCTTTCGACCCTGATGGCTACACATTCTCGGGTAAACTCGTCGATCACGTCAGCGCAAACGCGAAGCGTTTGTCGCGGGCATGCGTAGCTTTTTACCGTTGTGGGTCCGGTCGTCAACGAAATCGTAGGACCAGACATGGTTGGGGTATTCCGGCCGAAGCCGGATGCACGAACTATCGTTCAGCCACAGCCGACCGCGTTTCGGTTGCCTAGATGGAACCTTCAGCCCCTCCCGTCGCCATATCCGCTCGACCCGTTTGACGTTCACGATCCAACCCCCCTGGTGCAGCATCGCCGTGATGCGACGGTAGCCATATCGGCCATACTGGAGAGCGAGCGCCGTGATGTCGGCAGTCAATGCCGCTTCGTCATCAGAGGGCTTTGCGATCTTGCGCTGCGTGGAACGATGCTGGCCGAGAATCTGGCATGCTCGTCGTTCGGACACACCCAGTTCTGCAGTGACGTGATCCACACAGCCACGGCGGCGGGCGGGGCTTAGAAGTTTGCCCTGGCAGCCTCTGCAAGGATCATCTTGTCCAGGGTCAGATCCGAAACCGCGCGACGGAGGCGTGCGTTCTCGGTCTCCAACTCCTTCAAGCGCTTTACCTGATCGCCTTTCAGGCCTCGGTATTCTGCCCGCCAGCGGTAATATGTAACTTCCGTCACGCCTATCGACCGGATCGCCTCCGCCATCGATTTGCCGTGTGCATTCAGCACGTCAACCTGACGAAGCGTTGTGACGATCTCTTCCGCCTTGTGTCTTTTCACTGGCATTTCAATGTCCTTCTGCGGCTCATAAGCCATACTTCAAAAAGGACCACTTTTCAGGGGGCAAACCAGCACCTCAGTCTATATGCTTCCAATGCGACGTTCCACGCCAACAGTTTCGAAGAACCGTCCTATACAGATTGCTACATGCGAAGGGTCTTCCCAATGGGGATTGTGCCCGAACCCCTTCAGGAGGACTGTCCTTGCATCGGGCAACACGCTCGCAAGAGCGACGCGATGGGCCGCATCGAAAAGCATGTCATCGCTACCGGCTATGCAGAGGACCGGTTGCGAAATCCGGTCTGCAATTTCCGTCAAATCAAGCCGGGAAAATCCTGCGAGTATGCCTTTCCAGATGCGGGATGGAATTGCCGCAGCCTCGCGGCTCAGGGGGTCGAGGAACGATCGATCGACGGGATGCGGACCGGCATGCCAGACGTCGAAAAAGGGGGCGGCGGGATCGATCGGATCGATAAGCTGCCGGATGGCTTGCGTGATCGGATCGCTCTCCGGGAAGGCCGGCCGTAACGTTGCCGAGATCAGAACCAGGGCCTCGACCACTCCTGGCAGCCGCTCCGCCAGCACCATGCCGACCATCGCCCCCATGGAATGCCCGATCACGAGGCAACGGTCGATGCCGAGGGTGACCAGCAAGGCGGCGATGTCATCGGCGAAATCGCCGACCGTCAGGCCATCACCGGCGACGGACGCGCCATGGCCCGGCAGGTCGGGAACGATCAGGCGGTGCGCCTCAACGTACGGCTCCAGCAGCGAGAAGCTGCGACTGGAGTCCGAATAGCCGTGCAGGAGCAGAAGCACCGGCCCCTGCCCTCCGCTATCGATAAAAGCCATCGACCGGCCGTCTGGCAAACTCAGAGAACGTTTGCGCCCCGCCCAGCCTTGCTGGTCGATCGGCGTCACAGGAAAAGCTTCGCCTTCACCATGTCCCGGCCGCTCTTGCCGTCGAAACCGGTGACGCCATCAAGCCATGAGTCGAGCCGCTGCGGCTCGTCCACCAGCGCCTTCATCGCCGCCTCTTCGGGTGAAAGACCGTTCGTCATCAGATAGCCCATACCCTTGTTTTCGAAGTCGATGTCGAAGGTGAGATTGGTCAGCAGCTTTGCGACGTTCGGGCATTCCTGGAGATAACCCTTGCGCACCTGCGTCGAGACGGTAGCGGCGCCGAAATCCGGGCCGTAGAACTTGTCGCCACCGGCCAGATACCGGATATCGAGCGCCGTGTTCATCGGGTGCGGCGCCCAGCCCTGGAAAACGATGAATTCCTTATTCTTGGCGTGACGCTGCACTTCGGCCAGCATGCCCTGTTCGCTCGATTCCACCACTTCCCAGCCATCAAGGCCGAGAGCGGGGTCTTTAGTCGCGTCGATCATCAACTGGTTCGAGCCGGGCTCGATGCCGTAGAGTTTCTTTTCAAACTGGTCGGGGAATTTCTGCAGATCGGCGAAATCCTTGACGCCAGCCTCCCAGACGTAAGTCGGTACGGCAAAGGTGTATTTCGCGCCCTTGAGATTGGTCACGACGTCCTCGACCGATCCGTCGTCCTTATAGGGCTTGTAGTAGGCCACCATCGCCGGATCCCAATAACCGAGGAAGACGTCGAGATCCTTGTTCTTGAGGCTGAGATAGATCACGTCGATGCCAAGAAGAGAACTTTGCGGCTCATAGCCCAGCGCTTTCAGGAGCGTTAGCGCGATGCCGGTGGTGAAGGCCAGGTCGTTCCAGCCTGGTTCGGCCATCCGGACGACCTTGCAGGTTTCTGGGTCAGCGGCAAGTGCGGGGAGTGCGACAGTGCCGAGAAGTATGGAAAGCATACCTGTCTTCAAATGCTGTATCATCGCACTTCTCCCCTGGATTGACCCTTTAGTCATTTAATTGACCACTGGGTCAACAATTGATCTTTACGGGAGAATTGTCAATGGTGGGGGACACGAACGGACATAGGCATGAAACTTACGAAAATCAGCGCAATCCGCCGCAAGGAACTGCGGCAGGCAGCATTCGAGGTTCTCCAGCGGGAAGGCATGGCCGGCGCGACGCTTGAAAAAGTCGCAATCCATGCCGGAGCCTCGAAGGGCATCGTACTCCACTACTTCCACAACAAGCAGGAGCTTTTCGAACATGCCATGCGCGAAGCAAATGTCGCGCTGGGCCAAGCCGTTGTCGCGCGGCTGAAACGCGCTACGACTGCCTATGAAAGGCTGGACGCCATCATCGAGGGCAACTTCGAGGAGCGTTTCTTCCAGCCATCAATCTGCCATGCCTGGCTTTCGCTCTGTGCCGAGGTGCCACGCGAGCCCAAGCTCGCCCGCATTCAGGCGGTGATCCACGCCCGCATGCGCTCTAACTTGATGTCAGCCCTCGTACACCTCCTGCCCCGCAGTGAATGCGAGGCGGTTGCCCTGACTGTCACATCCTTGATCGACGGGCTCTGGCTGCGCGCCGGACTGCAATCGGAACGTCTTACTCGCGACAAAGCTCTTGCGCAGGTACGGGACTATATCGACCATCGCATTCCTCGACGCTAAAATTTTAGTCACTAAGACGTGGCGTTTTTCTATCAGGTCCGGAATTGCCGCCTTGAAGGGATCGAACCGGCGACCCGATCGGCACTGTGCGCCACGAAACTGCCAACGAGTTACGCAAAAATACCAATTGCTAATCCGCGCACGTGCCGAGGATCGGCGACATCAGCTTTATGTGGGCATCAACCCGTTCCAATACTTTATTGGGGAGAACAGCTCGTTCAGGCAGAGACCACCAAGACTGGTTGACGCGCTCGACCGTCTCCGTAACAGCCTTCAGCACAGCAGCTTCCGGCAGTCGCGCACGATGAGCGAAGACTTTCCATCGCTGGGCGTTCATTGCCTTGAACGGCCTTTCACCGGCCAGCGACAGTGCCATGGCGTCCGACGGAATGTAAGGGACGGTCGAGAGCACATCATAGACCGGGGCGAGTGCCGGCTTGTCGCCCTTCCCATGATAAATCAGCGACCAATTCTTGAGGTGCATGTCGCCATTTCCTGTCAGCACAGCCAAAGCCAGTCGTCGGACGAACTCGAGGGCTGCCGCTGAAGAAACGGCGACCCCAAGAGCCGCAGCGATATCATGATAGGCGGCACCCTCATATTTTCGAGACGGATAGACGCCGAATACCTGAGCGAAATCTTCGATATGGACGCGCTCACCACCGGCAACCCGATCGAAACGTTTGACGAGGAGGACTTTGCCATCGGACAGCGTCTCAAACTCCGCCGGGATACCCTCGAACTGCGATTGTTCCACGAGCTCGCGTTCCGGCACGTCCATACCAATCGCTTCGGCCAATGCGAGATTTGCAAATTCGTTTTCTGAGACACCGGGAAATGATGTCGATGGAAACTTGGCGATATATGAACCTTGCTCGTCGCCTAAGGGGATCGTCAGACCGCCGCCCTTGCCTGTGTTTTTGATAACGGAGAGTTTCATCTGCACACCGGCGAGCGAAAACCGGGCCTTTGGTCTGGAGGTTGTCAAACCTTCACTATGAGCACCGGCCCCTTCGCTTGATACAATTCGGACAGCCCCCGGCAGATCCGACCCGAGTGCTGCAAGCAAATCGAAATCATTTCCTGCTCGCACATTACCTGAATGGTGCTTCTCCATCGCCTCGCGCAGTTTATCCTCTGGAAGAAGGTTCGCGAAGAACGATGGCAAAGCCCTTGCGACAGGCTTCGGGTCCTTCCGCAATCCTCCATGTGCCGCGCGAAATGACAGACTGAGCACTGGGAAACCACCCGTCTGACGATAGCTCTCCTCGAAGCTGAACGCGTTGAAGTCTCCTGGCGTCCTCACGATCATACCGACCTTCAGGTCATTCAGCAGCACGTCAAGTGAGATTATGGACCTTGGATCAAGAGGCGTATCAGACATTGCCATCACCCTCAGGACTGGCTACGAAAGCAGGAAGATCATCTTCGGCGCCACCTGGCTGCAGTAAAGCTTCGACTGCTGGGACCATGGCTTGCGGTATCAGCATCAGTTCCAGGCCGAGCGCACGACCAATGTTGATCAGTGTGGTCGTCCGGGCAGCGCTGGCTCCAGCCTCAATCTCGCGGTACCGCGGACGCGATATACCCGCCATATCCGCAACCTGCTCCTGGGTGAGGCCCAAAGCCTTGCGCGACGTCTTGAGTAGCCGCCCGATGTCCTGAAGAGCCTCCGGTTCCGACTTCATTTGACACCTTAACGTTTCATATCTCTCATTATGATATGTTTACATATCTCTCGCTACCTACGGATGTCAAGCCAGGTGATGCTAATAGGGATCATTTGGCATCAAAAGATCTTCTTACGGATCATTTTTCCTCTACTACTAGGACGTTAGGCAATTTGGTCACCAAAACTGGAAGCACACCCGCGTTACACGCCGCACGGATCGCATAATCTCAGCGATACCCTGGCAACGCATATCCTCAAGCAGACCGGATCGTATGAGCAGGCGAGCTATGCCATCTAGGACACACCAGATGTCGTAAAGCATACGGTCGCTTCCTGCCGCAGGAGAAAGCGGCACTTGCGGCGAAAATCCTCAATCAGGTTTCGGAAGCCGCACAGCCACTCGGATGAATGGCTGACCCTGACGTCCAGGCAGATGCGGAAACAATCTTCGCATCTGACTGGACGTCAGGGTCTTTGACTTCAACGGCTTCGAATCGTCGCCTCGCAATTTTTTGGCTACGCCTCTGATTTATAAGCGCTACGCTCCTTGTCAAAGCTGGTTAGATGCGCGTGCTTACAAGCCAGTGAGAAACGCGACACTGGCTCTGCCGATCATTCCGATCTGAGCGGCAGACCCGCTTGCAAGATCAGAGCGCGGCGGGTGGGCAACACCTCTAGGCTTTAGCTTTGAGACTGGCTTTCGTCGTGTCGGCCATCGATGCTCATGCTCACTTCGCCCATGTGTTGGACATCGGCAGCAAACGCGTGGCGCAAGAGCCGGATATGTCATCGAAAATCCGAACAAGCCGCCCCAACCGGGCGATCACCCACCGTGGAACCGGCGCAACCACAATCTTTTTCAGCCCTTGCTATACCAGGTCGCAACGGCCGCCCTGTCTCCAGCTGATATCTCCGAGCCGATACGACGAACACTCGGACGGTATGGAAATGTGCGGGTCGTCATGGGCGAAGTGGTCTCTGTTGACAATGAAAATCGAGCCGTTCGACTGAAGGATGGCACGCACATCTCCTATGATCGGCTCGTGCTTGCTACCGGATCGGATTACAACTATTTCGGCCACCAGGACTGGCAGCAGCACGCGCCCGGTTTGAAATCGATCCACGAAGCCCGGCAGATCCGCCACCGCCTTCTTCTGGCCTTCGAGAGGGCGGAACGCAGTCAGGACGAGGAGGAAAAGCGCCAGCTTCTGACCAGTGTGGTGATTGGCGGCGGACCGACAGGCGTCGAGATGGCGGGGGCAATTTCAGAGCTCGGACGGTTCATGATTGCCCGTGATTTTCGAACCCTGCGAGCGGATCATTTGCAAGTATTGCTGATTGAAGCCGGCCCGCGCGTCCTTGCGACTTTCCCGGAAAACCTCGCCGAGTATGCTGCAGAGCATCTTACGCGGATTGGCGTCGATATCCGTCTGAACACTGCGGTCGAGGCGATCATGCCTGATGGTGTGAGGATCTACGGCACCTTTCTGCCGGCGAGTTGCATCGTCTGGGGTGCCGGCGTGAAGGCATCACTCGCCGCGAAATGGCTTGGTGTGTCACCAGGCCCTGGCGGCCGCTTGCAGGTTGCATCTGACCTCTCCGTCGAGGGGAAGGCCGGCATCTACGCGCTCGGGGATACCGCGCTCGCTCTAGATGGAGAGAGCAAACCGTTGCCGGCGCTCGCCCAGGTGGCCAAGCAACAGGGCGTTTTTCTTGGCAGGGCCTTGAAGTCAAACCTGCTGCGAGGCGAGCCAATCCCTGCCTTTCACTTCCACAATCGAGGCAACACCGCCGTTATCGGCAGAAATGCGGCTATCTTCGATTTCGGCTCCTGGCAGCTCAAGGGCCGGTCCGCCTGGTTGCTGTGGGCAATCGTACACGTCTACTTGCTGGTCAACTTCGAGAAGCGCCTTCTCGTCAGCATCCAGTGGATCTGGCGTTATGCCACACGCCAGCGAGGTGCGCGCATCATTGATGAAGACAGTGTCTCCGAAGGCTCGTTGAGCCCAACCATTCCTTCCGTGAGATCGTGTGGAACTGTTGGCGAATGACTGGGTTTGGCACCAGCAACACAGGAGAGTTGAAGCATGACAGAAGACAGACGCAGCTTGTTCGTCACCGGACTGAAGAACGCCCACGCCATGGAAAATCAAGCGCTCTCGATCATCAAGCCGCAGATCTCGCGGATTGAAAATTATCCGCAAGTTGCCAGGCGCCTTGAGGAACACTATCGCGAGACAGAGACACAGATGAAGCGTGTTGAAGACATCCTGGCAAGCCTTGATGAAGACAACTCCACGCTCAAGGATTGGATGCTCTCTGCCTCTGGCAGTATGGCAGCACTGGGTCATTCGATGGCGGACGACGAGATCCTGAAGAATTCCTTTGCCAACTTCGCGTTTGAGCACTTCGAAATCGCAGCCTACAACTCTCTGTTGGTGATGGCCGAGATGGGCGGCTTTCAGGCCTCGATCGCGTCTCTTAAACAGAACCTCTCCGAAGAAGAAAGCATGGCTCGCTGGTTGAGCGACAATTTGACAGAAGTGACAGCCGAATTTGTCGCTCGGCGCGAAGCCGGAGAGTCGGCAAAGGTATGAGGAAGATCTGGGGCGGGGGAACACCGCCTCAAGCCGGTGGTTACATTGGACATCGAAAACTCGAGGCAAAACCAACCGGAAAGAAACAATGTCAGATCAGCGCTACCCAAGCCCCCCTTACCCAAGTGATCAGCAGCGTCCACCCGGCACAACTGCACAGATGACACCCCTGCCGGACCATGGCGAAACAAGTTATCAAGGCAGCGGCCGGCTTCAAAACAAGGTGGCTCTGATCACCGGCGGGGATTCTGGTATTGGAAAAGCGGTGGCAATCGCTTACGCCCGCGAGGGTGCCGACGTCATAATCTCCTATCTGAACGAGGATGAGGACGCCGAAGATACCGCGCGCTGGGTCGAGGATGCCGGGCGCACCGCCGTTCTTGCACCAGGCGACATAAAGTCCGAACAGCACTGCCTGGACTTGGTCAAGCGGGCTGTCGATCAACTCGGCGGCCTGGACATTCTGGTTAACAATGCGGCCTTCCAGCGCACCTATGACGATATAGGTGACATCTCAGCGGAGGAATGGGACGAAACCTTTCGGACGAACATCTTTGCCCCCTTCTATCTAGCCAAAGCGGCCGCCCCTCACATGAAGCCTGGCAGCGCAATCATCAACACGACGTCCATCCAGTCGCGCCAGCCATCCGCACAACTCCTAGCTTACGCTTCGACAAAAGGGGCGGTTTCGAACTTTACCGCCGGACTTGCCGCGATGCTTGCGCACAAGGGTATCCGGGTCAATGCCGTAGCTCCGGGACCAATCTGGACGCCACTCATTCCCTCCACGATGCCTGATGAGAAGGTCAGAAACTTCGGCAAGCAGACGCTGCTCCAACGTGCTGGGCAACCTGGCGAGCTTGCCGGCGCATACGTTTTGCTGGCTTCAGATCTCGCCAGTTATATGACCGGGGCAATCATTCCCGTCACCGGTGGCGAAATCATGATTTGAAGGAGCAAGTCTCACGTCTGAGCCCTTCTGGCTTAGACGAACCGGAGAGCCCCTATCGACTTCTGCAAATGGGAACACGGGTGGTGATTGGCATGCTGCGTCCGAAACCACCGGGCACGGGCGGTATTGGAACCTTGTCAAGATGGGTTATCACCTGCCCCCACCTCAAGGGGAACGCATTCCAACCCCTTTGGCGCATTCGGGAACAGGTTGGAACCGCCTTTGTTGGGCGGTGACATGTGTTTTTCAGGCAACCGCTTGGACGAACTTTTTCACGGAGAAAATCATGCACGCACTGGTTTGGCACGGCAAGGAGGACATCCGATGTGATCGGGTGTCGGATCCGGAAATAGAAAACCCGCGCGATGCGATCATCAAGGTGACAAGCTGTGCGATCTGCGGGTCGGACCTGCATCTTTTCCACAACTTGATCCCAGCAATGATGCCCGGTGACATCATGGGCCACGAGACCATGGGCGAAGTCGTTGAAGTTGGCTCGGGCATCAACGGAAACCTGAAGAAGGGTGACCGTGTGGTCATTCCCTTCACCATCACCTGCGGCGAGTGCGAGCAGTGCCGGCGCGGCAATTTTTCGGTTTGCGAGACGACCAACCGGAAGAAGGAACTGGCGGACAAGGCATTCGGCCACGGCGGCGCCGGTCTCTTCGGCTATACGCATTTGACCGGCGGCTATCCCGGCGGACAGGCGGAATATCTGCGGGTCCCCTATGCCGACAGCACACATATCAAGGTGCCGGAGGGCATGAGCGACGAGCAAGCGCTGTTCCTGAGCGACATCCTCCCCACGGGATGGCAGGCAGCGATGCAGTGCGAGATAGAACCTACGGACACCGTGGTCATCTGGGGCTGCGGACCTGTCGGGCAGATGGCAATCCGCAGCGCGGTGCTGCTCGGCGCGGCGCAAGTCGTGGCCATCGATTATCTTCCGGAGCGGCTCTCCATGGCCGAGGCAGGCGGGGCAACTCCGATCAACTTCAAGGAAGAGAGCGTCATCGAGCGGCTCAATGAACTGACCAAGGGCAAGGGACCGCAGAAGTGCATCGATGCGGTCGGCATGGAAAGCCATGTGTCGATCAGCCATCCGGACAGCTTGGTGGACCGGGCACTGCAGATGTTCATGCTGGAAAACGACCGGCCGCATGTGCTGCGCGAAATGATCTATGTATGCCGGCCCGGCGGCATCATTTCCATCCCCGGCGTCTATAGTGGGCTCGTCGACAAGATCCCAATGGGCATGGCGATGAACAAGGGGCTGACGTTCCGCATGGGCCAGACCCATGTGAAGCGCTGGACCGATGATCTCATCCACCGCATCGAGGAGGGCCAGATCGATCCCTCTTTCGTCATCACCCACACCGTCGGGCTCGAAGACGGGCCTGAGATGTACAAAGTGTTCCGCGATAAACAGGACAGTTGCATCAAAGTCGTCCTGAAGCCGTAACCGGAGGTTCCGCCGTGAACTTATTCAGCACACTCAAGCGCTCCAAGGGCGATCCAAAGGTTCTCCACAAGGGACGGAGTTCGCTTTCGGCTTCCGACCGACTTGCCCGCAATCTCGGCTGGTTCAGCATCGGCCTCGGGCTTGTCCAACTCTTCGGGGCAAATCGCATCACACGTACGCTCGGCCTGGATGGGCAGGAAACCATGATCAGGGCGTATGGCCTGCGCGAGGTCGGGGCCGGTATGATGACGCTCTCTGTCGACAAGGAGGTGGGACTTGCAAGCCGCATCGTCGGCGACGGGATCGATATCGTGACACTTGGCTCAGCCATGCATACCGCCAATCCAAAACGGGACAATTTGGCGATAGCGCTGGTGATGGTGGCAGGTGTGACACTGCTCGATCTGATCGCCGTGGGCGCAACGACAGCGCGCCATACGCGTCATCGCGGCGATATTAGGGATTATAGCGAGCGGAGCGGGTTTCCGAAGGGCGTCCCGGCGTCGCGTGGCCTGGCAAAGCCTCCTTCGGTGCATCGCTTAGTTTGAGCAAAAGCGCCCATGCAGCGACTTCTATGCCTGCCGCGTAGGTCCCGTTGAACTGCAATCCTTTGGAGCATCGCATCATCCTCACGCGGCTGATATGATGGCACGACGTCCTGTCGCGCTGTCATGTGTAGCGAAAGCAGCTTTCGGCATTTTCAACCGTCTGCCCCTAATTCGGCACGCCGTCGACCTGAGGCCCCCGAGAACCTCACGCAGCTACCCTTCGGGATTTTGCCAGCCGCTTGATTGCCTGCTCCAGTTGCCTCTGCCCATCGCAGTAGTCCTGCCAGGCCGTACTATTTTTCAACATCTTCGGTACGGTCCTGACCGTGAACCGCTTGGGATCCAGGTCTGTTTTCACCTGGCTCCAATTGAGTGGCATGGAGACTGTCGCTCCTGGACGTGCGCGTGGCGACAAGGGTGCGACGGCGGTCGCCATACGGTCATTGCGCAGATAGTCGAGGAAGATGCGGCCCTCGCGCTGGTTCTTGGCCATCTTGATCAGGTAGAGATCCGGATTGTCGCGCGCCATATCCTGGCAAACATCATGGGCAAAGCCTTTCGCATCATCCCAACTCAGTTTCTTGCCCTTTGGCACGGCCAAGGGCGTGACGACGTGCAGGCCCTTGCCGCCGGTCGTCTTACAGAAGCTGACGAGCCCCAACTCCTCCAAGCGGTCACGGATCTCCCGTGCAGCCTCGACGACAGTGGAGAATTCAACATCCGGACCAGGATCAAGGTCGAAGACCAGTCGTCCTGGAACTTCCGGTTGATTGGGTTCGCAGTTCCACGGGTGAAGTTCCACGCCACCGATCTGAGCAACAGCAGCCAGTCCCTCGACACGATCAATCTGCAAATACGGCTTCTTGTCGCCGAAGACGGTGACGAGCTCCAGGAGGTTTGACGTCCCAGGCATGGCATGGCGCTGGAAGAACTGCTCGCCGCCAATGCCGTCGGGCGAACGGATAATCGAGCACGGCCGACCGTTAATGTGGTCGAGCAGCCACGGCCCAACCGCTTCGTGATAGCGCGCTAGATCGAGCTTGGTGACCGGTTCGCTATCCCCGGCATCCGGCCAAAGTGGCTTATCCGGACTGGAGATCATCACACCCATGACTTCGGCCTTCGCACCCTTGCGGAAACGCTTGGGCGGCGGCGGCGTGGCGCTCTCCGGATCGGGCACCTCGTTTGCGACTGGAGATGCGGGCGTCTCCGCTTCCACCTCCTCGGCCGGCTTATCTTCTCGAAGGCCCTTGAACGCCGCGTGCCGGACCTGGCCATCACCTGTCCAGCCGGCGAACTCGATTTCGGCGACCAATTCGGGTTTGAGCCAGACGATGTCGGAAGATTTCTTCGGCGCACCGATGCCTGTGAACGATGACTTTGAGGTCTCCATTTCCTTCAGCTTCGGCAAGAGCGTCTCGACGACTTTTGCGCCATATCCCGTGCCGACTCGGCCGACATAGACGAAGTGGCTGCCGCGATTAACGCCAACCAAGAGCGATCGGAACTTGCTATTCGTCGTGGCATAGGCGCCGATGACCACTTCGTGACCCGCCCGGCATTTCGATTTCGCCCAGGTCTCAGTGCGACCGGATCGGTAGGGCGCATCAGCCTTTTTCGAGACGATACCCTCTAGGGACAGGCGGCAAGCAGACTTCAGCACCGCATCGCCGCCGGTTTCGAAGTGCTCTACGAAGCGGAGAAGGGGATCGCCCCCCGCGTCCAAGAGCACGCTTTCCAGCGTCTCCTTCCGCGCGGTCAAAGGCAACTCCCGAAGGTCTCCGTTCCCCGCGAAAATTAGATCGAAGGCGAAAAAGACGAGATCGTCGGTCTTGCCTTCCGATAGCGCTGCTTGCAGGGCGGCAAAATCGGGAGCGCCGTTTTCATCGAGGGCACAGATCTCACCATCGATGATGCAATCGGGAAGCCTGGATGCCGACGCAGCGATCGCGGACCATTTCGCGGTCCAGTCCAGGCCCTTGCGGGTCTTCAGGGTGACCTGACCATTCTCCACCCGCATTTGGATGCGATAACCGTCGAACTTGATTTCGTGGATCCAGCCATTCGCAGATGGCGGACGGGACAGCGTCTCGCAAAGCTGCGGCGCGACAAAGTCCGGCATCGAGGATTTGGCGCGTTTGGCGGCCGCGGGCTTCTTCGCTGACTTGGCGGCGGTCTTTGACCCAGCCTCGCGCTCTTCGGCGGCAAGACCGTGATTGCTGTCCCACACCGCATCCGCCTCAACCGCGCCGCCTTGCAGCATGAACGGCCTTGGCTTCTTGCCTTTGCCGGATGCGATAGCTTCCATCGTTCGGCCGGATGCCACAGAGGTATTGTTCTCCTCAAGCACGGCTGCGCCATTATCCTCGACAGAATAGTCGTCATGATGCTTGATCAGCAGCCAATTTGTGCGTTTGCCGCCATCGCGATCATGCCGAATGCGGACAAGCACGAAACTGCCGTGTAGTCGATCACCCTCTAGCGTGAACTTGAAATCACCCTTGGCGAGCGCCTCTTCCGGCGTCTTCTTTCCCTCCGGCTCCCAGTAGCCCCGATCCCACAGCATAACCGTCCCACCGCCGTACTGGCCTTTGGGGATGGTGCCTTCAAAATCTCCGTAGTCGAGCGGATGATCTTCCACCTCAACCGCAAGGCGCTTGTCGCCGGGATCGAGAGAGGGACCTCTTGTGACCGCCCAGGACTTGAACACTCCATCCAGCTCCAGCCGAAGATCGTAGTGCAGCCGCGTCGCGTCATGCTTCTGGATCACAAACCGACGACGGTTTGACGTGCTGACCTTCGCCTCTCCGCTGGGCTCGGCAGTCTTTTTGAAATCGCGCTTGCCGCGATACGTCGAGAGATTGTCAGGCATGGTTTCTAATCCTAACGCAAGAAAAACGAGACCCACGTAAAGGCGGACCCGTAAACTGCTATTTTCCCGAGACGCGGATCGCTCCGGCATCTCCGAAGCTTCGCTTGACAGCGGCGATCTGATCGGCGGTGATATCCACAGAGACCTCGATCTCGCCTTCGAGGGCCCCGTCACGGCGAGCACCGTCTTCGTGCGAGGCATCACCGCCGGACGGCCTGGACCCGGCGGTGTTCTGCCCCCCCGCAGACTGAATGAAAATATCCGGCCGGGAAATACCGTGTTGCTGGACAAGGTGTTCGACGGCGAGGTCAGCTGCCGCTCGGGTTTCAAACGTTGCTCGTATTGTCGTGGTGCTGTCGTCTGCCATGTCAACTTGTCCTTTTGCTCTATCACCTCCTCAAACGCTGCTGGCACCCCAGTGGTTTCACGCCCCCTTTTCCGCGACACGTATTTCGGAGATTGCGTTTAAAACAACCACGTCGACCCTCCGCCCTGGATGACACGATGCACTCCACGAAAGCGCCGGAACCAAGTAGGCGGCGGGAGCCGCGGGTCACTCTTGCGCCAGAGCCGCCCTTTGACCACGAAGTATCTGCCGTCTGGCGTGCCAGGGTCATCGCTCATCGGTATCCTCCCGAATTCAGGAACATTCCTGTGGCTTTATGGTTTCGGTATCGAGGTCGCGGCGTGTCAAACGGACACGGCCGAGATGGTGAACGCAGCGGTTTTTCCGTTTTCTCGCTGCGGGCAACGAAACGCCAGGCGAGCGCCCAATCGGTCCGCCGCGATCTTACTGATGGACAGGAGGACAGCTATGTCGAAGCGTGAGCTTATCGATACCGGAACCGACAAACGCTATGTGCGCCGTGACGAGGACGGCAAGTTCAAGGAATCCGTCGACGTCGGACGCTCCCTGTCCGCCGACAAGCGCCACGACGCGAAGAATGATGCGAAATCTGGCGAGGGGGACAAGGGCGATCACAAACGCTAGGCCGTGAAGATCGCCACTTACAACGTGAATGGTGTCAACGGCCGCCTCGAAGTGCTGCTGCGATGGCTCGAGGAGGCATCTCCGGATGTTGTCTGTCTTCAGGAGCTGAAAGCGCCTGACGCCAGGTTTCCTTCGAAGGCGATAGAGGAAGCAGGTTACGGTGCCATCTGGCACGGACAGAAATCCTGGAATGGCGTCGCGATCCTCGCGAAGGGAAAGCAGCCGTTGCTCACGCGCAAAGGCTTGCCCGGCGACCCGGACGATCTACAAAGTCGATACATCGAAGCGGCGGTCGGAGGGATGCTTATCGGCTGCCTCTATCTTCCGAACGGCAACCCTTATCCAGGCCCGAGATTCGAGTACAAGCTGAGTTGGCTCAAGCGTTTGTCTACCTATGCCGCCGAGTTGCTCGCGTTGAAGGTCCCGGTCATCCTCGCCGGCGACTACAACGTGATTCCGACAGACCTGGATGTCTACAAGCCGGAACGCTGGGCCAACGATGCTTTGTTCCGGGTCGAGGTCAGGGGCGCATATAGGCGGCTGGTCGCGCAGGGATGGACGGACGCGCTACGAGAGCTTCACCCAGACGAACGCATATACACATTTTGGGACTATTTCCGGAATGCCTTCGGCCGGGATGCGGGACTAAGGATCGATCATTTCCTTCTCAGTCCAGACCTTAACAAAAAGCTCCTAAGGGTCGGCGTCGACCGCGACGTTCGTAGCTGGGAACATACCAGTGATCATGCGCCGACATGGGTTGAGTTGTCAGAGACACTTCTGCGCCAACGGAAACCACGTGGTTGATGATTGGGATACCTCGTAGATACAGCGGTAGTTCACGGCGCGCACTAGGAAGACGTCTCTACCGCGATGGAGGACGAATTGGCTGCCTCTGTCGGGTGCTAAGCCGTAATCCCAACCCTGTGGGGGAGAACCCTGGTGCTCAGTTCTTGATGCCGACTGCCCCGCTGGGAGAATTGGCAAACTCATTTGTCCCAGAGCTTACAATCAAGGGCGAGGCGGGAATGACGAGCACCGCGAAGCAAAGCCGCTATCGTCCAGGTAATCTAATACACCCCCATACGCCCCAAGGCGGCGACCGGGCCACAAAACCAGCAGCATCGCTCGAAACCAGGGCGATCTGGACGTTAGTCGGTACCTTTATGCCAAGCTACTACGAGGGACGGATGAAACCAAAAGTTTCCATGCGCGTTCTCGACGTGGGAGACTCGTGAAATCGGCATCATCAGTGCGCGAATTGCGGCTCACGGAGGAAAAAATGTTATGAACAAGTGGCAGAATCCCGTCCAGCTTACAACTCCGCTCAGCGGTTTGGTGCGAGTGGACGGACCTTTCGTTGCACTTCTTGTCCTAACCGACGAATGGCCTGACATGCGGGGCCCAGGTTACGTGCGGGCGCGCAGCTATTGTCGCGCTGCAATAGCGGGACGAAAACCGGCAGAAGAGGCACGGGCTTATTTCATCGAGGCTGCTAGAGAAGCAAATCTGATGCACTGAAGCCGCGCTGAGCGAATTTCCTTTATTGACCCCGTTCTTGCGCGACTTCCTGCGCGGTAGTCGCACACCATCCGTAAGCAAGCTAATTGCCCGGCCCGGGACGCCCAACCGCTGACCCGCACAATTTCATGAAATGCCTTCTCTCCGAGCGTTGCGGCAATACTGTCAGCGCGACATCCAGCCCCCATCCACCGTTACTATGGTACCGTGCACATAGTCCGACGCCATGGAAGCAAGGAAGACGACAGGACCTGCCATATCTTTGGCCTCTCCCCATCTGCCGGCGGGAATACGTGCAAGGATTGAAGCCGCGCGTTCCGGATCGTTGCGAAGAGCCTCGGTGTTGTCGGTCGCTATGTATCCCGGAGCGATTGCGTTTACATTGATGCCCTTTGCCGCCCACTCGTTGGCGAAGGCCTTCGCGAGCTGCCCGACACCGCCCTTGCTGGCCGCATAGCCGGGAACGTTAACACCTCCTTGGAACGTCAGGAGAGACGCCGTGAAGATGATCTTGCCTTTGCGGCCCGTCGCAATCATCTGCTGACCGATGGCCTGGGTCAGAAAGAACTGAGCCGAAAGGTTGGTTTCCAGAACCTCGTCCCAGTATTCCGCCGGGTGTTTGGCGGCTGGCGCCCTTTTAATGGTGCCAGCGTTGTTGACCAGAATGTCGACGGGCATATCTGCCAGTCGCTTTCCCAGCTCCAGGACCTTGTCACGATCTGAGAAATCGCAGGCGATCCCGGCAAAGCGGCGGCCACAGGCCCGCACGGCGCTTCCGGTTTCCGCACCATCTTCCGACATCGTCAGGGAAACGCCGATGATGTCGGCGCCGGCTTCTGCAAGAGCGATCGCAATCGCTGCGCCGATACCGCGTCGGGCTCCAGTGACAACGGCCGTCTTGCCCGTAAGGTCGAAGGGATTCATTGAGCCGTGCCCTCCTGGCAGTTCAGCAGCGTCTTCATTGAGGTGCCGTTCGCCTCGAACGATTCAAATGCGGTCTGAATTTCGCTCAAGGGCCGGCGCTCGGTGATAACGCGACCGATCTCCGAACCATGTCGGACAAGCAAATCGATGGCAGCCTCGTAGTCCTGCGGCTCATAAACCCGCGCGCCGAGCATCTCGATCTCTCGCCAGAAGAAGCGGAAGAGATCGATGACCGGTTTCTTGGCGTGGATGGCGACCATGACCACCCGACCTCGGGTCGAAACAGCCTCCGTCATCAGATCCACGCCCGCCTGGACACCTGAGACCTCGAAGACCACGTCAGCGCCTTTCCCGCCCGTGGCCGCCATGACCTCGCGCGCCACGTCGGTTCTGGACGCATCGAACGCGCCGATACCGAAAGAGGCGGCAAGCGTCAGGCGGGAGAGGTTGATCTCCGACAGCAGCACCCGCGCGCCGCGTTTGGCTGCCGCAATCGCAATCAGCATGCCGATCGGGCCACCACCGATGACCAGAACGGTTTCGCCGGGTGCAAGCCGTGCCCTTTCGATGTCATGGCATGCTACCGCCAGCGGCTCCACAAGGGCTGCCAGATCAAGCGGCATATCTTCCGGAAGCTTGTGAACGGCATAAGCCGGCACGGTCCAGTACCGCTGCATGGCGCCGTCGGTATCGAGCCCGAGGAATTTCAGGTTGTGACAGATATGGGAGTGCCCGGCAGCGCAGGCGGGGCAGTGACCGCAAGGCTTCAACGGGCGGACGACCACCTTGTCGCCGATGGCAAGACCCGAGACACCTGCCCCGACGGCTGCAACAGTGCCAGACATTTCGTGGCCTATGATGCGGTTTGAACCGACGCGCTGATCCATGGCGCCGTGAAAGACATGCAGATCGGTTCCGCAGATGCCGCACCAGGCAACTTCGATCTGAACTTCATCTACGGCGGGCGGCAAGACAGGTGCGTCTCGCAGCTCAAAACGGTGGTCACCTTTGTAATGGGCGGCGATATTCGGCATGATGAACTCCTCAGAAGATTGCATAGGGGGCCAATCGGGCCCAGTCGAATTCCACCCCGGTGCCGGGTACATCCGGCGCCACGGCCCGAGAATGTTCGAGAACGAGCGGTCTGGAGGTGTAGCGGTCGATGGGGAAGCTGTGCACTTCGATCCAGCCGGCAATTGTCTGGCCAGCAACGAGGCTGACATGCAGCTCCTGCATGCCATGACTGCAGACGGGAATGTCATGCGCTGCGCAGCGCTCAGCTACCGCAAGCCAACCGGTGATCCCGCCGCAGTTGGAGGCATCGGGCTGCAGATAGGTCAGCTTGGATTGCGCCAGCGCGTATTCAAATTCGTGGATCGTATGCAGGTTCTCGCCCATCGCGAGCGGCATTCCGGTCTCATCTGCGATGCGGGCATAGCCGGCATAGTCGTCCGGGATTATCGGCTCCTCGAACCAGAGAAGATCGAGCGGCTGAAAGGCTCGAGCGGCTGCGATCGCCTGGGGGACATCAAGCGCGTAGTTCGCGTCGACCATGAACTTGCGGTCTGGACCCAGCAGCGCGCGCACGGCCTCCGCACGGGTCACATCCTCCCGGAGGCTCGGCTGCCCGACCTTGATCTTGACGGCTTCATAGCCCTCTTCCAGATAGCAGCCGACATTCTCCAGCAGTCTTTCCAGCGGGAAGTTGAGATCGATCCCCCCCCTATAGGCCTTGGCGGTTCTGCCGGCTCCGCCTGCCATTCGCCAAAGCGGCAGTGCCTCTACCCGTCCTCTCAAGTCCCAGAGTGCGATATCGACCGCCGAGATCGCGAATGAGGCGATCCCGCCACGGGCGACGTAATGCACGGCCCACTGCATGGCCTCGTAGACTTCTTCCACCGGGCTCGCATCCCGCCCAAGCAGCAGTGGACGAAGATCGTGGTTGATCATTGCGGCAATCGCCCTGCCACCGAACCCGCCCGTATAGGTGTAGCCGGTACCAACCGTGCCATCCGCCTGCGTGACCGTCACGGTGACCAGTTCGAAATGGGTGTGGTCCCCATGCATGGCGTCCGAAAGGACTTCATCCAGCGGCACACGAAAGAGCCGTGCCTGCAGATCAGTGATAGAGGAACCGATCATTGTGATATTCCTTTCAGGACAGCTTCACGCGTTGCTGGAGGCGGGCCTGGAGTATGACTACGCCGAGAAGAAAGGCGCCGCGGATGATCGATTGCCAGTAGGCGGAGAGCGATATCCAGCCGAGGCCATTTTCAAAATTTAGGATGTTGAAGACCAGGCCAAGCAACAATGCACCTGCAAGCGTCGCTCCGACGGAACCAGAGCCGCCCGTGAGCAATGTGCCTCCAACCACCACGGCGGCGATGGCGAAGAGCTCCCAGCCGACCCCTTCGGTCGGTTGCCCCGCACCGAACTGAGAGGCAAGAATGACGCCTGCAAGTCCGGCGAGCGCGCCAGAGGCCGCGTAAACGAGCGCCAGGTTTCGCTCTACTTTGAGACCCATCATGCGGGCAGTCTGCTCGCCGTCGCCGATCGCGAGGATATGTCGGCCAACGGGACGTTTTTCGAGGACCAGCCAGCCAACCAGATAGGCCAAACCCGCAATCCATGCAGCGATCGGGAAGCCTAGAAAGTCGTCCTGACCAATGGCTGTGAAGCCTGTTTCATAAGAGACGGAGACGGACTGGTTGCCTGCCAGCAGAAGGCCGGTTCCCGAGGCGGCCAGCATCGTCGCCAGCGTGGCGATGAACGGCTGTATCCGCATCCGGCTTACCAGGAAGCCGTTCAGCAGGCCGACAGCAAGACCGGCAAGCACGCCGCCGCCGAGACCGGCCGCCCAGTGGTACCCAGAGAGCAACGCTGCGACGACACTTGCCATGGCGGCCGTTGCGCCGACCGACAGGTCAATGCCGCCAGTGATGATCACGAATGTCATCCCGAGCGCAATCAAGGCGAACATGGAATTGTATCTGAGAAAGCTCAGTATGTTGAACGCGGACAGGAAATTGTCGTAGCGCAGGCCGCCGAAGATGATCAGGGCGACGAGAGCGAGGATCACACCGATGCGGGCAAGTTCAGCGGGAGATCCAAAGGTGAAGGCATGCATGAGCCTATTCATTTCCGATCCTCAACTCTTGTCTGCGCGTTGCTGAATGTAGACGGCGAACACGATGAGACCCGCCTTGACGATCAGGGCGGCTGCGTCCGGAACGCCATTGGCGAGAAGCGTGTAGCGGACAAGCTGGATGACGAAGGCGCCAAGCAAGGTGCCAATGACATTGGCGCGCCCACCGGCCAGCAGCGTCCCGCCCACCGCAACCGCCGCAATGGCGTCCAGCTCCATGCCGAGACCAACGAGATTTGCATCACTTGCCGAGTTGCGGGCGATCACTACCAGCCCGGCAAGGCCGGCCAGCGCTCCGCTGATCATGTAGACACACAGCTTGACCCGTCGCACCGGTAGCCCGGCGAGACGTGCTGCCCGCTCGTTGCCGCCGACTGCAATGATCTGCCGTCCGATCACCGTGTAGCGGGTTACCACCCAGGCGATCACGACGATGACCATCATCAAGATCACCTGTGTGGGTATGCCTGCGACCTTGCCCATCGCGATGAACTGGAAGCTTTCATTCCGGAACACCTGGAGGTTGCCGTTTGTCATCACCTGCGCAATGCCGCGCCCGGCGATAAAGAGCACGAGCGTGGCGATGATGGGCTGAATGCCGTATCTGATGATGAGCATGCCATTGAAGAGCCCCAGCACCGCCGCAACAGCAACAGGCAGCAGGATCGCGAGCGCAATCGCGATCGGCATCGTCGCTTCCGACCACGCGGGATGCATGAAGATCATCGGCGCAATGGCGCCGGAGATCGCCATCAATGACCCGACCGAGAGGTCGATCCCGCCGGTCGCGATGACAAGCGTCATTCCGATGGCCACGATGACGATCGTCGCGACCTGGGTCAGGTTGACAGTCAGCGTCTGCATCGAAAGGAAGTTGGGGGTGATGGCGATGTTGAGTGCGACAAGTGCGAGGAACGCGACCAGTGTTCCATAACGGCTCGCGTAGAGAAGGAATTCTCTACGGACCCGAGGGACCTCTGCCGTCGATGAGGAAATTTGCGGATTGCTCATATCAGTTCCCCTGATGGGCCATGGCAGAGATCAGAGCGGGTTCACTCAGCTCGCCGCGCGGAAGAACCGCGACGGAACGGCCATCACTGAGGACGCTGACACTGTCAGAACAAGCCAGGAGTTCTTCCAGTTCGGAGGAAATCATCAGCACGCTGAGACCCTCATCAGCGAGGTTGCGCAAAAGCTTTAGGATTTCCGACTTGGCGCCGATATCGATCCCGCGTGTCGGCTCATCGATGACTAGAACGCGCGGATCGGTGGCGAGCCATCGGGCCAGAAGCACCTTCTGTTGGTTACCACCAGACAGTTCCTTGATAGCTTGGTCCGGAGAAGAGCACTTGATCGACAGTGCTTTGATGAAGCGGAGCGCAATCTCGTCCTGCCTGCGTCGGTCAACGATCCCCGCACGCTTCAGTTTCGGAAGCAGAGCAAGCGTCATGTTTTCCCGCACGGACATATCGGGAATGATCCCGTCAATCTTTCGGTCCTCGGATACAAAACCGATCCCATCCGCGATCGCATCCGATGGCTCCCGGTAGTGCCTGTCGCGCCCATCAAGGGTAAGCGCGCCTTTCTCAAGTTTGTCCGCCCCAAAAATCAGTCGCGCCGTTTCGCTGCGCCCTGAACCGAGAAGTCCTGCAAGGCCGGTGATCTCGCCTTCACGCAATTTGAGGTCGACGTTGACGACGCGCGTGCCGGCGGAAGCACCTTGGAGCTCCAGCCGCACCGGCCTCGAGACCTTGTCCTTTTCCGGCGCCACGAGCGCTAGCGCATCCAGCTCCTTGCCAAGCATGTGCCGGACAAGTTCGATTTTTGGGAAGTCGGCCATTGCACCGCGGGCCACCAGTCGGCCATCCCGCATGATCGCGACGCTGTCGCAGACAGCGTAGAGTTCATCCAGCCTGTGCCCAACGAAGATGATAGATACGCCACGCTGCTTAAGGGTGCGGATCGTCCTGAACAGGATATCAACCTCGCGCTCGTCTAGGGAGGAGGTGGGTTCATCCATGATGACGAGCCGGGCGTCCTGAAGAACCGCACGCGCAATCGCCACCATCTGGCGGGTCGCGGCGTCGAACTGTCCGACCGGGCGGTCGACATCGATCGATAGCTCGAAACTCTCAAGGATCTTCTCCGCCCCCCGGCGCATCGCGCGGCTGTCGAGCAGGCCGAAGCGCCGGAGCTCGCGGGACAGATAGATGTTTTCCGCGACAGAGCGCTGTGGCGCCAGATTGATCTCCTGATAGATGGTCGCGATGCCCGCAGCTTCGGCATCGGCCGGCATCGGGAAGTCAGCTTCCTGGCCGGAAAACTGGATGGATCCGGTATCTCTGCGATAGACACCGGTCAGGATTTTGATCAGCGTCGATTTCCCAGCGCCGTTCTGACCGACAAGTGCCATGACTTCACCTGGATCGATGGCGAGGGAGACTGCGTCCAGAGCCTTCAGCCCGGCAAAGCTCTTTGTGATGGAGTCCATGACAAGCAGGGGCACGGGATCACGTCCTTCCAATGAGATCTCGGACGACGGCGGGGCAGAAGCGCCCGCCGCCGCGCCTAATCAGATCAGTATGCGTTCGCCAATTCGGCGGCAGCGTTGCTGGCATCGTAGAACTTGTCTTCGTTGACCAGGATCGGGGCGATCGTCTCGCCATTCGCATAGCGCATCATGGTCTCGAAGGCCTTGGGTCCGAAGCGCGGATTGCATTCGACCACGGCCGCGATCTTTCCATCAACCACCGCCTGAACGGCTTCCTTGCCACCATCGATCGAGAGGATGAGAATATCCTTGCCGGGCACCTTGCCAGCCGCTTCCACCGCCGAGATAGCACCAATCGCCATTTCGTCGTTATGGGCATAGATAACGTTTGCGTCGGGATGCGCCTGCAGCAGTGCTTCAGCCACCTGGCGGCCCTTGTCGCGCGCGAAGTCACCGGACTGGGATGCCACGATCTCGAAACCACCCGCAGCCTGGATCGCCTCATCAAAACCCTTTTTGCGATCGTTTGCGGGGGACGAGCCGGTTGTTCCCTCGAGCTGGATGATCTTGGTCTTGCCATCCGCGTTCTTGATCAACCACTCGGCCATCCGCCGTCCCTCCTCGACGAAGTCGGAGCCGATGAAGGTCAGATAGTCTTCGCCGGCCTTGGCGAGCGACGGATCCACGCTCCGGTCAAGCAGGATGACCGGAATGCCTGCCTTCTTGGCGGCCATGACTGCGGGGATGAGCGGCTTTTCCTCACGTGGAGCGAGGAAAATCAGGTCGACGCCTTGGGCGATCATCGAGTTGACGTCGGAAACCTGCTTGGCAGCAGAGCCTGCTGCATCCGTGTAGACAAGCTGATGCCCAAGCTTTTCAGCTTCGGCCTTCATGCTGTTGGTCTGGGCGATGCGCCAGGGATTGTTGCTTTCGGTCTGGGCGAAACCAACCTTGTAAGTTGCCTTCTTCTCCAGCTTCGGCAGCTCCTGAGCGTTCAGCCCGAAACTCGTCATCGCGGTTACGGCAGCCAGCACCGTCGTCGTCAGAAATGCCCGTCTATACATGTCATCCTCCTCTTATAGCGCTCGCACCATGCAAGCGCCTTTCCTCCGAAACTTCAGGACCAATTCACATACATGGTCTTCTTTCGCAGATAGCCGTCGAAGCCGTGCTTGCCGTCTTCGCCGCCGATCCCTGAAAGCCCCCAGCCGCTGTGGAAGCCCTGAACGAGCTCTCCGTTCGTCCGATTGAAGTAGATCTCACCGAAGTTGAGCTCATTGGTCAGCCGCATCAGACGACGCAGATCCTTGGTGTAGACAAAGGCGGAGAGACCGAAGTCGGTGTCGTTGGCGTTTGCCAGCGCCTGCTCGAAGTCGTCAACGGCCATGGCAATCGCCACCGGGCCGAAGATTTCCTCCCGCATCGCCGGGTTGCCATTGGACGTGGTGAGAAGAACAGTCGGCGCCATGAAATGACCCGACTTCAGCGGCCCGTCGGTGACCGCTCCTCCACGCAGAAGTACTTCGGCCCCTTCCCCGACACTTCGAGTGATGATGTCCTCAACCTTGGACACTTCACCGGCGCTGATCTTCGGGCCCAGATCCGGATCCTCGAGCGGCGGCGCGATCGTCAACGCCTTCACTCGGGCCACGAACTTCTCTAGGAACTCCTCTGAGATGGATCTGTGCAGATACATGCGTTCGTTGCATGTGCAGATCTGTCCGCAATTCGTGAACCGCGCCGTGACCGCACTCTCGACAGCCGCGTCAATGTCAGCGTCTTCCATAACAATGAACGGCGCCTTGCCACCAAGTTCAAGGCGCACGACCTTGATATCATCGGCACCAGCTCGATAGATCTCCCGCCCCGCCCGGGTCGATCCGGTCATCGTCACCATGTCCGAAAGCTCGACAAGCCGGCAGCCGGCGACGCGCCCATCGCCGGTCACGACATTGATCACGCCAGCGGGAAAGCCGACCTTTTCGGCAAGCGCGGCAATAAAGAGCCCCGATAACGGCGTGAACTCGTGAGATTTGAGGATGAAGGTGTTCCCTGCCACGAGCGCCGGGCCCAGCTTGCGGGCAGCAAGCGCTGCCGGATAGTTCCAGGCTGTAATCCCTGTCACGACCCCATGCGGGACCCGGCGAACCCAGATTTCCTCGTTGCGCGCATCGGAAGGCACGATCTCACCTTCGATGCGGCGCGCCTGTTCGGAGGCGTAGCGGAGAAATGTTGCCGTCGCACCGACTTCTCCGCGTGCCTGCCCGATCGGTTTGCCCTGCTCCATCGTGATCAGTTGCGCGAGCACCTCCGCATGCTCGATCACCTGGTCCGCAAGCAGCGCCACGAGCCGTCCGCGCTCTATGGGAGCGAGAGCTGCCCAAAGTGGCTGGGCCAGACGCGCTGCTGAAACAGCCTCCTCGGTTTCCGCCGCCGAAGCCATGGGCGTAAATGCAATCTCAGACCCGTTCGCCGGGTTCTCGACCGGCTGTTGGCTGCCTGCTGATCCTGACACCCACCGCCCACCGACAAACATTTTTGTTTGGACCGGGGAACCGCCGCGGGCCAGTTCGGCAAATTCAATCAACATATCGCGTCTCTTTGGTACGACGAAAACTGAGATGATTAAGGCCTATTGCGCGACTTTCGTCAACCCAGCCGTTCAGGAAATATTTTTCGTCGTACCAAACTTAGGGATCTTGCGCCGTAGATCACTCCAAACTACAAAAGGCTATGACCATGATTGAAGATGACTTGAGCCCACACAGCGACAAGCGAGCCGCATCGAACGTCATCCGTTCGCTGGAGCGCCAAATCGTTTCCGGCGATCTCGCTGACGGCGCCCACCTGCCGTCGGAGCGCGAGTTGATGGAGATCTACGGCGTGAGCCGCACCGTCGTTCGGGAGGCTGTGACGACACTGGCAAGCCGCGGCCTGCTGGAGGCGAGGCCGCGCTATCGCCCGATTGCGAGACGTCCGGGTTATGACACCGCGCTCAAGGCCGTCGAAGGTGCGATTGGTCACCTCCTGACAGAATCGGACGGGATCAAGAACCTCTTCAACTCCCGCATCTTTCTGGAGATGTCGCTGGTGCGGCATGCGGCTCTACACGCAAAGCGCGCTGACATCGAGGCGCTGAAGCAAGCGCTAGATGCCAATGAGGCGGCGATTGGCCAGTCGGAACT